>DEPS01000096.1:8239-18850 GCA_002358875.1 Lachnospiraceae bacterium UBA3386 | reverse complement strand
AACCTCGATGCCAAGCTCCGTGTCCAGATGAGAACTGAGATTGCCAAGCTTCACCAGAGACTGGGCACCACCATCATCTACGTCACGCATGACCAGACCGAGGCCATGACTCTGGGCACCAGGATCGTCGTTATGAAGGACGGCGTCGTGCAGCAGATCGACTCCCCTCAGAACCTCTATGACAACCCCTGCAACCTCTTTGTCGCGGGCTTCATGGGCTCCCCTCAGATGAACTTCCTGGATGCGACCGCAAAGGTCGCCGGCGGCAAGGCATACCTCGAGCTCGACGGACAGAGCATCGAGCTTCCCGCTGACAAGGCTCAGAAGGTTATCGCGGGCGGCTACAACGGCAAGACCGTCATCCTCGGCATCCGTCCTGAAGACATCCTTGCATCTCCTGATGCTCTTGCGAAGGCAGCTTACAAGTTCAACGCGACCTGCAACGTTTACGAGCTTCTCGGCGCGGAAGTTTTCCTGTACTTCGATGTTGTCGGCAATTCTGTTACGGCGCGTGTTGAGCCCACCACCCAGATCCGTCCCGGCAAGAGCATGACCTTCACCTTCGACACCAAGAAGATCCACATCTTCGATAAGGAGACCGAGCTGGTCATCGCCAACTGATCCGGGGAAAGATATATCGGATCCGGCGTAACTGTATGATCCGGACGGGAATATGCCCCCAAATGCATCCGAATGTAGAATGTATCGGAGCAGATCAGGCAGAATATAGCAAATATAAGAAGCAGCGCAGGCGTAGATGTCTGCGCTGTTTTTTACGGGAGAAAGCATAACTGCCTCAGGAAAAAAAAGGGCCTGTTTTTGGCGGGAGAACGCATGTTGGCTTCACGTATAGATGAGGCTTGATTTTTGTGATTTTATGTGTAATATTGGTGTAACTGTTCAGCTTCTCACGGCCTCGGATTCTCTGCTTCGCCCCTTGTGAGAATGCTGTTGAGAGATCCCGGAGCCTGACAAAAGACCGCAGGACCGGTGATGCCCGGTTTTATGGAGGGAAAGATGCTTACAGCACAGATTATCAAAAACTGCCTGGAAGAGATGTGCGCGATCAGCAGGACCCAGTTCTGTGTCCAGGATCTTAACGGGAAAGTCATTGCCATGACGTCGAAAATGGTTCCGGTGGAGGCTGCGATGGTGTCGGCCTTTGCCCATTCACCTGTGGACAGCCAGATCATCGGGACCTGCTATCTGCTGAAGGTGCTGGATGACGACGAGCCTTTTTATATTCTTACGGGATCGGGTGAGAGCGATTATACCTTCATGGTGGCAAAAATGGTGGCGGGCCAGCTGCGAAAGCTGATCGCCGCCTATAAGGAGCGTCTGGACCGGGGAAGCTTTTTCCAGAATCTTCTTCTCGACAATCTTCTTTCTGTGGATATCCACAACCGCGCACGCAAGCTCCATATTGCGGGAACTGAGCCGAGGGCGGTCATCATTTTTGATATCGAGTCCGGCAGTACGCCCGCAGCAACGCTTGAGGCGGGGGCGACCGCGGCGAAGATGCTCGGGGGCCTGTTTTCAGCTCAGGGCGGCGATTATCTGACGGAAGTGGATGAGAGCAGCATCGTTCTGATCAAATCCCTGTCCTCGGAGAATGATTATGAGGAGCTGGACCGGTGCGCGGCCACGGCAGTTGACATGCTCGGGGCGGAGGCGATGGTGGATACCCGTGCGTCTTACGGAACGATCGTGGGAGAGCTCAGGGATCTTTCCAAATCCTACAAAGAGGCCCGGATGGCGATGAATGTCGGGCGGATCTTCTATGCCGGCCGAAAGGTTCTCTCTTATAATGAGCTGGGCATCGGGAGGCTGATCTACCAGCTCCCTGTCAACCTCTGCAGAATGTTCCTGAAGGAAATCTTCGGGAACTATGATCCCACCCTGATCGATCAGGAGACATTGGCGACGGTCCAGACCTTTTTTGACAACAACCTCAATGTCTCGGAGACTTCCCGCCAGCTTTACATCCATCGCAATACCCTTGTTTACCGCATGGAAAAGCTGCAGAAGGCCACCGGTCTTGACATCCGCACATTTGAGGACGCCATGACCTTCCGCATTGCCCTGATGGTGGGCGATTACATGAAGTTCCTGGAGGAAACAAATTCATGAAAAAAAGCACTATTTTCGGAATCGCGGCAGCTTTAGCTGTCCTGGCAGGCGCGGCGGGCGGAGCGGTTTATTACGTGAATTCGCTGCAGAGCCGCAGCGGTTTCCTGGACCGGACGTTCATAAACGGCAGGAACGTTTCCGGAAAGATGCCGGCACAGGTCGTAGGACTGCTTTCGGAAGGAATCGATGAAAGCAGGATCACAGTGACGGAAGACGGAAATGAGATTTTTGGCGCGTCGCTGGAAGAACTGGGCTACACACTGGACAGCGAGGCGCTTGAGGCTTCTCTGACCAGGATCATGGATTCCGAAAAAAAAGATCTCCGTGTTGTGCTGGACGGTGTTTTAAACGGGAATTCTTTTGATGCGGCCCTGCCCTTCAAGTCCGATACGAAGGTCTTTGACGCGGCAGTGAGTGTGGATGCACTCTCGGCGCCCAGAAAAAAGAATAAGAACGCAAAAATACTCTTTTACGAAAAGGAGAACGAGTGCCGGATCCGCCCTGAGGTACAGGGGACGGAGCTGGAAGACGGGGCGCTGCGAAAGTGGCTGCGCGGTGAGATCGAGGCAATGCTTGCGGAACAGGCAGGCGGCCCTTCAGGATACCAGAAGGAGACCCGGCAGGAAACCTCTGATGAGGGCGCATATCCGGCAGAGACAAAAGAAGCAGCAGAGGAAATCCTGACAGAAGAAGCTTCGGAAGAAGAGGCGGAGAAGGAGACGCCGGCCAAAGAAGTTTCTAAAACAGAAGCTTCTAAAAAAGAAGCTTCGAAAAAAGAAACTTCTGACAAGGAAGAATCGGAAAAAGAAGCCTCGACGAAAGAAGCTGCGAAGGATGTCAGGGAAGAAGCTGCGAAGGGAGCTTCGGGAGAAGCGGCCGGGGCAGAGGAGAATGCCGAGTCCGGAGCCGGCGATACTTCGAAAAAGGACAAGGAAACGGTTGCTCCGAAAAAATCTTCCGGGAGCGGAGAGGGCCGCTTCAATCTTGTCTGCGAGATTCCCGAATCTCTGTACACACTGCCTGACAAAAAGGCCTCCGATAAAGAAATCCAGGAAAAATGCAAGATCCTCAATAAGTACGTAAAAGTGACCGTCACCTATGATTTTGGCTCTGAAACAGAAAAGCTTGAATTCAAGACCTTCATGAACTGGCTCAAGGTCAGGAAGGGGAAGGTCCAGGTGCGCGAGGACAAGGTGAAGAAATATGTCGAAAAGCTGATCGACAAATATGAGACCCGTTACCACGAGCGCGTCTTTATGACGACATGGGGGTATCCGGTGACTTTTTCACCGGGATGGAACGAATACGGCTATACCATCCTGGAAGATGAAGAGATCCGGCAGCTGACACAGGACATCCTGTCGGGTAAGTCTGTCGAGCGGGAGCCCGTATATCTGACCTATAACGACTGGGGCTGCCCCCTGTATTTTAGCAGGAACGGCACAGACGACCTGAACGGAACCTATGTCGAGGTCAATCTCAGCGCCCAGCACATGTGGTATTACCTGTACGGATCCCTGGTGGTCGAGAGCGATGTCGTCACCGGTGATGTCACGAAGGATCTTGGAACCGCGTCAGGAGTCTTCCCCCTTGCCTTTAAGGAAAGCCCGTCGATCCTGCGGGGAGGCGAGGGAAAGGAAAGGTATGAGACAAAGGTCCAGTACTGGATGCCCTTTTATGAGGGGCAGGGCCTCCACGACGCTAACTGGAGGAGCAGATTCGGGGGAACTATCTACAGAGGCGACGGCTCCCATGGCTGTGTGAACCTCCCGACCTGGGTCGCCGAGGTGCTCTATAACAACATTGTGCCCGGCACGGCTATTGTTCTATATTGGTAGGCTGTTGTTCTGTATGCCGATTGCGGGTCTTTTCGCGCAAAACCCGAGTGTAACGGCGCGCGGCGCCGCGTAAGCGTTTTGACAATGCGAAGCTTTGTTATCGCCGCGAGCAGGCGTTACTTGTTCATGATAAAAACCGGCTGGAAACGAAATATCGTTCCAGCCGGTTTTTTCAGTGAAAAGGAAGGGGCTTTTATTAATCCTTTCTGGACTGAAGAATGCGGATGCCGTTGACCTCGATATCATCGGCGACGGGGATCGTGAGGTATTCGATGCCGTCGATAAAGCGCGTTTTGATCATATCCGCCATCTCCGCCTTGACGGTGATGCGAAGGCTCGGGGTCTTGATCTCGAGCTTTTTTGTTTCGGCTGCATTTTCGGCAGCGAAGGTACCGCCTTCTCCGACGGCTTCATCGAAGGCCGCATCGAAGGTCTCGAGGGACTCCTGGGGGGCACCGTTCTCATAGAGGATCCGGCGAAGCTGCACCTTTTCGATCTGGGCGGGCTCGCCGCTGTCCTTCTCCTGCTCCACCAGCTGGCCTATGGCCTCGTGGATATTTTTGACATTTTCAAAATCACAGTCCCGGCCAAGGACAGTTTCTACGACGTTTTTGAAGGCGCCGCGCTGGTCCTCCTCGGGCAGGGGCATGGGGCAGCCCAGAAGCTCCTGAGGGATCTCTTCGTGAAGCTCATCGGGACGGCGGGCGAAAAAGAGGGTCTGGTGGATGTCGGTGTTCCGGTCATTGAAGGCAGGGAAGAGGAAGCCTGCGTCGGGGCGCTGTACGGCCCAGTCGCTGCGGCGGTCGAGGAAGCTCCTCTTTTCGGAATCATAGCACAGGCCTTCCTTGAGAAGGATGACAGGACAGAGGCTGCACAGGAGGAAGGAATAGACATAATCCGAGGCGTCGTCCATGTCGATCCCGTCAGAGGTGCGGCCGGGTATGTCGTAGACGCCGTGCGCGACCAGGATCAGGTACTTTTCCGGAAAGGCTGCCGTCTCGATCACGCGGTCAAAAAAGGCGCGCAGCAGGGTCTTATCTTCAAGGCCGGACTGCAGAAGCCGGTACAGAAGATCCTGCCGTCCGCCGGGCTCCTCCTCGGAGAGGGGAAACTCCAGATTGAAAAGGTTTTTACCGGGCTTTCCGGTCAGGGTCTGGCGGAAGATCTCGCAGTATTTTTCCACTGTCTCATCCTCCAGCGAAAGGAAGCTTTCCTCGAGCTCCGTGACCACTTCGCGGTTTTCGTCAACGTAGCACCCCCTGAGCCGGTCGATCCGGCAGTTATTAGCTGTCATAAGTTTGCGGATCTCCGCAATGGCTTTTTTGTCCAAAAATAATCACCTCCGTTTAAAGATGATGCCAATTTCAAAAGGTCTGTGACGAAGCGGTCTCTGCAAAACTGTCTTTTGACCCTGACATCATAAAGATATAAAGAATATAGCACGAAAATCCGATATTGCAATTCTTTTCCGAGCGGCGCCAATCTGTTATAATGTTGTCCATGCAGACTCCTATAGATTTTGGAAAAGATTTTTTGAATAAACTGTTTGATGAAAGGGATGCGGACGCCTGCCTGAAAATGCTGGCGGGAGATTTGGTGTGGATCACACCGGAGGACATGCATCATTTCCTGACGAAGGGCGACGTGCTTTCTTTTTTGAAAAAGAAGCCAGCGGCAGCAGCCGGACCGCGGTTTGTGGATATAAGTTCGATCAGGAGTTCTCCGAGCGCGGATGAGATTATGACGGTGGCCTACGAGGTAAACCTCGTGTCAAAGGAGGATGAAAAGGCAAGGCCCCTGTATCTGCGGTGCTCCATGGTGATCTGCAGGCGGGACGGCCGGCTGGAAATATCTTTTTTGCATTTTTCGGAAAAAGCAGGCGGCAGCGGGGCTCAGCAGCTGCATGATTTCGTCACCAACCTGCCCTGCGGAGTGATGATCCTGGCCTGCCTTGACGGGCAGGGCGAGGAGGCGGTCTTTTATAATGATTATTTTGCCCGCCGGCTGCGGTACAGGCAGGAGGTGTTCGCGAAAAAGGTCCGGAAGAACCCCTTTTTCATGGCCTCTGAGGAGGATCGTGAAAAGATACGGGAGGAAATTGCCAAGGCGAGGAAAAACGGAGGAAATATTTCCGTAAACCTGCGCTTTTACCGCAGGGACGGCAACTGCTTTTATTATAAAATGACCGGGGCGCCGGCCTGGGAGACTGAGTACGGCGCCATGTATTATTGTGTCTTTCAGGAGACGACGGGATACCGTCTCGCGGCGGGACGCCTGGAGGCTCAGCTGGAAACGGTCTCCGGGATCCTCCGCCAGGTGCCGGAGGGTCTTTGTGTGATCGAATATGCCGGCGGGGAATATCCGGGAATAAGGAAAAAGGACGCGGACGGTCACGGAAAGGATCCGGGCGAAGATGCCGGGGAGAACATATCCCGGGAAAAGAAAGCGGGGACCGCCGCGCAGGGCGACAGAAGCTTCCCTGCCGGAGAGGCCGCCAGGGGACCGCGGGTGATCTTTACCAGCAAAAATATCCCGTCCATGTTCGGCACATCGGTCAGCGCCTATACGGGAAATATCCTGGCCGATCCTTTCTTCGGCCTGGAGATCACGAGCATCACCAGGGAAAAGCTCATGTCATCCTTTATCCTGAATAAGGAAAAAGCGGCGGTCGGAAAGCCTGTCTCCTGCGGTATTTTCCGGGTCTTAAGACCGGAGGAAAAAAACGGGGAGAGGCAGGGAGGAAAGCAGGACGCAAAGACCCCCCGCATCGAGCTTGTGATCCGAAGGACAGCGGAGAAGAACGGGACCGGGCGCCTGTACCTGTTTTATTATGACCGGGAGGCGCAGCAGAGGGAGACTGAGGAGAGGATCGACCGGGCCCTGAAAATGGGACGCGCCGGCCAGGAAACGCTCAGGGACCAGCTCGAAAAGGCAAAGGAGAAGGCGGCACGCGCTCAGAACGAGCTGAGCGATGCTCTCAGAAAAGAAAAGAAGAAAAAGGCGGAAGCTGTCTCGCAGCTGGAGGAGCTTCTTGCAAGGGAAAGGGGCAATTCCGCCCTGCTCACCGCCCGTCTGGACCAATCCCGCGAAGACCTGAGGAAGATGGCCCTGGAGATCGAGAGGGCAAAAGAGGACGCATCGAGAGCTCTGAAAAACCTGCTCCGTCAGGCGCAGGAGGATGCGGAGCGCGAGCGGCAGACCATGCTCCGGAAGGCGGAAGAGGAAACGGAAAGAAGAGTGCGGGAAGCGCGCCTGAAGGCGGAAAAAGACGTGGAAGCCAGGATACAGGAGGCGGTCCGTAAGGCGAAGGAGGATGTTTTCTTTCTGCAGGAGGAGCTGAAAAAGGAGCAGGCAGGAAGGCGGGACATCGAGGTGAAGCTCGCCCGTCTCAGAGAAGGAGTGTCTCAGGAACCGGCTGTGCAGCCCTGGGCGGAGGAAGAAAAAAAAGAGCCCGCCCGGGAGTCCGCTTCCGGTTTGGAAAAAGATACTGACAAAAAAGATACTGTCATTGGAGAGCATGCCTTCGGGCACGATACGATAACCTTTTCTCCGGAGGAATGTATCAGCGCTGTCCTCGATCTGAAAAGGGAGGAATGCGCGAAAAAGAATGCATCCCTGGAACTTTATTTTGACAGCGCTATGCCTGCATCTGTGACAGGCTTTGGGAAGCTGCTCGGCAGAGCGCTCAGGGAGCTTGTGGAAAATGCGGTGTTTCGGGCGCACCCGGGAGGAAGGATCAGCGTCCACTGCCGTTCCGACCGCCCTTTAGAGGGGCTTATAAACCTTTCCTTCAGAGTCGACGATGACGGCGTGCCCATTTCCGAGGCGGGGATGAGGACGCTGTTCAGGGCACAGCCGGTCTTGTACCGGGAGACGGACTATGCGGCGGATTCGCCGGATCTGGCCGTTATGACGCATTCGTTCGTGCCCGGAGGGGAATACGGGCCGGGGGATCCGGAAGAAGCGGAATTATCCCCGACGACAGATTCTGAGGCCCTTCCCTCAGGCCTTTTCGCGGCCAGGGAAGCTGCTGCCCTTATGGGAGGCAGTCTCCATGCACGCAGCAGTGAAAAAGATACGCGCTTTCTGCTCAACGTCGTTCTGCATACTCAGACAGATGTGTCCGGGAGGGAGCCGTAAAACCGGGCAGGCGGGATGAAGAGATCAATTTGTGTCAGTTCCTGAGAAAAAGAGGAAAAAAGATGGGACATAGGAAAAACAGGAAGCTGGGGAAAAAGAGCAGAGGATGTTGTTTTGCCAGAGGCATCCGGAAGGCAAAAAGCCTGCGGAAAGCGGGCGGCTTTCGGAATGCGGCGCATCTGGCCCTGTTTTCAGGCGTCTGCGCCGCAGCGGGAGTGCTGGCAGGGGCTGCCAACTATTATTATAACTATTCGCTAAGATCGAGGAAGCGCGATGAAAGCATCGATCAGCTTCCCTCGGAGAAGGAATATGTGGACGGGAGAAGGTGGATGAAGACCCATCCCGCCCGCGAGGACGTCTATATCCGCGCGGACGACGGTCTCTGGCTCCATGCCAACTATATTCCTGCCGACCTCTCCGCAGGGGGCGAGGGGGTGCCTTTTTCGACGGCAGAGAAGGATGATAAACGGAATCACCGATATGTCATCTGTGTCCACGGCTATCTGGATCTGTCGTCCAGCATGGGGCTTTACGCCCGCGTCTACAGGGACCGTTACGGCATGAACGTCCTCCTTCCCGACCTGCGGGGCCATGGCATGAGCGATGGACATTATGTGGGAATGGGACTGGATGATTCGGGAGACATTCTGCGCTGGATCGACTGGGTCCTGGAAAAAGACCCGGAGGCGCAGATCGTCCTGCACGGGATCTCCATGGGTGCGGCGACTGTCCTGATGACGACCGGCAGGAACCTTCCCGGGCAGGTGGTGGCTGCTGTCGCAGACTCTTCCTATACATCCGCTATGGATATTTTCAAATCGGTCTATTACGGTTTTGGAAGCAGGGAAAAAGGGGAGCAGGATCTTTCACGCAAAAAGGCCTCTTTCTGGATGCGGGCGGTCTTTCGTAAGCTGTCCGCCCCGGTCCTTCTTTCCCTGGTCCGCGTGATCGCTCTCTTCCGTACGGGCTATGACATCTCGAAGGCGTCTCCCCTGGAGGCGGTCGCCAGGTCAAAGACCCCGACCCTGTTTATCCACGGACAGGCGGACACCTTTGTGCCGCCCCGGATGATGCCCCCCTTATACCGGGCGGCAGCCTGCCCCAAGGCTTTCCTCTGGATCCCCGGGGCCGAGCATGTCCAGTCTGTCAACGTAGATCCCGAGACCTACTGGGCCAAGGTGGAGAAATTTCTCCACGCCCGGGGGCTGGCCCTGTAAGCAGTAAGGATCTGTCACGAATTATTCTATACACCTTGCCTGCCTGATTTTCTGATCTCTGTGTCAGAAATCCTTACCGTATAAACAAGCCCTTTCATCCGACGGCGTTCAGCCGGGGATGAAAGGGCTTATTACTTTGATGTTCAATCCTTTCGCAGCATGACATGCCGCCCGTTGACCTGAACGGAGGGGATCATGCGGTTGAGGTAGACGGAGAAGCGGGTGACGCCGCTCTTGCGGATGGTGGCGTCGAGCTTGTCGTTCATCTCCTCGAGTTCTTTTTTCAGGGTGCTGATATACAGGTCGTCCGTGTGGTGGTTATCGAAGATCTTCAGGATCTGCCGTTCGATGTCGGAGTCGGGAGAGCTGGAGAGGGAGACCCAGACGGCGTTGTCGCGGTTTTCCACGCAGAGGGAGGGAAGATCCTTTAAAAATTCGGAGAGCTTGCTGTAGTGGTAGTTGCGTATGTCGAAATCGGGGAAGATCTTGACAAGGCGGGATCCGATCTCGCCCAGGCCGGTTTCCTTTCCCTCGGCGTTGTTGTCCTCGATCATTTTGACGATGGTGGATTCGATACTCTCGGGCGAGGTGAAGAGCTGGTCATCGCTTTCCACATCCGGATCGGAGGCGGATCCTGAGCCATAGCCTGAGGAACCTGCTCCATAGCTGCCGGAACTGCCGTAATAGCCCGAACCATTGTTTCCGGAAGCGGAGCCCCCGCCGCCGTATGGCGCGTTTCCGTAGGACCCGCCGCTTTCGGAGGCGGCGTTCCTGCCGTAGCTCCCGGTTCCGGCGCCGGCGCTGCTGTAATAATGGGAGGGCGAGGAAGAAGACTGGGACGAAGAGCCGGATCCGCGCTTCATTCCGGTCCCTCCGCCGTTGTTTTCATTTCCCCTGCCCGCGGCGCCAGTCCGGGGGGCGCGTCCGCGGCGGCCGGAGACGGCGGAGACATCATCGTCATCGCTTCCGTCTATGACGTCCAGGAAAATAAAACGCTCACAGGAGACGCGGAAGGATTCCGGCGTCTTTTTTTCGCCCATGCCGATCACGACCTTTCCCGCTTCGCGCAGCCGTGTGGCAAGCTTATTGAAATCCCCGTCGCTGGATACAATGCAGAAGCCCTGGACATCTCCCGTGTACAGAATGTCCATGGCGTCGATGATCAGGCCTATGTCCGATGCGTTTTTGCCGGGTGTATTGTTGGGCTGCATGACAGGCGTCAGCGAAAAGCCTGAAGCGCGGCTAAGCCAGGAATGCAGCCGGTCCTGGGACCAGTCGCCGTACAT
>DEPS01000096.1:0-8160 GCA_002358875.1 Lachnospiraceae bacterium UBA3386 | reverse complement strand
CTGATGTTGTCAGCGTCGATGAGCATGGCAATATTGATATCATCCATAGAATGAAATCCTTTCCTGAAGATTAGTTATTATGATGAAAAGCCATCGTCCGGCCCATCGATCTTTCCTTCCAGTTTCTTAAAGACCGGGCTGTAGAGATGGGCGCAGAGGATGCCGGGCCCTGTGAAGCCGAGAAAAAGAAAGACGGGAAGGGCGGGAGGGAAGAACCATATGACTGCAGCGGGGAGGACGGAGATGACGCCCATGGCAAGAGTCCTTGGCAGGGCGAGGGAGGCGAGAACAGCCGCGTTTTTGAGGGTCCCGCGGATCGTGTTCTGAAAGCGCGCAAGGAGGGGGAAGACATAGAGCCAGATTCCGTAGGCATAAACCGCGAAGGCAATGAGCACCAGACGGAATACAGAGGGAAGGCCGGAAGCAGAACCCTTCCCCGTCAGAGTCATGTCAATAAAGAAAAGACCGGAAAAAGCGAGGAAAATGAGCCAGATAGCAGTTGCCTGCCTGAAATTTTCCCGGAAGGATTTGAAAAAACTCCGCGCAATATAGCCCTCCTCATTGCGCACCATTTTCAGAAGGACGTAGTGCATGCCTGTAAGAGCTGCCCCGGCTGTGATGACCGGAAGGCAGCAGAGGATGGCCAGGATGTTCAGTACAGCCAGGTCGGCAAATCTGGAAAGGGCCGTCATCAGGGGGCTGTCAGCATTAAAGATCCGCATTTTTTACCTCGAGATATCTTCTTTTGTGCTTTGCATATGTAGTTCACAGGACCGCCGCAGTGTCTGTCCGCTGTTTTTTAGAATACCATTTTCCCGCGCTTCCGTCTATATCGGCGCGTACAAGTTGCGGTCATGCATTTTGGGGGGAGCGGACATCAGCTATACACTTTTGCGGCCGGTGACCGGAAATGAAGGCGCATAGATGACCGGAAATGAAGGTACACAGGGTGGCCGGAAATGAAGGCGCTCAGGGTTGAAAAAAGGACGGATTCCCGATATGATATTCAAGCCGGTGCAGGTCCGGCAGAATTTTGAAAATCTATGCGGATGATCATCCGCTTTTTTGAAAGGAGAGAAAAAAATATGAGCGATAAAAATTACACGGCAAAAGCGTCAACAGGAAAGGGAAAGACTCCGCCCCCCCAGCCTAATTTCAAGGCTGAAGCAAATCCGGGCTCCCGTGTAAAGAAGATGATCGCCGTTGTCAGCGGCAAGGGGGGCGTCGGAAAATCCTCTGTCACCGCGATGAGCGCCCTCTGGGCCAGCCGCAGGGGTTATCAGGTCGGGATCATGGACGCCGACATCACAGGTCCCAGCATTCCCAGGATGTTCGGCGTGGGGCCGGCGGACCTGTCAGCCAATGAGACGACGATCTTCCCCGCGGCATCCGTCACGGGCATCAAGGTCATGTCAATGAACCTTCTTATGGAAAAGGAAGACCAGCCCGTTATTTGGAGAAGCCCTGTCATCACAGGAGCTCTCAAGCAGTTCTGGACGGATGTTGCCTGGGGCGACGTCGACTATATGTTTGTTGACATGCCTCCCGGAACCGGCGATGTTCCGCTGACCGTTTTCCAGGCCCTTCCTGTCGACGGCATCCTCATCGTCACCACTCCCCAGGACCTGGTCAGCATGATCGTCCGCAAGGCTGTGGGCATGGCAAAGATGATGAATGTCCCCATCCTGGGGATCATCGAAAACATGAGCTATGTCAAATGTCCTCACTGCGGAGAGGAGCTGCATATTTTCGGAAACGGCCATATTGACGAGACAGCGAAAGCCGAAGGGATCCCTGTCGTGGCCCGCATTCCGATCGACGCGGCCATGACCGCTGCCTGTGATACGGGCAGGATCGAATATTACGACGGCGATTTCATGGGCGGTCTGGAGAAGGTGCTCCCGAAGATCTGATCCGGCGGTACGCGGTGACAGAATATAAACTGCAAAGGATCACTCTTTTCTTTTTTACATATCTGCGGCACATTCCTGCATTGAAAGAAAAGTTATTTTCGATAAGAATAATTATATAGCCAAAGCGTCATACAGACAGGAAAAAACAAGCCTCAGGGAGGAATATATGAATATCAGATTTTTCGAAAAGGAAAGGATTTTCAAGATTGACACAGAGCACGTGAGCTATGTGATGGCGGTCGTGGATAAGGAGCAGTTTCTGGAGCACGTGTATTTCGGCAGGAGGCTGGGGGACAGTGACCTGCGCTATCTTTTGAGGCACATGGAGGCTCCTTTTCTGCCCTCCACCAATAACGGGGAGCGGGGCAAGATCATGGCGGCCATGAAGCATGAGCTTCCGGGCGAGCTCAATGGCGACCACCGCGACGGAGCGGTCACGGTCCGTGATGCGGACGGGCATACGGCGGTCCAGCCCTATTATGTGTCGCACCGCATTTATGAAGGGAAGGAGAGGCTCAAGGGCATGCCCGCCGTCTTTGGACATGCGGACGGGACGAAGACTCTTGAGATCACCATGGCGGATCCGGTGATCGGCGTCCGTTTCCTTCTGTCCTATTCCGTTTTTGATGACAGCGACGCCATCATGCGCAGCATGCGGGTGATCAATGACTCCGACAGGCCCGTCCGGCTGGAGAGGGCCATGTCATTGTCCCTCGATATGGAGTGTGCGGACGAAGACCAGAGGCCCTTCCGGCTTCTGACTCTCGACGGCGCATGGGCAAAGGAACGCCACATGCATTACCGCGAGATCGGCTACGGCTTCCAGGGCGTCTGTTCCAACCGGGGTGAGAGCTCCCATCATGAGCAGCCCTTTATCGGTCTCGTTTCCCCGTCCGCGACCCAGCATGCGGGCGAGGTCTATGGCTTCCATTTTGTTTATTCAGGGAATTTCCGCGCCCAGGTCGAGCGCGACGCCCTGGATGCCATCCGTGTCACCCTCGGCATCAATCCCGACCGCTTTGCCTTCGTGCTCGAGCCCGGCGATTCCTTCCAGACCCCGGAGGGCATCATGGTCTACTCCTGCCAGGGCCTGGGCGGCATGACACATACCTTCCACGACCTCTACAGGAACCACCTGATCCGCGGTGTCTGGAAGGACAAAAAGCGTCCCATCCTCATCAACAACTGGGAGGCGACCTATTTTGATTTTGACAATGAAAAGCTCCTCGACATCGCCCGCGAAGCGAAAAAGTGGGGTATCGAGATGCTGGTCATGGACGACGGCTGGTTCGGAAAGCGCGACTGGGACAATTCCGGCCTCGGGGACTGGTACGTCAATGAAAACAAGCTCAAGGGCGGATTAAAGAAGCTCGTCGACGATGTCAATGAGATCGGTCTGAAATTCGGCATCTGGGTGGAACCGGAGATGGTCAATCCCGACTCCGACCTGTACCGGGCCCATCCCGACTGGGCGATCCGCATCCCCGGCCGCGAGCCCGTACAGCTGAGGAACCAGTATGTCCTGGACCTCTCCAGGAAGGAGATCCGCGACACCGTCTATCAGATGATCTACGATGTCTTAAAGAGCGCCAACATCGAGTACGTCAAGTGGGACATGAACCGCACCCTCACGGATCTGGGCAGTGCCTTCCTGGGCGCGGAGAACCAGGACGAGCTCTGCCACCGCTATGTGCTGGGCCTGTACGAGATGCAGGACCGCATGGTGAACGACTTCCCTTACCTGCTGCTCGAGAACTGCTCCAGCGGCGGCGCCCGCTTTGACCCCGGCATGCTTTACTACAGCCCCCAGATCTGGTGCTCGGACGACACGGACGCCATCGAGCGTCTGGCCATCCAGGAGGGTACATCCCTTCTCTACCCGCTCTCGACCATGGGCGCCCATGTGTCCGTCGTCCCCAACCACGCCATCGGGCGCAGCACCGGCTTCGAGACCCGCGGCAACGTGGCCCTGGCCGGAACCTTCGGCTACGAGCTCGATATCACAAAGCTCGACGAGAAGGACAAAAAGTCCATCCCTCACCAGATCGCTCTTTACCACAAGTACAACGACCTGGTCCGCCGCGGCGACTACTACAGGATCGCGTCCTACCGCGAAAACCACCTGTACGACTGCTGGTCCGTCGTCTCCAAAGATAAGACAGAGGCCGTCGTCACATACGTCCAGGTCCTCAAAGTCCCTGACGACCGCAGCAGGATCCTGCGCATCCCCGGCCTTAAGCCGGACAAAGAATACGCCGTCATCGTCGACAGGACCGATGAGCTCCACCCTGAGGAGGACCGCACCATCACCCTGCCCTTCGGCCCCCGCATGAAGATGCGCGGCGACGCCCTCATGTACGCCGGACTCCCCATGCCCAACTTCTGGGGCGACTTCCGCTCGGCTGTCATTTACCTTTCCGAGCTGTGATCAGTTAAGAACACAGACGCAGTGATTTCTTTGAGCTGTGATCAGTAAAAATGAGATGTGATCTCTCTGAGCTGTTTTGCACCTGCAGCTGTACAGATCAAAAAAATGTGCCGGAAGTCAGAGCTTCCGGCACATTTTTGTCCGTTTTATATTAAAGCCTTCCCCTTGAGGGTGAAGGAAACCATCCCTTCGGGATGGGCCCCGAAGGGGGCGGATGAGGTGGCATAAAGCCTGACCGGCCTGTTTTTGACCGATCCCTTTGAATTATAGTAAGCCTGATCCGGACTCTGAGATATCGTTTATTTCCCCTTCCGTTTGCTTCCGCGGTTCTTCTCCCAGATCATGTACAGACCCTTCAGGAGAAGATCCTGGTCGATGGTGATCTTATGCCTGCAGTAGGGGCATATGACGCCCGCCAGGCCGCCGGTGGCCACAATGCTCCATTCCTCATCGCCCGCCGCCTGAAGAGATTCAGTAAAGCGGTCAAGTACGCCGTCGATGGCGCCGGCCGAGCCGAAGATAATCCCGGCCTTCATGCACTCCACTGTGTTCGTCGCAATGGTCTTATTTGGAGGAACGATCGCGATATTAGGGAGAAGAGAAGTGCCGTTTGTGAGGGCATTCATGGAGAGCGCGACGCCAGGCAGGATGGCTCCGCCTGTATAGCGGCCGTCATGGTCTACGACTGTGACGGTCGTTGCTGTCCCCATGTCGATGATGATGCAGGGAAGCTGGCAGGTCTCCTTTGCGGCAACAGCTGTGGCGACGAGATCCGGCGCGATGGTTCCGGGGTCATCGATCATGATCGGCAGGCCGGTCCTGACACCTGCACCGAGGATAAGAGCGTCCACTCCCGTAACAATCTTCACCGCCTTTTTGAGCGTCGGAGTCAGCGGGGGGACGACAGAAGAGATGACCGCGCCTTCGATCGCCTTGAGATCGACTCCGCCCATTTCCAGCACCAGTTTCATGCTCGCGGCATACTCGTTTTCGGTCTTATGAATGTTTGTTTCCAGCCGCACGATCTGCACAATCTCCCCGTCAGGATTGATGCAGCCGAGGACGGTGTGGGTATTGCCAGTGTCAATTGCGAGAATCATGGACCTTCCTCCTGATCATATTGCTAAAATCGCAGGGTGCGGCAGCTGTTCGGATTATTGAAGTCCGCAATGCCTTCATCACCTTTTGTGAAAAAGCGGACAGCTGCAAATAATATGGCTGCAGGTTCGGAGCACTTCGCACTGCAGTGACGCAGTTTATGCTTCGAATATAAAGCGCTCCGGCGGCCGCGTATATCAACGGGTTCTCTTATTCTTTGCTCTGAATACCGGCCGGACAGCTGTGAAAGCCGCCCTCCTCCCGGAACCGGGGACGCTTTACTATTGTAATTCGGGGATGTGGTGATTGCAAGAGTTAATAGGAAGTGTGGTTAGAAGTGCTGTTAAATCGAAGAGACTGAAAACCATTTTTTCGGTATTTTTGTTGGACTATCATATGGCTGTGTGGTATTATTTTTTTACGTGGTCTGCCACGTGGAAAAGTGCCCATGACAGGGTGGTATGCCTCCCGGCAACTGTAAACGTTAACCGGTTCGCCGGAATCGCTACAGAAGGGAGGTGATGTAGATGACAGCTTATGAGATCGTTATGGTCATTCTGGAAGTGATCGGCTTGCTGATATCGTCCGGTTTGCTGCTTGTCGCATTACTGAACTTTCTCGATAAGAGGTGGTCCGCAATGCGCCATGCCGACAGCGGGCAAACGCTGTGCGTTTGCCCGCTGTCGCGGCGTTCGCCGTATGCGGCAGAAAATGGAGGCAGCCTCTTGCGAGCGAGCTCGCAGATTCTGCCTCCATTTTTGCCGCGCATGGCTCATTGCTATCGCGCAAAAAATGCCTCTCCTGTCTGCAACCAGGAGAGGCGGTGTCCTTAGGGACATATCCTATCTTTAGGAGGCATCCACTTTGGAGTGGGTGCTTTTCCTTTATATAAAAACTATACTACTATGTTCAGGAAAAATCAATTGACAGTTTTGACAAGCAAGGCTGTAATCAGTGAGGAATTGTATTTAAAACGCTGTGAATGGCGATCATCAAAGTGTTATTTCGCATAAGCCGGAAACAGCAGTTTATGAGTATTGAAAAAAGCGCAACCTCAAATGGAGAGGATTTATAATGGAAACAGTTGGATTTCTGCCCGTAAACCGCGAAGAGATGCAGGAGCGGGGGATCAGTCAGCCTGATTTCGTATATGTATGTGGAGATGCCTATGTGGATCATCCCAGCTTCGGGGCGGCTATTATTTCCAGAGTTCTGCAGTCGCGGGGCTATACGGTTGGGATGCTCTGCCAGCCGGACTGGCGGGATCCGGCTTCCATTGAGGAATTCGGGGAGCCCCGGCTGGGATTTCTGGTGTCGTCCGGCAACATGGACTCGATGGTGAACCACTATACGGTAAATAAAAAAAGGCGCAGCAGGGATGCCTACAGCCCGGGAGGGGAAGCGGGGCACAGGCCGGACAATGCGGTCGTCGTCTACGGGAACCTGATCCGCAGGACCTTTAAAAAGACGCCGGTGATCCTGGGCGGGTTGGAGGCCAGTCTCAGGCGTATGTCTCACTACGACTACTGGCAGGACAAGGTCCGCCGGTCGATCCTTCTGGACGCGGGGGCGGATCTGATCTCCTATGGAATGGGGGAACGCAGCATCGTGGAGATCGCTGACGCGCTGGCTTCGGGGCTTGACGTGCGGGACATCACCTTTATCGACGGGACAGTATACAAGACCCGCCGGGAGGAGGATATTTTTGATGCCGTCAGGCTCCCGGACCATGAAGAAGTGTGTGCGCCTTCGGCAGAGGGCAGACGCGCCTACGCGGAGAGCTTTGCCATCCAGTATGCCAACACGGATCCTTTCGGGGCGAAAAGGCTTTATGAAGCCTATGGCGGCAGGACCTTTGTGGTACAGAATCCGCCGGCCAAACCTCTTTCGATGCAGGAAATGGATGACGTCTACGCACTGCCTTATATGAGGACCTGGCACCCCATGTATGATCAGGCGGGGGGCATCCCCGCGCTGGGCGAGATCCGTTTCAGCCTGACCTCGAACCGGGGCTGCTTTGGCGAATGCAATTTCTGCGCCCTGACCTTCCACGAGGGCCGCATTGTCCAGGCGAGGAGCCACGAGTCGATCCTGCAGGAGGCCCGGCAGATGCTGGAAGAGCCGGATTTTAAGGGAAACATTTATGATGTGGGCGGCCCCACCGCCGAATTCCGTGCCCCGGCCTGTAAAAAGCAGATGACAAAGGGAGCCTGCAAAAACCGCAGGTGCCTTTTCCCGGAGCCATGCGCCAATCTTCAGGTCGATCACCGCGACTATCTGTCGCTTTTAAGAGAGCTGCGCGCCCTTCCCGGCGTAAAGAAGGTCTTTGTCCGCTCCGGCTTCCGTTTTGATTACCTGCTTGCGGACCGGGACAGGACCTTTTTGCGGGAACTGTGCAGATATTATATCAGCGGCCAGCTCAGGGTCGCTCCGGAGCATGTTTCCGATAATGTTCTGAAAAAAATGGGCAAGCCGGGAAACAGCGTCTACCGCGAATTCGTGGGCCTTTTTGAACAGATGAACCGGAAGGAGAACAAGGAGCAGTACATCGTGCCCTACCTCATGTCCTCTCATCCCGGCAGCACTTTAAAGGACGCGGTCGCTCTTGCCGAGTATGTCCGCGACCTGGGCTACATGCCGGAGCAGGTGCAGGATTTCTATCCGACGCCCGGAACTGTCTCGACCTGCATGTATTATACCGGCCTGGATCCCCTGACCCGG
>DEPS01000097.1:1029-4754 GCA_002358875.1 Lachnospiraceae bacterium UBA3386 | reverse complement strand
GGCGGCGGGATCACGATGGTAAAAGGTGTCTTTGAGTGATCCACCTCCGCGTGGAAATACTTTTTCTCCTCCCAGTTTTTATAGATCCTGTCCTCGATCCCCTGCGGATCGTAGGTCTTGGCAAGTTCCCTGCGCATGTTTCTTCCTCCGTTTATCGTTCCTGTAATATATATGATATCAGGGTCAAAAGTGTGTCTTATGTCCTGAATCCGCCGCTTTTGTCCCTAAAGATCAAAGCTGTATACCTGCGGCACCATCTCGTCAGATAAACTGATTTCTTTCCGGGTCGTAGGCATATTCCTCCGCCTCCAGCTTCTTTACGATCTCATCCTTGTCTACACCAAGATCGTCGCAGAGCGCGTCGAGCGAGGGATAAAAATCACGGAGCTTGAGGTTGAGAAAACTGGCCAGCATATGTGGGTCTTTTGGAAGCATTTTTTATTCCCCCTTTTGAAACCTTATGTTATAATACGTTACATGCTGTCTCCTGAAGAGACCGGCACAATCATGCTTTAACAGTGTCGACCGCCTGTAAAGAGCAGCCTGTTGATCGTCTTATGATCTTCAGCTGCCTTCAGAATGCCCTGTAAAAGCAGACAGAACGCTCTCAGGCGGACAACTACGCTATTGTAACACAAAAGAAAGATTTTTGGTACATGATTTAGGACATAATATGGAAGAAAAAGAATCACCAATCCCGGCAGGCCGTTCTGTTTCAGGGCCTGCTTTGGAAAATGCCCCTAACGAAAACTCACATTCCGGAAATTCACATTCCGGAAATACACATACTGGAAATACCGGTTTTCAGGCTCCACGCAGCCGGCGGGGCTGGATCCTGAAGGGCCTGCGCGACGGTTTTCCCATCTGCATGGGCTATTTCGCGGTGGCCTTTGCGCTGGGGATCGAGGCAAAGCGCGTAGGGCTCACGGCTTTTCAGTCCTTCCTCATGTCGACAGGCATGGTCGCCTCTGCGGGCGAATTCGCCGCCCTCCTTCTCATAGCCTCCCATGCCGGAGTCATTGAGATGATCTCGACCTGCGTGATCGTCAACCTGCGCTATTTTCTGATGAGCTGCTCGCTGTCTCAAAAGCTCAGGCCCGGGATTCCCACAATACATCGTTTCGGCGTCGCCTATTGTATCACGGACGAGATCTTCGGCCTTTCCAGCGCTGTCCACGGATATCTGGAGCCCTTTTACAGCTATGCCATCACCTTTATATCCGTCGCGGGATGGTCAGGAGGCACTGTAATGGGCGTCCTCGTCGGGAATATTCTTCCCGCCTCCGCGGTCAACGCCCTGAGCGTCTCTCTCTACGGCATGTTCCTTGCGATCATCATCCCTCCCTCAAAGGAAAACCACTTTATCGGCGCACTGGTCGCCATATCGATGACCGCCAGCTGGGTATTCAGCGTCCTGCCCCTTACAAGGGGCATTTCCTCCGGCTTCAAGGTCATCATCCTGACCATCCTCATCGCGGGGATCGCGGCCATGATCCGCCCGGTCCCCGAGGAAGCCGATGCGGAAAAAGCCGGCTGAAAATCAGTGGGCATATTATAATCAGTGGTATATATAAAAGAATTAAATGTCCGGCGCGGCATTCTTACCGCATTAATGGCATAACACCACATATATACGTTTTAAAAGGTTTTCAACCATGAATAATATCTACCTTTCCCTCCTGATCATGTGCGGGACCGTCTACATGATCCGTCTCCTGCCGCTTTTGTTTCTGCAAAAGCCTATCACAAGCAGGTTCATCCGTTCCTTTTTGTTTTACGTGCCCTACGTGACTCTCGCAGTCATGACCTTCCCCGCGATCGTGACCGCGACGGACAATATCTGGTCCGGGATCGCCGCCCTCGCGGTGGGCCTTGTCGTGGCCTGGATAAACGGAGACCTCTTTCTTGTCGCAGTCAGCTGCTGCGCGACCGTCTTTGTCACGGCCCTGTTTTTCTGATGCATGTTCACACGCCGGCCGGCGTGTGAACAGCCAGCTTTATAGTTATTTAATCATTTTTTGTTTTGATTTTCTTGCATTTCACTCCTGTTTTTTTAAAATGGTTCTTATGTATCCGGTTTTTATAGTGTAAAAATCCTTTTGTCATTTAAACAGCTTTCCTGTTGTTATTCTCACAAATTTGTTATTCTCACAAATCGAACAGTTCTTTTTCTTTTCAGAGGAGCTTTCTCGCTATGCTCAAACAACTTCGTTATCGTCTTGCGCTCTTCATGCAGGGAAGGTACGGGACGGATCAGCTTTCCCGCTTCATGTCTGTCACCGTGATCGTCCTGTTTATTCTGGAATGGATCATCAATGCTGTCGGCGTACTGGCCGTTCCGGGTATGCTGGTCTTCATGAGGATCATCGGCATTGTCAACGCGGTGCTTCTGTTTCTCATCTATTTCCGCACTTTTTCCCGCAACATTCCCAAACGCTATGCGGAAAACCAGAAATTCCTTGCGCTTAAGAGCAGGTTATTATCCTTTTTCGGAAAGACCCGCCACAACGCCTCCCAGCGGATCGAGTACCATATTTACAAGTGCCCTCAGTGCAGCCAGAAGATCCGTATTCCCAGGGGAAAGGGCCGGATCATGGTCCGCTGCCCCAAGTGCGGCACAGAGTTTATGAAGCAGAGCTGAGCAGGAAATCAGTATGCTGCGGAGTGTGATATGTTTGGTTATATAAGAATTCATGAACAGGAGCTGCGGGTGCGGGAGGTTTCCCTCTACCGCAGCTATTATTGCGGCCTCTGCGAGGATCTTTTCGAGGCCTACGGGCGGGCCGGCCAGCTGACTCTGAGCTATGACACGACCTTTCTTGGATTTCTGCTCAGCTGTCTGTATGAGCCGTCAGACGAACGCAGGACGCAGACGGTCTGCCTCACTCACCCCTTCCAAAGACATCCCATGCGCCGCAGCCGGTACACTCAGTATGCGGCGGATATGACCATCCTCCTTGCCTTTTACTCCGGCCGCGACAACTGGCAGGACGAACGAAGGATACGGGGGCTCGCCCTGTCCGGCATCCTGCACAGGGCTTTTAAAAAAGCCTCTGCCAGGCACCCTGAAAAGGCTGCCGCCATAAAAGACTGCCTTGACCGCCTGCATGAGATCGAGAACCGTGCAAAGCCCTGCGGCAAGACAGGCGGTCAGAAAGAATCCGGCCGGAAGGCAGGCGGTCAAAAGGAACCTGACCGGAAGAGCCCGGAAGATGCTTTCCCGAATAAAAACACGTCCGGTGACGGCGCCCTTGCAGACGAAGCCGGTTCCTGCTTCGGCGCCCTCATGGCAGAGCTTTTTGTTTACGAGAAGGACATCTGGGAGGAATCGCTTCGCCGTATGGGGTTTTTCCTCGGGAAATATATCTACCTGCTCGACGCCTACGACGACCTGGACAGGGATGCCTCATCAGGGAGCTTCAATCCTCTCCTTCCCGTACGCGCAAGGATGGAGGAGCGCGGGGAAGATTTTGACGGCTATGTTCGCGACCTTCTGACCATGTGCATGGCCTCCTGCTGCCGCGCATTTGAGGCATTGCCCATTTTGGAAAATGTTGATATACTTCGGAATATACTTTACGCAGGTGTCTGGATCCGGTTTGAACAGATCCGCGCCTCGCGGACAGGATGCGCAGCGTGTGCGGACGAAAATACGCCGGATCAGGATGAAAATACGCAAAATCAGGACGAAGATTTGTCCGGGCAGGACTGATCCGTATAATGCG
>DEPS01000097.1:805-933 GCA_002358875.1 Lachnospiraceae bacterium UBA3386 | reverse complement strand
AATACCGCACATCCTGCATGAAAGGAAACAGGACCAGCCATGTCAGATCCCTATAAGGTGCTCGGCATTTCCCGGGACGCCACGGACGAGGAAGTAAAAAAAGCATACCGGCAGCTGAGCCGCAAATA
>DEPS01000097.1:0-634 GCA_002358875.1 Lachnospiraceae bacterium UBA3386 | reverse complement strand
CAGGCCAGGGCGGCGGACCGGCTTCCGGCTCCCCCTATGGCCGGACAGGCTCCTACGGCGGCGCGCGCCCCGGCAGCTCCGGCAGTACCTGGCAGGATGAAAACGGCACGACCTATACCTATTACGGCAATTACCAGGATTTCTCGGATTTCTGGAACGAATTCTTTGGCAGCGCGGGCTTTGGTACGCAGAGCACCCGCCGCGAAGAGAGCGAAGAGGCGATCCACCTGCGGGCAGCCGCCAGCTACATCAATCACGGCATGTTCCAGGAGGCCCTCAACGTCCTTGACGCCATGGAGGAACGGAGCGCTCAGTGGTACTACTACAGCGCTGCGGCAAACAGCGGTGTCGGAAACGACTCCGTCGCCCTGGAGCACGCTCAGCGGGCCGCTTCCATGGAACCGGACAACCAGATCTACCAGAGCATGCTGGACCGGCTCCGGACCGGAAACCGGTGGTATACGTCCCGGCAGAAATCCTACGGCTACCCCGCTTCAGGCCCGGATCAGTGCGCGCGCATGTGCATGACCTACCTGTGCTTAAATGCCCTGTGCAGCATGTGCTGCTGCGGAAGAGGCTATTGAAAAACACACAAAAAAGGCAGCTATCCGGATCCGGATAACTGCCTTTTTTT
>DEPS01000185.1 GCA_002358875.1 Lachnospiraceae bacterium UBA3386 | reverse complement strand
TTCACATAGGGGAAGGCAGCCAGGAGGGGATCGTCGTCAGCGAGGAATTCATCTCGCTCCTCCGGCTTCTGGTCGAGCACCTTAAAGAGTGCGACCAGCGCCTTGCGCATATCCCGCGTGGAGAACTGCGCCAGGTAGTCATGGAACATGAGGTGCTTTCCGAAGATACCGGCATCCTCGGCGTAAAGGCAGAAGACAAGCCGGACACACAGCTTATTCAGGCTTTTCAGTGTTTCCGGGTCTTCCGGGTTTTTATACTGCTTGAGGAATGCATCGTACAGCAGACCGACGACCTCGCCCGCCTTGATGGAGATTTCCATCTCCTGCTGGATATGCACGCTCCCGGTTTCCGTCAGGAAGGACAGGCGGTAGTATTCCTTTTCCAGATCGGCCAGCAGGATTTTCTCCGGCTCACCGCCGGGGCGCTCCATATCGTAGATATAGAACTCGGCGAAGTTGCAGGTGATGACCCAGCGGGGATGCCGGGAGAGGGGAAGCTCCGTGATGTATCTCTTGGCCTGCTGGAAAGGTGTCAGCAGGGAGCCATCGCTCTGCTTGATAGGCTTGTTCAGGTCTTTGCCCAAGCCTTTCTGCTCGATCAGCACTTTCGTAGATGGGATATACCCGTCGATAAAAGAAGTATGGTCGAGATGCACCTGATCCTCAAATTCAATGAACTGCGCCACATTCTCCACGCCGTAAACATCAGAAAGAAGCGACATCCAGAACTTCTGGCTCTCGCCTTTCTCGTACCCCTTATCCTTCCAGTATTCAGAAAATGCTTTTGCGGCTTTCCTCTGCTGAACGTCGTTCATAATCCTCACCGTCTCGTAATATATCGAAAGCGTCTTCCGGTTTAGTACAACACCGTTAATGCTGATAACGATAAAGAAGCCTGTCGCTGGGAAACAATCCTGGCGGCAGGCTCCCTGCATGTCGTCCGCTGTGGCGGTGCTTCATAAAAGATGTCTATTGTCGGCGCTGCCTGGCACGTGGGTTGTTTTTTATACCTGTTGTAGTCCGAGAATCTTTTCGATTACATCTACCGAAACCTTTTGGATCCTGGCAATCACATCCGGCTTAATTCCTTCGGCGTACATGCCCTTTGCATCGTCTTCCATCCGTTGGCGATCACCTTTTTTCATCTGCTCATTCCCATAAGTCACCCAGTCCATGCGATCATATCTCTCCTGAATCACCATGTTCTGCACCTCCTTTTCCTGTATCATGTCATGGGCTTCTTTTCTGATGACTGCAAGTTCCTCATCCTTTTCGGACTCTTCCGCCACCATCTTATCATTTACATCCGCGATCGCAGCCAGCCAGGCCTGGAGCCTGTCCGACCTTCCATCGTCCGCTTCCGCGTTCCGGCCTTCCCTGAACTGCTTCAGGCACTTGTCCAGCTGGACGTAGATCATCTTTGCCTTCGCCGGATACGACAATCCCGTATCCGCCGTCATCCTCAGGAAGCGGTGGATGTACCTGTCGCTTTCCCTGTCAAAATCCGTAAAAGCCTGCGGGCTTTCCACCATCAGGACGATCAGCAGGACTTCGTTCACGTCCGTATAATCCAGCTCTCCTTTTTTTTGCCCCTCCGTGACGGAATACTGCAGAAGCAGCATGTCCGAGGCGTACAGCTCGATCCTCGTGAAGATGAAGTCCTGCTTCACCTTCTGCACCTCGAAATCTGCAGCCCGCTGGTCTTTGAGCCACGACGGGATATCCATCACCATGCCCTTCGCGTGGACTGACCTCCTGAACGATTCATTTCCCGCGCTGGACCTGACATTGATGGTCGGATCCTTCGCGATCCCCCGCATCAGTTAAAGGTGACAGGTACGTTTTTGGGAATATTTGACATAAAGGAGCCATTTCCCGGCAGGTACATTCTTGAATATGAATTTTCCGCTTACATCACTCCTCACTGCGCATTTTGCCTTCGTCTGATATTTGTTTTTGTACTTGCTCCCAATCGTGATGTCTTTCAGAGTAATTGTTCCTTTGATTTTGCTTCCCATGTTCTTCGCATTATTACAAGCAGAGGCATATCAAAACATGCCGTTCTTGTAAAAAAAGATAACAGCCGCAATGAAAACAATAATAAAAATAAACCTGATTTTCTTCATAATCTTCCGTCAAAAAAACGCACTATAACGGTTCTTTTTCTATCAGGAACCGACAGCGGCTGACAATCACATCTGACATCCTGACCAATAAGCGCGGAAACTGCTCATATGGAAAAAGCGGACCGAGGAACCGTCACCTGTTCAAAAATAACCGATGAAGGCCCAAACAACCGTCACAAAGTGAACCGTGCAACCATTCCCTGGTCCATCACAGCAGCGGCATATACCTCTCCCTCTCGGAATCCGGAATCTTTAATGCATCCATTGCCTGCTTCGCCGTAAGCTTTAAAGACTCCATAAGATTCTTTATGTTTTCGACTCTGGCCTGGTTCACACCTTCCTGATGTCCTTCCCTGCGGCCTTCCTCACGACCTTCCTCCCTCTCTTTCTCCAAAACCTTTTCTTCATTGTATTCGGTAAGGAACATTTTCTTCACCTCCGCCCTGTTTCCCATTAGAAAAGTTTTTATAAGGTACTCC
>DEPS01000017.1 GCA_002358875.1 Lachnospiraceae bacterium UBA3386 | reverse complement strand
TTGGGGCGGTAGTTGTAGGACTGCTGAAGGATCAGGCAGCCCGTGTACTGTTCATTCTGGAGCAGCCTTACGACGCTGGCCTGCGGGAAGGGCTTGCCGTGGACGCTTCTGATGCCTCTCTCCGCCAGCTCTTTCGTGATCTGGCCTGTACTTTTCCCGGAAATGTACTGTTGGAAGATGAAGCGCACCGTTTCCGCTTCCTCCGGAACGATGACCATCTCATCTCCCTGCCATTCGTACCCCAACATCTTCTGGTGGGAGTGAACCCTGCCTTCCTGATACTTCTTCTGGACCGTCCATTTGATGTTCTTGGACAGGCTGGTGCTTTCCTCCTGGGCGAAGGACGCGAGGATGGAAAGCATCACCTCGCCATCGCTGGAGAGGGAGTTGATATGCTCTTTCTCGAACCGAACCTCAACACCCAGCTCCTTCAGCCGGCGAACCGTTGAGAGAAGGTCAACTGTGTTGCGGGCAAAGCGGCTTATGCTCTTGGTCAGCACGATGTTGATCTTGCCCGCCTCGCAGTCCGCAATCATTCTCCTGAACTCCGGCCGTGCCTCGGTGCTTGTCCCCGTCAGACCGGCATCGACGTAAACGCCCGCGTACTCCCAATCAGGTGTGCGCTGAATGAGGTCGCTGTAGTAGCTGACCTGAGTGGAAAGCGAGTGCATCAGCTGTTCCGTGTCCTTGGAAACGCGGGCGTAGGCAGCGACCTTTTTCTTCTGTATGGGGGCAGGCTTCCTTGCATCTATTCGTGTTACTTTCGGCATGTTTCCGCCTCCTTTCGCTACCATTTACGCTCTTTTCAGCGCACATATCAACTCATTTTCGGATATTAAGCCATCAGAAATAGGCCGGTATTTTGCCTTCATCTTTGTGTTGATCTGCCAGTAATGTTCCTCTGAAATCAAGCCATCTTCCAGCAGCTTTCTGACCTGCGCCATGGTAGAATTGTAGAGGTACTCGTTGCGGAATTCCTCGCTGTTCATCCTCATTGCGCACCCCTGCCATTCTCACTACCGTGAAATCTTCCGTTGATGTAGCAGGCGTGAGAACAATACTTCCGGCTGGAAGTCCCATAAGCAGAAAATTCCTCGCCACAGGTCGGGCAGAGGAATGTGTGGAGGGTCTTTCGGGGAACCCGGTATTTGTTTTTGTTCCACCAGCGGTTCCGGCACTCCACCGAGCAAAACTTCTTTTCCTTCCGCCCCGGATTCTGAGGGACGGGCTGCCCGCAGAATTGACAGGGCTTTGTTTCCCGCCCCTCATCGATCTCAACAGCCACATCCGGCTCAACAGCCTCTTCCAAAATGGAAGTAGGCAAAACAACGGGGTAGCGACGGAGGTAGGATTTCACTGTGTTCTCCGACACACCCGTTTCAAGGGCAATCTTCCTGTATCCAAGCCCCTGCGAGCGAAGGCTCTCAATGGCATTTTTCTGTTCCAACGTCATGTATGACACCTCGCATTTCTCGATTCGCATCACCTCGGTTCCTCTTTTGTCATTGATTGGCATAATTGAAAAAGGAGCGGCATAAGCGCCGCCCCTCCATTCATTTTTCAGTTATTGGGATATACCTGGTTGCCGTCATCGTCAAATGCGGCATATCCGGGATTGGCATCCACACAGTTCTTCGCGTTCTGGAAAACCGTGAAAGCGCCAATCTGGGAAGCCTTTTCAGCCCAGCTCTTGCGCACACGATAGTATTTCGTGGTGGTCGGAGCAGCAGGCGTGGTGACCGGTGCTGTCACCGTCCCCGGATGCCAATCGCCACGCACCTTTTTACCGATGGTGACATTAGTCGCGGTGTGGTGGCTATCGTAGAGCAGGATATCGCCGGGAAGCAGATAGTCTCCGCCCGTCAGATATTTGCTGTCCGTCAGCACCTGGAATCCCGCCTTCTTCAGAGCGGAGCGCATATTGCCGGTATAGGTGCCGGTATGGTTCTTCAGCGCGTCAATGCCCAGCAGATAGCCGGCGGCGGTAATGTTGGCGCATACGCCGGCGGAGCAGTCCGCTTCACAGGCGAAAGTGATCCGGGATGGCTCCCAGCCGACAGCCTTGAGCTGCTTGAGATACGTCCGGTTCTGGCTCTGGTCGTAGCCAATCTTGTCATTCAAAGCGGCATCAATGCCGAGCTGGGCGAGTTTCAGCCCGACCTTCTGATCGGGATAGCGGAGGACACAGGACCAGGGCCGGTTGTACCAGGAGCGCATCCGCCACTCCGTTCCCGTCTGGTCGCCGGCCTGCCCGCCGCGATACTGTCCGCGCTCATCGGAGCCGCTGTTGGAAATATAGTGTGTCCCGGTGGAGTTGATATACTTTGCGTGTGTGGCGCTGATCTGGACTGTTTCTTTCTGCTGGTCTGTGGCGGGAGTGGTGGGCGACGCTGCCTCACCGTACCTGGCAAGGAACTCCTCACCGTATCCGGCGCGCTTCACCCGGACCGCCTCGCTCTGATCGGCGGGACGCTCGAACTTCAGCAGCACCACATCCGACGCTTCCCGGACGGTCTTTGCCGATGCCAGTGCTGCCCAGATTGCCGTGTAATTCTCCTTCATCATCTTGACGAAGTGGTCCACCTGCATATCCCGGTCGCCGATGGACTTGCCCTGCGCCTGAGCATAGTTCAGAAGGCTCGCTTTGATCGACCAGTAGGTTGCCTGATAGAGTCCGTAGCCAGCGGAATCATGGACAAAGTTGGCATAGGAGCCGTTGTCCACAGCTGCCGTATACTGCTCGTCCGTCATGCCCAGGGACTTTTCGTAGCTGTTCTGGAGATTGTTGGCCCGGAGGTTACTCTCCGCCTTTAAGTTGCCCATGACCCCGGCGACGCCGTAGGGATTCTGGATTTCTGCGTACAACCGATCCCAGATAGCCTTGGCGTCATCTGTCGTGGGAGTAGCGGGTGTGGAGGGAATGGCGGCATACACCTTTTCCAGTGCGGCCTTATCAGCCTCTCCATACACACCATCAGCAGGCAGGCCCTTTGCTACCTGAAAAGCAGTCAGTCCGGCAAGCGTATTCTTGCCAAAATCTCCATCAGCTCCGTCGGGACCGCAGGAGAAGCCACAGGCGATAAGCATCTTCTGCATGGTCTTCACGGCATCGCCCTTGTCGCCCTTCGTGAGTCCTTCCTTCGGAGCAGCCGACACTGAACCGCCGTCAGCGGCAAGGATGGCCGCCACATCATTGCGCACACTCGCCATGGTCTTTCCATACCGCTTGCTCCAATGCTGTACGTCACCGTGATTGGAGCCCAGGCCCATATTGTGGCTGCCGATGTGGTCGATGATGGTGGGCACCTTCAGGCCTTTGTAGTCAATCGTTCCTTTCGGGTCGATGCCGAACATCTTACACAGATATGCGGTCATCTCGCAGGCTTCCTTGTAAACAGCCTCCCAGTAGCTCTTGTCGTTCAACCCGTCCTCGCAGATTTCAAACTGGATATGGGTATCGTTGCAGGAGCCATTGGGCCCGGAGCCGCAGCCCCAGGGACGATAATCCCAGGGCATCGTCTGGACGGCGGCCACCGTGCCATCCGCCATTTTCCCGATCCAGAAGTTCATCCCCGCCTGTCGGTCGATGTGGTTCCAGTCATTGCCGTACTGGTTCTTTCCCAGCCTCGCAAGCCACTCTGCTTTGTCCTTCGCGTTATCGTCCGGCTGAACAAACCGCTTGAGGCTGGGGTTGTTGGCCCCGGTGCTGTGCCAGAGGATTCCCATGGGCGTGAACTTACGGGTGCCCTTGTAGCAAGTGCTCTGCTTCATCATGCAGACCAGAGGCTTATTCTTATCGCTGTATTTCATCAGCTTCTCCCTTCTCCGCATATCTGCGGACACAAAAAAGCACCGGCCGTTATGGTCGATGCTTTCTCAGTGTTCTGTCTGGCTTTTACAGTCTGTTTTTCTTCCCGGTGATCACGTTTACCACCGTGGTTCCCTTGCCGAAGGCGGCTTCCATTTCCATCCGCTCCTCGGCGGTCGGTCCCTTGTAGTTCTTCCTGTAGTTGTCCAGGAAGCCGGCGTTCTGCGCTTCCCTCGCCCTCGCGGTCTCTTCAATGCTGAAGGGGAAATCCGTGTGGCTGAGGATTTCAGCGCAGTCGGCGGGAAGGTAGTTCCCATTGCTGTTCCAGAAGGCTCCGCCGCCAATGTTGGTGCGAATCTCGTCGTTATCCACCCGCCGCTGCATCTTTGCGATTTCCTCTTCCGCATGCTTCTTCCAGAAGGCTCCAAGGGCTCCGCTCAGTTCCTGTTCAAATCTCGTCATGGTCGTTATCCTCCCTGGCCTGTGGCCTTTGTTTTCCCTTTCGGTATGTGTACATTACCGTCTTTCGGGACATAAGTCCACGCCTGTCGGGAGAATATACTGGACAAAGATCATGCGGGAAAATCGGGCAGTTCGTCAGAGCTTCTCCGCATACTTTCCACCCTCGAAGAGAATGTAGCCTCCGTCCTCCAGGCGAAGCCAGTCATTCGCCAATTCCAGGACGGATACCTCCAATCCGGCAGGCTTCCGGCCCAGCCTCTCTGAGCGAATGGAGGGTTCCTTCCGAACGTTCATGAGGGCTTTCAGCCTGTATTTCACGGGAATGAAAACCTCGGGTACCGTTTCGGTACCTGAGTAAACGCACTCGCCGTCACAGAAAACCTCCGCGCCATCCGCATCCGCCAGCTTCTTCGCGGCGGGCAGAGACTTATAGTTCCTGATCTCAGCACCATCCTTCACAACGACATAATCACCCATCTTTTTCATCCTCCTTCTCTGCACGGTCATGCAGCTGTTCCAATACATCCTTCAGTTTTTCCGGGATAGGCAATCCCAGGTGCGCAGCATTCTCCACCAGCGAAACGCCCTCATTGGAGATGTAGAAGAAAATGACCGCTGTCCGCAGTACTGAGCCGCTCCCAATTACCTGTGAATCGAGAATATGCCCAATGCCGACAAGGGCAAAGATGAGAACCTTGCGAAAAATCCCGCGAAAGCCAATCTCCGATGACAGCTTGTGGTCTACAACAGCGCACATGATGCCCGTGATATAGTCAAGGGTCACGAATGCAATCAGCGCATAGAGCAACCCGTCGCACCCTCCCAGAAACCAGCCCAGCCATCCACCGATGGCGGTGAACACAAGTTGAATGACGTTCCAGAATTCCTTCATGATGAATACCTCCTCAAAAATGCTGGGAGCCGCACCAGCGACTCCCTTTCAAAACTAATTCACGGCTCCGCCATACCTGGCTTTGCATCGCTCGTTATAACGGATCACCCCCTTGATCAGCGGGGCGTTTGACGCCTTTGCTATTGCGGCCAGATCCTTGTCAAGGCAATGACTCTGCCAATAGGGATGATCGTCATAGACGAAAGTATGAGCTCGATTGAACCTTTCATCGTTCAATAGCAACTCTCGCATCTCCGGGTAGCTGACACCATACGCTTTTGCTATCTCCCAGAACTGGACACAGAAAGAGACCCTCGCCGCAAGCATAGCGTTTTCCATATACTTCGTCAGCTCCGCTGTGGTGCTGTCCGTGATCCGGAACCTGTGTCGGGCGTCATACACCTCCTGAAGAAGCTGAACGACAGCATTGCAGTCCTCTTTTTGTCCTCCAAGGATCGTAAAGGAGAAGTCAAAGGTGCGCTCGTCGCAGTGCTGTGTTGTCCCGTAGAATTCAGGGGAGAACACGATCCGCTTGCCAGTCTCATTTTTCAATCTTTCTGTAGTTGTAGGCGGCACTGTGGATCGGAGGACATAGACCTCTGCATCCGTTTCGTTCAGAGCCTGCTTTACCTGGGTCAGGTCAGATTCGCCATCTTCACTCATCGGAGAATCCACCGCGATGAAGGCGAAATCGTACCGTCCTTCCTTCTTCTCATCGTATCCCTTGCAAGGGTCATATCTGTCAGGTTCGAGTCTTCTGTATTCCCTGTACAACCTGCCGCCGATATTCCCGATGCCGACAATCAAAACGCTTTTCATCATTCCAGCCCCTCGATATGCCTGATCCAGTCGTCAAAGGTGAACTTCTCCAGAAGCACGCCTTCTTTCAGCACACGTCTCTTTGTGCCGGCGATGATGTGCTTCCTGACCTTCGGATCGACCGACTGGAACAGGGCCCTGTGCTTCTCGTAATAATCCTTGAAGCATTTCTCCGTCTCGTACCTGTACTGCGCATTCATCGGGTCGAGCCAGATGGGTTTGTTGAGCATATAGTAGGTGCCGTAGACCAGGAGCGCCGTGTAGTACTTTGCCTCTTCCACCATGCCGCGATCCAGAAAATCCCTGACAAGCCAGCCGTTGGAGTAGATCATGCGGGTATAGGTTTTGGGAACATACAGCGGGTCTTTACGACAGATAGAGCCCTCGCGCCATTTCCACAGATACAGCGGCATCTGGCAGTACTTCACGTCCTTTGCCACTTTGAGAGCAAGGCAGTTGTAACCGCTGTCCTCGTGGCATTTCACATCAGGATGCCAAACGATGCCGTTATCCAAGAGGAACTGCCTGCGGTAGATCTTCCCGTGAACAAAGGTACTGTCTTTCTTATGCGGGAAGAAAAGCGAGCGCCCTGTCCTCCTGTCGATGACCTCTTCCATGAAATCAACGACCAGGGCATCGAAACCCTTGTCGCAGAAGGCAAGGATCGTGTACAGAGCAATATTCGTCAGGAACATATCATCTGCATCGCAGAACATCACGTAGTCCGCAGTCGCAAGGTCATACAGGCGGCCCCGGGTTCCCGGCAGGCCGGAATGATCGAACTCCACATACCGGATGGGAAAAGAAAAGCTGCCGAGGAATTCCTCCGACAGCTTGGTGTCTGACCCATCGTTTCCGATCAGGACTTCGATATCGTTTTTCAGATCCACGCCCTGCTGGATACTGATGCTTTCGAGCATCGGGCGCATGACCTCATCAGTTTCATTGAACTGGGGAATAAGCAGCTGTAGTTTCATTCCGGTTTCCTCCTTACTCTTCCGGGTGGATATACTGGGAAATGGCGTCATAGATCATCTCCCCGCCGTAATCGGAGAGATAGGCCGCCAGTGCCGCCGCAAAGCTGGAGCTGGACACATAGCCTGCGTCAACAAGGTCGGTTGCCGACAGCAGATTATCAAGTCCGGCAAGTCCCTCGCTCAGATAGGCCGAGATGTCGGATTCGGACAAATATGCCGACAGGCTGTCGCTGAGGTGATCGGACGTCACATATCCGTTCGTGCTCAGGTAGCTTTCCAAATACTCTTTGGAAGCATAATCCTCCAGATCCTCACTCAGGGAACTGAGCAACACATAGTCAGAGAGGATCTCGTCCAGATCATCGGTGGACACATAGTCCTCCAACGCTTCACTCAAAGCCTCGCTCAGGTATTCACTCAGGTAGGAATCTGACACGTAACTTCCAAGCGCCTCACTCAGGTAGGTGTCTGTCACATAACTGCCAAGTTCCTCGCTCAGATACGAGCTTGTGACAAAACCCGCCTCATTCAGATCAGAGAGCGTGGCATATTCACTCAGATAATCGGAAAGCTCCGATTCTGTCAAATACCCATCGTTCTCCAGATCGGAGCGCGTCACGTAGTCAATCAGGTAATCGCCGATGGTTTCGCTGAGAACCGACTCGACATCAGACTCCGACATATAACCGGAGTTATCCAGGTCATCCTGCGTAACATAATCACTCAGGCAGTTCGACAGATCAGACTCCGTCACATACTCGCTCAGATAGCCGTACATATCCGAACCAGTCACGTACTCGCTCAGATAGTTTGAAATATCTGCGCCCTCCACATAATCTTCCAGCACATAGCTCAGATGGCTTTCCGATACATAGTTTTCCAGATACGTCTGCAGCTCCGAGTCTGTCACCAGTCCGGCCGCCCTCCTGCCGCTTTCCATCAACTTCTCCAGCGTGATCCTTTGTGTCTCACTGCCGTGATTCAGCACCAGGCTGTCGCTATTGTTTGCCGAGGACGCGACCGGCAATTCACTGATTTTTACACCCATAATCTTTTCCTCCTCAATCGATATTGATTACATCGCTGCTTTCCGTAAGCATCTGCTCTCCGGATTCTGTCGTCACGGCATCAGGCTCCTCTTCCCCGGTGTCGATCAGAAGTTCTTCACCATCCTCGGAAAGAAGGGAGTCGCCGCCCTCCGTTTCAAGACCGTCACCGTCTCCAGACGGTATGATCACCGCTGAGACACGGATCTTATAGATCCTGCCATCCCGTTCCAGGAACAGATAGTCTGATTTCTGAAGAGATGAAACGGTCGGAACCTGTGTAAGGTCATCCTGCTTACCCTGGAGGGCTGTATAGATGCCCCCGGATTTCACAGCGTTCTCGCTTTCGGCCATCGGCTCATCATCGAAGGTGATCTCGATGTGGCTGTTTATCAGAGCCTCATATACACCACCGCTCGTGACAGGATTTGTACTTCCCGCCCTCGGAGCAGAATCGAAGTTGAGCTTATCCTGCTTACTTTGCAGGGCTGAGCGGATGCCTCCGCTGGTGACCGGCTTTGTGCTTCCCGCTGTCGGCACGGTATCAAAGGAAAGCTTATCCTGCTTCTCCTGCAGGGATGTGTAGATGCCTTCGCTGGTGACCGGTTTTGTGCTTCCCGCCCTCGGGCTCGTATCAAAGGAAAGCGTGTCCTGTTTGCCCTGGAGCGCAGAGTAAATGCCGCCGCTTCTTACAGG
>DEPS01000186.1:12119-16469 GCA_002358875.1 Lachnospiraceae bacterium UBA3386 | reverse complement strand
GGGAAGAAGATCATGGACGCCCCGGAGCAGATACTGTCCATGATGGGCAGGTATCCCGTCATCAGGCTGTCTTTAAAATCCGCGAAGCAGCCGCGGTTTAAGGCGGCGGCCCTTCAGCTTAGGGATGAGATCGTGTCCGAATTTAACCGGCATATGTACATAGTGGATTCTGATAAGCTGACAGCTGCTCAGGCGAATCAGTTCAGGAAGCTCTGCGCCCCGAAGGACCGGGACGAGATAAGGGAAGAAGCTGCTTTTAAAGAAGAGATCGACCGCTATGCCACGGCCTTAAAAACGCTTTCCACATGCCTTAAGAAGCATCATGGCGAAAACGTCATCGTCCTCCTCGACGAGTATGATGTGCCGCTCGAGAACGCTTATTATGAGGGCTTCTATAAGGAAATGGTCGGATTTATCCGCTCCCTGTTCGAATCCGTTTTAAAGACAAATGACGCCTTGCAGTTCGGGGTGGTGACGGGGTGCCTGCGGATCAGCAGGGAGAGCATTTTCACGGGACTGAATCATTTGCAGATTATTTCCGTAAGGGACAATGATTTTGCGGAGAGCTTTGGTTTCACGGAGCAGGAAACGGAGGCCATGCTCAGGGACTACGGGATCGCCGGCCGGATCCCCGAGGTGAAGGAATGGTACGACGGTTATCTGTTCGGGGAGACAGAGATATACAATCCCTGGAGCGTGATCAAATATGTGTACTCGATCGCAATAAGCGGCAGAAAGTTTCCGGAACCCTATTGGGCGAACACTTCATCGAATGCCATTATCAAAGATCTGGTGTGGCAGGCGGATGAAAATATGAAACGCCAGCTGGATACCCTGATCGGAGGCGGCACTGTCGAGAAGCGCATCCACGAGGACATCACCTATGACGACATCCATGAGTCGGAGGATAATCTGTGGAATTTTCTGTTCTTTACCGGATATTTGAGAAAGGAATCGGAGAGGACGGATGGAGAAAGGATCTTTCTCACAATGCGGATTCCCAATATCGAAATCCGCAGCATTTACCGGAACCAGATAAGCGAATGGTTTGAAAAGCAGATAAAGGAAACGGACAGGGGAGAACTCAATAAGGCGGTATTGGAAGGCGATACGGACGGCATTGCGGATTACGTGAGCGGCCTGCTGTCAAAGAGCATAAGCGTGTTTGACAGCGGCGAGGACTTTTACCACGGCTTCTTGTTGTCTTTGTTATATGGGGTGCCGGGCTACGCCCCGAGGTCCAACCGGGAGGAGGGGGGCGGGCGGCCTGACATTGTGCTTTATCCGGATCGCCCCCGGGATCCCGCGATCATTTTCGAGATCAAGGTGCGGAAGAAGTTCTCCGAGATGGAGGACGGGCTGAAAGAAGCTTATGACCAGATCAAAGACAGAAAGTATGAGGAGGGCGTGCTGGACGACGGCTACCTCGGCGTGAAGTCCTACGGCATCTGCTTCTGTAAGAAAAGCTGCATCGCGGGGGCACTCCCCGGGTGACCTGACCCACTTCGGATCTGCAAGCGGGTGCTCAAACAATATCGTCATGGGGGCGTTCAAGCCATCTTACCCTTTCGACAGCTGACAACTGAAAGGACGGGTGAGGGAGCCGGAGGAGGCTGAGATTATACAGAAAAGGGAAGAGGATGTTCTGAAGCAGGTTCAGCTTCCAATTCACGGTGACTGGAACTTGTTTCCAATAACTTTTCAACCTGCTTGCATTCATTTTTGAGTCATGGTAACATAACCTTTAATCTGCCTGAAAAAAGACCGGGCCCGTCCGTTGGCGGATTTTCATTTATGATCATGACAGAGGAAGATTTGAGACTCTGATCAAACGTAAATGATAACCTGAATGATTTTTTCTGCGGAAGACGGATCGACTTACATTCAGCGGAACAATTCTCAGGACTGGTATGGACCGCATCGCGGCTTTATGCCGCGATGCGTAAACCTGTTTGTTCCATGTAATTGATGCGTTGCGTATAAATACGAAACGATAACGGAATAGAATATTTCTGACGCAAATCATAAAGCCTTCCTTTTTCAGGGAAGGCAGGGAAAGGAATGGCAAAACGAGATGGTTAAAGCAGCAGTTTTGGGGTTTGGAACAGTTGGTAGCGGCGTGGTGGAGATGTTTGACATCAACAGGGATTCGGTGGAGCGCAGGGTCCCCGGCGGTGTCGAGGTCAAATACATCCTCGACCTGCGCGATTTCCCGGACAGCCCCTACAGGGACAGGGTCGTCCACGATTTTGACATCATCCTGAACGACCCCGAGATCCGCGTGATCTGCGAGACCATGGGCGGGAAGGAGCCGGCCTTCACGTTTTCCAAAAAGGCCCTGGAAAAGGGCATCAGCGTCTGCACCTCCAACAAGGAGCTGGTGGCGGCGCACTGCCCGGAGCTGCTTCGGACCGCCGAAGAGCACGGCTGCAGCTATCTCTTTGAGGCCAGCGTCGGCGGCGGCATCCCGATCATCCGCCCGATGAACATCTCGCTCGCGCCCGAGTCCATCACGCAGATCATCGGCATCCTCAACGGGACCACCAATTACATGATGACCCGCATGGAGAGGGAGGACATCTCCTTTGAGGACGTCTTAAAACAGGCCCAGGAAAACGGCTACGCCGAGCGCAATCCCGCGGCGGACATCGAGGGACACGACGCCTGCCGCAAGATCGCGATCCTTTCCTCCCTGATGTGCGGGAAGACCGTCCGCTACGAGGACATTCCCTGCGAGGGCATCAGCCGCATTTCCATGACGGACGTCGCCTACGCCCGCGCCATGGGCTATGCGATCAAGCTCCTTGGCATCAGCGAGCGGGACGCGCAAGAAGGGACCTTCTACGTGCGCACTGCCCCCTACATGGTGCCCGCCTCCCATCCCCTGCACGGTGTCGAGGGCGTCTTCAACGCCGTTTTCGTACACGGAAACCTGGTCGACAATCTTATGTTCTATGGCAGGGGAGCGGGAAAATTCCCGACAGCCAGCGCCGTCGTCTCCGATATGCTTGACTGCGCCCTGAACATCGGCCGGACGATCCCGGTCAGGTGGACGGACGAGAACATGGAGCTTTCTGATCCTGTCGGCAAGATCTGCCGCTTCTTCGTCAGGACATCCCTTAAAGACAAAGAAAAGGCTGCCGAACTCTTTGCGGGCAGTGAAGAAGTGTCAGCTTCTCATGCTCCTGCGGATGAATTCGCCTTTACGACTGCCCCTATGACCGAGGCAGATTTTGCTGCCGCGGCTTCAGGACTTTCAGAAGTCCGCAGCTCGATCCGCCTGCTCGATGAATGATGAATAAGCAGCAGATATATAAAAATAGCCAGGAAGATACAGAAGTGTCTTTATATATAAATTTACAGTGGGCAAATTTCTGTAACAGATGAAATTTCGATGAGGTCGCAGGCAATGAAAGTAGTAAAATTTGGCGGGAGCTCTCTCGCCGATGCAAAACAGTTTAAAAAAGTCGGCAAGATCATCCTTGATGATAAATCCAGAAGATATGTCGTAGTCTCTGCCCCGGGCAAACGTTATTCCGGGGACATCAAGGTGACTGACCTTCTCTACCAGATGGAAGCCCTCGCGAAGGACAAAAAGGATTTTTCTAAGATTCTGGCCGAGATTAAAAGCCGCTACCAGGAGATCATCGACGGCCTGGAGCTGAAGGATTTTTCCCTTGACGAGCAGTTCGATGAAATAGAAAAAAGAATGAAAGAAGCTCCCGATGCGGATTTCGCCGCGTCCAGGGGCGAGCACCTGAACGGCCGGATCATGGCGGCCTATCTTGGATATACCTTCCTGGATCCTGTCGAACTGATCTTCTTTGAAGAGGACGGGAATCTGGATGACCGCAGGACCATGCGGGAGATGAGAAAGCGCCTCGAAAAGGAAGAATATGCCGTGATCCCCGGTTTTTATGGATGCGGTCATGACGGAAAGGTAAAGACCTTTTCCCGCGGAGGATCGGATATAACCGGATCCATCGTCGCGGGCGCCTGCCACGCCGACGTCTATGAAAACTGGACGGACGTCTCGGGTTTTATGGTCGCAGATCCCCGAATCATCAAAAACCCGGCCAGGATCGAGACCATAACCTACCGTGAGCTCCGAGAGCTCTCCTATATGGGCGCATCTGTGCTGCACGAGGAGGCTATTTTCCCCGTCCGCAGGCAGGGTATCCCGATCAATATCAAAAATACAAACCGTCCGGAGGACGAGGGCACCTGGATCGTTGAGAGCACTGCCCAGAAATCGGGCTATGTCATCACAGGTATTGCCGGCCGAAAGGATTTCTGCGCCGTCCTCATCTATAAGGACAGGATGAATTCCGAGATCGGTTTCGGCAGAAA
>DEPS01000186.1:10109-12022 GCA_002358875.1 Lachnospiraceae bacterium UBA3386 | reverse complement strand
GATGAATTTATTGAAAAGGAGCAGCGCGTCGTATCCGCCATCCACCGCCTTGCAAAACCCGACTCGATCGAGATTGAGTCCGACCTGGCGCTGATTGCAGTTGTCGGACGAGGTATGAAATCCACCCGCGGGACCGCAGGACGAATCTTCTCGGCTCTGGCCCACGCCCACGTCAACGTGCGCATGATCGACCAGGGGTCCTCCGAACTCAATATCATTATCGGAGTGGAAAACAAGGACTTCGAGGCAGCCCTGCAGGCAATTTATGATATTTTTGTGCTGACGCAGCTGTAAGGGGAGAGCTGACGCAGGAAGACGAATCTTCGAGGGATGGTTCCCCGGTCCGCGTGTTCTTCGCAAAGATGTACCGGAGCTCACATCTGTGACGGGCGGGCAGCGTCCAAACTCGCAATTCGTTCTGAAGGAACGAATTGCTCGGACAGGTGGACGCCAAACGCCCGTCTTTGAGAGACGGGCGTTTGACCCGCCCATCACATCTGCTTCGCCAGGTACATCTATTGCTCATCACCAGCGGACCCGGTGAATCCATCCCTCTTTCGATTCTTACTGTCACTCCCGCGTCAAGGAAAGGATGATTATTCTAACTGTATGGATGCAAGCGCAAAAGCAATCCAACTGTAAAGTTATAAACATTTTCAGGGATCTGATAAATCAGGAGGAGTGTGTTAAATGAGCGAAAAGACAAGCGGGAATATTACTGGAGAGCCTACGGCAGTGAAGACCGATGAAGAGGAGCGGGCAAGCCGCCATTTTATAGAACAGGAGATTGATAAGGATCTGCGCGACGGTGTCTATACCTGCGTACACACGCGTTTTCCTCCCGAGCCCAACGGATATCTGCACATCGGACATGCCAAGAGCATCCTGCTCAATTACGGGCTGGCAAAGGAATACGGCGGCAAGTTCAACCTGAGGTTTGACGACACGAACCCTACCAAGGAGAAGACCGAGTTCGTGGATTCGATCAGGGAGGACGTGCAGTGGCTTGGCGCTGATTATGAGGACCGGATGTTTTATGCCTCCGATTATTTCCAGGAGATGTACGATGTTGCCGTAAAGCTCATCAAAAAGGGCAAGGCATACGTCTCCGACCTGACTGCAGAGGAGATGCGCGAATACCGCGGAACTCTGACGGAGCCGGGAAAGAACGACCCTAACCGTGACCGCAGTATCGAGGAGAACCTTGATCTGTTTGAAAAAATGAAGGCGGGAGAATTCGCCGACGGGGAGAAGACGCTCCGCGCCAGGATCGACATGGCCAGCCCCAACATCAACATGCGCGATCCGATCATCTACAGGGTGGCCCATATGTCCCACCACAATACCGGGGACAAATGGTGCATCTATCCGATGTATGATTTTGCCCATCCCATTGAGGACGCAGTAGAGGGTATCACCCATTCCATCTGCACCCTGGAGTTCGAGGATCACCGCCCGCTCTATGACTGGGTCGTGCGCGAGGCAGAATATCCTCACCCTCCCAGACAGATCGAGTTTGCCAAGATGTACCTGACCAACCAGGTCACGGGCAAGCGCTATATCAAGAAGCTTGTAGAGCAGAACATCGTGGACGGATGGGACGATCCCAGGCTGGTCTCCATTTCGGGTCTTCGCCGCAGGGGCTATACACCCGATTCCATCCGCCGTTTCGTCGAGCTCTGCGGTGTTTCCAAGAGCAATTCTTCCGCGGACTATGCGGCGCTCGAGTACTGCATCCGCGAGGACTTAAAGCCCGGCTGCAAGCGCATGCTGGCAGTGCTCGATCCCGTAAAGCTTGTCATCGACAACTATCCAGAGGGACAGGTCGAAATGCTCGAAGCGGACAATAATCTGGAGAACGAGGCGCTGGGAAAACGCCAGATTCCCTTCGGCCGCGAGCTCTGGATCGAGCG
>DEPS01000186.1:3145-10058 GCA_002358875.1 Lachnospiraceae bacterium UBA3386 | reverse complement strand
GAGGACTTCATGGAGGAGCCCCCTAAGAAATACTACCGCCTCTTCCCCGGAAATGAAGTACGCCTGATGTATGCTTATTTCGTCCGCTGCACCGGCTTCGAGAAGGACGAGAACGGCAAAATCACAGTCGTCCATGCGACCTATGACCCCGAGACAAAGAGCGGGAGCGGATTCACCGGCCGCAAGGTCAAGGGCACCATCCACTGGGTCCATGCTGGTTCCGCCGTAAAGGTCACAGCCCGCCTGTATGAAAACATCATCGACGAGGAAAAAGGCGTCTATAATGAAAACGGCGAGCTCAACCTCAACCCCCATTCGCTGACTGTCTGCCAGGCATGGGCGGAGCCGGAGCTTGCGGATGCAAAGCCCTTCGACCGCTTCCAGTTCGTCCGCAACGGCTACTTCTGCGTGGACTACAAGGATTCCAGAGAAGGCGCGCCTGTTTTCAACCGCATCGTCGGCTTAAAGAGCTCCTTTAAGCTGCCCGGGAAGAAATAAACTACAACAAAGAAAGATAAAAAAGCAGTCCGTTTTATATACGGTCTGCTTTTTTTCAATCTGGTTGAAGATTCGCCTCTGCTCAAATATCTTCTTAGTCCTGCCGGATCATGTGGAAGAGGGCATTAAATCAGGATCAGGTTCCTGATTAGAGAATCATCAGATTCCTGATTAGAGAATCATCTTGCCTGCTTTCAATTACTCTGTTAAAATTTCGACAAACTAAGTACCTGCAAATCGATATTGTGAAAATTGACAGGATGAAAAAGAAAAAGAATAAAAAAACCGAGTCGGAAAATTATACTCTGTCTGCCAATCCGGCAGCTGATCTGGAGAAGTCTTTGAAAAGCAGGATGGACAGCCTGCCTCTTCGCGGTCTGATCAGGGATATCAGCGTCAATGAGAGCAAGAGCGGGAAGAGCCTGAATGTGACGATTGTTCCGGAGGGGGAGATCATTTCTTTCGGTACGCTTAATATTGATATCAGCGGCATTGACAGCCCGGAAAAGTGGAGAAGGCTGAAAAAAAGAGTCTACGGAAATGTGAAAGGATATTGTCCGAGGATAAATCCTTCGTTTTCGGCTAAAGTCCTTGAAGAGGCCAATAATGCCCTGAAGGCATGGAGGGAGGAGCATGTCTTTTCCGATGAGATAAAAGCAGTACTTTTGTCAGGAGATGCCGGTGAATTTCTTCGTGCCCGTGAGGTCCAGACGCTTCGCTTTCTTGCGGGAAAAGAAAGCCTTAGCGTTCTTCGAACGGAGATGGCGGAAGACAGGGCTGAGACTGTATTTAAGGATTTTCCTTATAGAGCGGTCTGCGGCCTCAAAACCGGCAGGATCGTTTTTTCTCTTTCAAGGGCAGGACTCCTCTATGAGAAGTTTTTGGGCTCTGTAAATGAGATCGGGAGGCTCAGGGAAATCCGGGCTTATTTAGAGGAGAAGGAGATTGATGCGGAGGTGTCCTATGCCGGAAAGCCCGGGTCCTTCCGGGTCGGCTTCCGGTTCGCGCTCGGTAAGGAGACGGAAACGATCGCGGTCGAAAAGACTTACAGGAGAATTGTCCTGTCCGCCTTTAAGAGCGCCCGCGAAAAGGCGGTCAAGAAGGAAGAAGAGGTGGAAAGGCTCTTAAAGTCCTGTCCCTGTTTCGGAACCTTTATAGCCCAGGCCGCCCTGACATCGATCGAGGAGAACGAAAACCGCCTGACAAAGGCCCAGCTTGTAAATCTGCTGCGCGGGGTCAATATTTCGAATGATTACGTGATCGGACAATATGCGGGAAAGTATAACCTGATCCCAAAGGCGGACCTTCTGGAAATATTTGATATTCTTGCCCAGTTCGGAGTCATCCGCGAGCGCCGCGTGCACGGGGAATATCAGGATTATTATGTATATCATGTCTCGGAGGAGGGCAGGCTCTTTGAGAGGCTGCAGAATAATCCTCTTCCCAAAAAGAATCCTGTCACGGAGCAGGAATACCATCTTGTTTTAAAGGCAGTCAGAGATGACATAGCCATGATTTCCGCAAAGGAAAGGCAGAAGCTTTTAAAGGCCCTTGTGGAGAAGCCGGGGATCTTTCTCACGGACCCGGAGCTGGTTCTGGACTGTCTGGAGAGGATGGGGGAGCCCGCCGCTGATTTTTTAAAGGAATATTTTAAAGAAAAGGGAGACAGAAACAACAGGCGCATTCTCAAGCTCCTTCTGAATGCGGCCTCCGGAAATGGAAAGGAAGTGCCCAAAAACGGGGCGGATGTTTTCCGGGAGAAAAAAGAGAGAGAGCGGCGTGAGAAGGAGGAAGCGGAGAGAAGGGAAAGGCAGCTGTTTGAGCTGGTGCTGACCGGAATCCCGGAAAATTACGTCGATCTCTATCCCGCGGCCAGGATGATGCACAGGCAGTTTGTCCTTCATATCGGACCGACCAATTCCGGCAAGACGCACGACGCCATCGAAGAGCTGATGCGGGCTGAAACCGGCATTTATCTGGCTCCCCTGCGTCTTCTGGCCTACGAGCAGTATGAGAGACTGAACCGGGCGGAGTGTCCCTGTTCCCTGGTGACCGGTGAGGAGCAGTTTCTGATCGACGGCGCCAGGCATCAGTCGTCGACTATTGAGATGCTCAGCTTCAAGACCTATTACGATGTGGCTGTGATCGATGAAGCCCAGATGATCGCGGACAGGGGCCGCGGCGGGGCCTGGACGGCTGCCATCATGGGAGTCTGCGCCGGGGTCGTCCATATCTGCGCCGCGCCGGAAGCGGAAAAGAGAATAACAGAAATCATAAAAGACTGCGGGGACGAGTACAGAGTTGTCCGCCACAGGAGGATGACGCCCCTGGTTTACGAGGAAAAGACAGTCTTATTCCCTGACGATGTTAAGGCGGGGGACGCCCTGATCGTCTTTTCCAGGCGCAATGTCCATGCGGTCGCCGCACAGCTAAAGAAAAAGCATGTAAAATGCAGCATTATCTACGGCGCTCTTCCCTATGACGTGCGGCACAGGCAGGCGGAGCTGTTTGCGTCGGGAGAGACCGAAGTGGTCGTTGCCACGGACGCGATCGGCATGGGAATGAACCTGCCCATCCGGCGGGTGATACTTATGGAGACCGTAAAATATGATGGTTTTTCCAGACGGCCCCTTAGTTATGGAGAGATCGCGCAGATCATCGGAAGGGCGGGTAGATACGGCATTTATGACGTGGGATATGCCGCCACCGCCAACGGCGACGAGAAGGTGAAAAAGGCCGTCAACAGGTCTCTGCCTCCCATCGAGAAGGCTGTGATCGACTTTCCGGAAACTCTTCTGACCGTAGACGCCTCCATTCTGGACCTGATCAGAAAGTGGGAGATGATCATTCCGGCGGAGGGCTGGCAGAAGGAATCGATCGAACAGATCCTCCGTCTGGCGGAAATGACACAGGGTCTGAACGCGCCCAAACGCCTGGCATACGACTTTCTGACCATCCCCTTTGAGGACGAGAACAATGAGCTTCTGGACATCTGGTATGATATTTTCAGACTGGAAGTCAGGGGAGAAAAATACAGCATTTACGACAGGGTCGCCGACATTGTTCTCAAAAGCCCTGCCGCTTACGACGCCATCGATGCCCTTGAGCAGCAGCACCATGTGCTGGACCTCTACTTTGCCCTGGCCCGCAAGTTCCAGCCCCAGGAGACTACTCTGGACTACATCATGGAAAAGAAAAGAGACTGTTCGGAGAGGATCATGAAGGTCCTGGAAAGACAGGGCTTTAAAGAGAAGCGGTGCAGATCCTGCGGAAAAATGCTGCCCTGGAACTATCCCTACGGGGTATGCGAACGCTGCTGGGATGGAAAAAGATAGAAAAAATCGTTATGGCAGAGAAACCATCTGACTGGCGGAGTGCAGAGATGTTCATTTGGTAAGCCACCCGCAAACAATGATCTTCAATTTTGAAAAGGGGCTATGTGCGTTTTGTACAGCGCACATAGCCCCTGATAAGCTCTAAGGATTCTATGCAATCAAATGGTTATTTCTTTTTCCACTTTGCGTAAAGATAGCAGTTCTTCGTCAATTTATATTTCGAAGGGCTGGACACCTTGTTCTTTAACTTGTAATCCTTGTACCAGCCGACAAAGGTATATCCTTCGCGCTCCATGTCCTTTGCTGTGGGAAGAGAAATAACTGTTCCCTTTTGCGCACTTTCGATTTCCGGATCATTCTGCGGATATCCATACAGAGAGCCGCCGTTCGTTACCAGCGCAACGCGAACCATGCTTCCTGCTTTCCAGAGAGGATAAAGAGTTACCTTTTTTGTGAATTTGTAACTGCCTTTCAGCTCTTTTCCGTTTTTGGAGAGAGACCATCCGTAATTGTACAGCTTCTTTGTGGGGTCATCATGGCTGGAGCTGTTTAAATACTTGAAAGAATCCGAGTAAGTAGTGTTCTTGGGAATGTTCACGACCCGTTTTGTCACATACCTGTCCGTGTCCGGATCATAGATAGATCCGTCTCCTGCCACTAATGTGACCTGAACATTGGAAGGGTTGTTTTTCTTCATCCACACTGCCGTGAAGGTAGTGTTTTTAGAAGGTTTCTGTGAGTAAATATCAGTTACCACCTTTTTAGTTACGGAGTTTTTCCAGCCTTTTAATATATATCCCGTTTTCTCAACTTCAGGCGCATAAGGAATCTGGGAAGATAAAGCGCTCTTAGCCTTCACATAAAAGACTGTTCGGTCGCCTTCGTAAAATTTACCTCCGCCGGCATTAAAGGTGATCTTGATTCCTTTCCCCCACTTTGCCTTTACGTTCGTGTCCTTTGAAAACACATGGCTTACAGGCAGGATCTTTTTAGGATTAGCGACATCATACCAGCCGATAAAATAATAGTCCTTCCGATACATCCGACTGGGAAGATTCTCACACATAAGGGTCTTTTTGGAATAAACAGATCCGGACGCATATCCGCTGCCGTTTTCTCCTCCATTTCCGTCCCAGTTTACAGTCACTTCACCGCGCCATTTGGCATAGATGGTCGTATTTCCTGTCGGCTCAAAGCTGTAATAGAATGGTTTCTCCTTGCATGCCTTGTCAAAGAAGAACTGTGCATCTTCCCCATTTTTATCTGCATCAAGAGATCCGATCGTATCCCCCTTATTAATATAGAAGGAGTAGCTTGTCGCCTTTGATTCACTGGAGTGCACGTATTTCCCGGTAGCCCTGTTGTAATAACTGGCGCCCTTGAGGTTTGTCACAGTGATTTTGATGGTCTTTTTATTGTACCTTGCGTAGAATGTTGTATTTTTATTTATTACATCTGATTTTTTAACAGGCCTGGTCAGCTTGGCGTCTTTATACCATCCGACAAAGGTCTGCCCTTTAAGTGTCGGATGGTATTCGCTGTAACGAATGAACTCGCCGGCAGTCGTCCCCGTGGCGATTTTTATGATCTGCTTTGCCTTTTTAGTTGCTGCGAAAGATCCCTTTCCTGCATTCAGAGTTACGTTAAAGGTTTTAACCCAGTTGGCATAGAGCGTAACACTCTTGGTGGGTTTGTACTCCCCGCTGTAAACAGTCTTTCCGCCTTTGAGCTTCCAACCTGTGAGAACATAGCCTGCCTTTGTCGCTACATAGTCACCTGTACTCAGATATAAAGTTTTTCCGGCCTCGACGATCGCGTCTTTACCGTAATACTCGCTAAACTTACCCCCGTTAGCATTATATTTGATGGTGTAAGCCTTTTTCCACTTGGCATAAAGGGTGATGTTTTTCTTCGGTATATAATTGTCTGTATAAACGGTTGAGCCGTTTTTGGTCTCCGTCCAGCCTGTAAGAATATAGCCTGCCTTCGTCGCCACATAGGTGCCTGTGTTGAGATAGAGGAATTCTCCTGCCTTAACCACTCTGTCCTGTCCGTAATAGTCATTGACGAACTTTCCGCCATTGACATTAAATTTGACGGTATAGGTCTTTATCCACTTGGCATAGAGAGTAATATTTTTCTCCGGAACGTAGCTGCCCTCCAGGACTGTATTTCCGTTCTTGACCTCTGTCCAGCCGGTGAGGATGTACCCCTCCTTCTTTAAATAATAACTGGAAGGCAGATACACTGATTCGCCGTCATATGAGTCATCGCCTTTTTTTAACCTCCCTTCGTAATATGAATCAGCAGCTTTACCGCCATTCAGATCATATGTGACATGGTATAATTTTTCGTAGACAGTGATATATAAAGAATCTTCATAGCCATACTCTTGTGTTGTGTCCGTACCTATGTATACCTTTACAGAAGCAGAACCTGTTCCGACAGCCGTGACCAGACCTGTCGCAGAAACCTTAAGGACCTTCTCGTCCGAGCTTTTGAATGAATATGGCTGGTTCTGCGGCTTGTCAGTCGTCATGTATTTGACGTTTACAGCCACCTGGTAGGTATTACGTCCTGTAAGACCCAGAGAAACAGAATACGCATCGCCGCTGTCGATTTCAATGGAGTCGATCAGATTGACGTTATCTTCTTCCGCGTTTAGAGGCGCTTCTGCCGCTGTCTCCTCTTTTTCTTCATCTGCCACTACAGGCTCATTTTCGGATGACTGCGCGTCTTCACCATCCTGCTCCTGTGTCAGCGCGCTGGAATCCGTTTCTTCGGAGCCTTCATCTTCTTTATCTTCCAGAACAGCCTGCTCCTCACCCTCTGAAAGCGCCGCTTCACTGTCTTCTTCCGACGGAGCAGCATCAAAATCCTCCTCGACCGGGTCAGATTCCTCCTCTCCGGATCCGGCTGCTTCTTCTGACGGAACAGTTTCCTCAGAATTCACGCCTTCCTCAGCATCTGCGGTATCTTCAGAAAGACTGCTTTCATCTTCTCCGCCATCAGTTATTTCCCCCTCAACGGCATTGTCTTCTGCATTCAAAGCAGGGTCCTGAGCTTCTTCTTCATCAGTG
>DEPS01000186.1:0-3045 GCA_002358875.1 Lachnospiraceae bacterium UBA3386 | reverse complement strand
GCTTCTTCAGAATCTGCTCCGAGGAGCTCATCTGTTACGTCCGACTCACCGGTCTCTTCTGCCTGCACCTGTACAGTTTCCTGATCTTCCGCTGCAAAAACAGTTCCCGGAAAAGCCATTGATACCGCCAGCATAAAAGCCAGGATACGTGCAGTTCCCTTTTTGAACAGTTTCTTGTTACACATTTCTCTGTCTCCTTTCGAGCATCAAACCTGTAAAACTGGAAACAATTCTTCAGAGCATGTTATAAAACATCCTCCTATTATGACTATGAAAAAAATCATAACCATGTCTTTGATCCTGCCAAAAGTTACTGCTTTTTTCTTCTCATATACTCCCTCCTTAATTCTGCGTCTGTCCGTACCGACTCTAAAACGTGAGGTCATTAGGCGCGGCAGCCTGCTAATATTTAACATATTTCCGGATTACTTCATGTATTCTGAGTAAAATACTCCCTTTACTCAGAAATACATCCCAGATAGTATAGCACATCCGCGAATGAAATTCATTTTGCGCAGCCCAAATTGCCTGATCCAGTCGCTGTTTTTGCCTGCGAAAAACGCCTCGGGTGCCTTCACGCCTGCGCAGGAGCAGGGAGGGTATACGTTTTATCCTGAAATGTCCAATTGTTCCACCAGGCTATGGAAAGCTTCTCTGAAGCCGTCGGCTTTTGCAAGTAAAAATATCAACACCCGGAAGACGTGAGTTTTGCAGGAATGTTCCGCAGCTGTTATAATTGTTATGGCAGAGAAGCCATCTGACAGGCGGACTGCAGAAATGCTCATTTGTTAACGGTCAGGTAAAGGCATTTCGCTGTTTTTTAGGGAAAATGCCGTGACTTTTATGTTTTCAGCAGGAAATCTGTGAAAGACGTCAGGAATCGTTTCATTTGGTAAGGAGGGACAGAATGGATTTTAAGTGGACGAGAGAACCAAAAGAATACAGTATTTCTAAGGACAGGATCACCATAAGGACCCAGCCGCACACGGATCTTTGGCAGAGGACCTATTATCACTTCCGAAACGATAACGCTCCGGTCCTGCAGATGGAAACGGAGGAAAAGTATTTTTCCTTTATAGTTAAAACGGATTTCTCCGGCTCTCATCATCGTTTTGACCAGTGCGGCATCGTCATGTACCTGGACAGCGAAAACTGGCTCAAGGGGTCCGTCGAGTATGAGAATGAAAGTTTCCAGCACCTGGGGTCTGTGGTCACCAACCACGGCTATTCCGACTGGGCGACGACAGCAATCCCCGCAGATGTAAAAATAATGTGGTACCGCTTCAGCCGCAGGGAGGATGATTACTGCATCGAATGTTCCCAGGACGGGAAGGACTTCTCGCAGATGCGGGTCTGCCACATGTGGGAGGGCGCAGGAAAGATCAGCTTCGGCATCTACGCCTGCAGCCCGGAGGATTCCAGCTTTACGGCAGTATTTTCCGATATGCAGATCACGGAATGCGCCTGGAAAACCCATGATGGACAAAAGCCGGATGAAGATAACTAAAGGGGGTTATGATCCGATACTGTGTGCGGAAGGCAAATCGTTTGATGATGCATGCAGGGAAGCTCTGCAGAGGCCTGCTGCTTTGCAAGACTGTTGAAATAAAGCACAATAAAAGAAAGATTTGACAGAATTGGGAGATTTTACAGATTTTACAGATTTGGAAGATTTAACAGACTTGACAGATTTGACAGAATTTGTGTTTTCTTACAGAAAAGACAGAATAATGAAATCATTGAGCGGAATTATCTGAGCGAGGTATTCAAATGTTCACAAATCCTTTTAGCCCGATATTTGGAGGAAAGCCGGGCGTGTTCTTTGGGAGAACGGATATTCTGAGGCGTTTCGACCTTGCCATGGTTGACCAGGGAAGTGAAGACCGTGCAATGTTCTTCACCGGAACCCGCGGCTGCGGCAAGACGGCGCTTCTTGAGCAGCTTTCTATCAGGGCTGACGCCAGAAAGAGGATTGTGATAGATTTGGGTCCTGAGGATACCATTGAGCAGCTGGTCCATGAACTTGCAGGCTTTGATGAAAGAACTGATACAATCAGTCCGCAGGCTGCTGTGAGTGTTTTTGGAATGGGGGCAGGAATCAGTGCCGGTTCTGTGTCAAAAACCAGGAAAATCGGGCGGGAGAGTCTTCAGCCGCTTTTGCTGGAAGCATGCAGGAAAGCGGGCAGAGGAATTCTTGTAACGATCGATGAAGTGCAGAAAGTTTCTCTTGACGATGTTTCCGCTCTGGGCAATGCATTTCAAATGGCATCCCGCAAGGGGTATGATATTATGCTGGCTGTTGCAGGACTTCCCTACGCCTATACCTCAATCATCCGCCACGAGGGCTGCACATATCTTCGCAGGGCGTCCCGTGAGGAGCTGGGGTTATTTACATGGGAAGAAACAGAAAAGGCGTTTTTTGATGCTTTTTCCGGGATAAACGGAATCAGCGTCAGCAGAGAATTCATTGACCGCTTAAATCAGGCCAGCTATGGACATCCTTACCTGATGCAGCTCCTGGGGTATCATTTAATGATTCAGGTAAACGAGAATGCTGCAGAAAGTCCGCATACAGTGACGGAGCAGGAAATGGAGAATGCGATTGCGAATGCTCTGCTCACATATGAACAACGGGCTTTGAAGCCTCTGCTGGAAGAACTTCCGGCAAGTGAGAGGAAATATTTGTCTGCGGTATCGGCGTGCCTTGGAGAGGACCGGCTTGCTGCTGCTTCCGACGTTGCCGGACTTATGGGACTTGCCCAGAACAGGCTGAGCAAAATGAGGGCCACTCTGATAGATTACGGGATTCTTGCCGCTCCGGAACACGGGAAAATCATGTTCTGCATCCCCTATCTCGCTGACTTCGTAAAGAAAAAAGGATCTGCATCGAGCGTGATTGAGATCGCGAGAAAGCGCAGGGTATGAGGGATACCAATAAAAGAGAGACAGTTATCAAGACACTTCAATTTCATATCGAAAAAACACCGCGCCCGACGCTTCTTCTTTCAGAGAGTGTCGGGCGTTTTTTTTGCATATCAGGCGAAA
>DEPS01000149.1:15465-15590 GCA_002358875.1 Lachnospiraceae bacterium UBA3386 | reverse complement strand
GCTACCATCAACGGCTTTCACGGGAGTTTCGAGGACGCTGGCCACTATGCTGATGTGTTCGCCGCCGCCTGCAACAACTCCGCACTGGACGTGGACAGCCTGTCGGGAGCCATGTCCGTGGCGGT
>DEPS01000149.1:4574-15355 GCA_002358875.1 Lachnospiraceae bacterium UBA3386 | reverse complement strand
GGCCTTGCCCGGCTGGTTTCCCCGGCCAAGGAAGGCTATGAAGCCATGAAGCAGCTTGGGATCGAGGTCACCAACGCGGACGGGTCCATGAAGGATTCCGTCACGATCCAGAGGGAACTGCACGAGGCTTTCGGCAAGCTCTCCGAGTCGGAGCAGATCGCCGCCGCCTCCGCCATCTTCGGCAAGAACCAGATGGCTCCGTGGCTGGCTCTGATCAATACCGCGCCGGAAGACGTCGGCAAACTGAATGAATCCCTGGAAACCTGCGCCGGGACAACGGACGAGATGGCCGAGGCCATGATGAGCGGATTCGGCGGCTCCCTCGAAAAGCTGAAAAGCTCCATCGACGTCCTGGTCACTTCCATTGGCGAGGCGCTGGCCCCGACCATCCAGAAGGTGGCTGAATTCGTACAGGGCCTTGTGGACAAGTTCAACGCTCTGACGCCAGCGCAGCAGGAAACTATCGTGAAGATCGGGCTCATTGTCGCCGCTGTCGGACCGCTGCTGGTTATCGTCGGCAAGGTGATAACCGCCGTCGGCACCATCATGACCATCGTCCCGAAGATTTCCGGCGCGATCACGGCTGTGAAGGGAGCCTTTGCCGCGCTGAACGCCGTCATGCTGGCAAACCCTATCGTCCTCATTATTGCCGCCATCGCCGCGCTGGTCGCGGCCTTTATTTATCTCTGGAATAACTGCGAGGGGTTCCGGCAGTTCTGGATCGACCTCTGGGAGAACGTGAAGGAAATCGCCGTCACGGTATGGGAGGCAATAAAGACCTTCTTCACTCAGGCATGGGAAGCCATAAAGACCACCTTCGAAACGGTGTGGGGCGGCATCCGGGACTTCTTCTCCGGGATATGGGAATCCATCAGCACCACGGTCACCACGGTATGGACGGCCATCACGGAAGCCATCGGCGGCTTCATGCAGGGAATCTGGGACACCATCACTTCCATCTGGAATTCGATTTATGAAACCATCTCCCCGCTGCTTGAGGCTTTCCGCTATCTGTTCGAGACGATTTTTGAAGCCATCAAAATCCTGATCGGCAGGGCGCTGGACGCCATCTCCTCCAGGGTGACGGAAATCTGGAACGGCATCGTTTCCTTCCTGCGTCCGCTGCTTGAGGGGCTGCGCTCCTTCTTCCAGACCGTCTGGAACGGCATCAAGGATGTGGTTTCGACCGTCCTCAACGCCGTGAAGGGCGTGGTGACTACGGTATGGAACGCGATAAAGGGCGTCATCACGAATGTGCTGAACGCCATAAAGACTGTCGTATCCACGGCGCTGAACGCGGTGAAGACGACCTTCTCCACCGTCTGGAACAATGTGAAATCCACGGTCACGACGGTGCTGAACAACATCAAAAACTCAGTATCGCAGATTTTCAACAACATCGTCAGTTCCATCCGCTCCGCCATGACGAACGTGATGAACGCTGTGCGGCAGGGCTTCAACAACGTGGTCAGCTTTATCCGCAACCTGATCTCCCAGGCTTTCGGCTGGGGGCGCGACCTCATCATGGGCATTGTGAACGGCATCAAGAACTGCATCAGCGCGGTTTCCAACGCCGTCACCAGCGTTGCGGACGCCATCCGCTCGGTACTTCACTTCTCCGTCCCTGACGAGGGCCCGCTGACCGATTACGAAAGCTGGATGCCGGACTTCATCGGAGGGCTGGCAAAGGGCATCGAGAAAAGCCGGGGCATGATAAAGGATGCCATGAACGATGTGGCCGGGGACATGGTCCTCAGCCCCACGGTCGAGGCGGCGGGCGTCGGCTCCGCTGCCGGGGGCTCCGGCATGGCGGATGTCCTTTCCGCGATCCGGGAAAGCCTGTCCGGGATAAAGGGCGGGGCCGCCGGGGATACCGTTATCCCCGTGTATATCGGCTCGGAGCGGATCGAGGAAATCGTGGTCAAGGCGAACAAGGCGGCAAGCTACAGATCGGGAGGGAGATAAATGCTGAAAGACTATCCTATCAGGTTTGACGGGGAGGCTATATTCACTCCCTCCTCCTGGGAAGAGGAATCCGCCGTGGTGGAGAACGTCAATGAAACGGAGGCAGGAACGGACCAGGTCATCGTCACGCGCTATGACAAGCTGTCCGTCTCGGCGTCTTTTCAGTGTTCCTCCCTCTGGGCAGGGAAGTTCAAAGCCTGGAGCAGGCGGGATTCCGTGACCGTCAGCCTGTACGACCTGGAGACACACGCATACAGGAACCGCTCCATGCGGCTGCGCTCCTTCAAAGCCGCGCCAGCGGAACACTCCGAATGGAACCGCGGCACGGACGGCCTGTGGACGGTTTCCTTCAAACTGGAGGAATTTTGACGCAGAGGAGGTGGATGACGTGAAACGGGGAACCACTCCGACCAACACATTCAAAACCAATATCGACCTGACCGGGGCGGCCGTGTTCGTGACCTATTCGCAGCGCGGGAAGACCGTCCTGGAGAAAACGGGTGAAGACCTGGACGTTTCCGGGGAGGCCGTCGTGACGAGACTCTCCCAGAAGGACACACTCGGTTTTGCGGCGACTGAGAAGGTACGCATCCAGATCCGCTATGTCTTCCCGGACGGGACGGCCGGGGCCAGCAACATCATGGCTGTCGAGGTCGGTGACATCCTGAAGGACGGGGAGATTTCGCCATGACGCTGTATGCCGTATTCGAGGAAAGCCCGGAACTGGACGCCGTATTCCAGAACGGGGAGGAACTGTCCGCGGACTTCGAGGGAACCACCGTGATTCCCTCGGAGCAGTACCGTTTCGGCTACGGTCTGAAATATGACCCCAACACCCGGACAGTTTCCGTGGACGCCGCGGATCAGGTGGCGGCTGGCGACAACCGCCCCGTGACCTCCGCAGCCGTGCAGGTGCAGGTCGGCAACATCGAAGCCCTGCTGCACACGATCTGAGGAGGGAACGCCTATGAGCGTATCAAATGAAGTGACCAGAATACAGGCCGCCCGCAATGCCATCCGGAACACGCTCCTTGCGTGGAGCGTGGCGCAGGCGGACGATTCCATAGACGAGCTTGCCGCCGCCCTTGCCGCGCTGCCCAACCGTGGAGCGGTGATGGAGGCCTTGGAGGAAGGCCAGACATATGCCATCCCCCAGGGCTACCACAACGGCTCCGGCTCGGTTACCAACGTAGTCCGGGCAGGACGTTTGGAGCCAAGCGTCTACGACTACAATTCCGGCTACGTCAGTAACGGCAGTTGGATATATGAAAATCCCACTAATACATACGTGGATATTTACCGTGTCGAGGCGGGATGCTCCTATTTCATTACCCTCGGCGGTACCGTGGGCACCCGCTTCCGCGTCATGTTCACAACCGAAGATGTGACGCAGGCAACAGGAACGGTGGTCGGAACAAGCATCAAGAATCTGAACAATCCAGCGCCTTTTACGAATGCGGCATACACGGCAGACGAAGACGGCTACATCATCGTTGCCAAGGACAATATCGGCGCCAGCGGTCTGGGCAGCTATGTCTACAACCGCACGGAGAAATGGACGTAAGGAGGAATGATCCATGAGCGTAGCAACCGAAATCAGCAGGATACAGACTGACCGCAACACTATCCGCAATACCCTGATCGAATGGGGGCAGGCGCAGGCGGGCGACAACCTGGACGCGCTTGCCGCCGCCATCGCAAGCCTGCAGAACCGCGGGGCTGTGGACGCGGAAGTCCAGGAAGGCCAGACGTACACCATTCCCCAGGGCTACCACAACGGCTCCGGCACGGTGCGCGGCGTGGCTGGCGGCGGCAACTACCAGCTGCAGGCCAAGAGCGTGACGCCCACCAAGAGCGAACAGAACGTCACGCCCGACGCTGGCAAGTACGGTCTTTCCAGCGTAACCGTCGCCGCTATCCCGGCGGCTTATCAGGATGTGACCAGCGTGACGGCGACCGCGGGGGACGTTCTGGCGAACAAGGTCATCATTGACTCTACCGGCCAGACCGTTGCCGGTACCATCCCGGTCAACGGCGCGATTGCCGCGACCTTCGACCCGCTCACCGAGAGCAGCGTGGCGATTGCCGCCGGGTACACAAGCGGCGGCGCGGTGACGCTGACTTCCGACCTGGAGGACGCGCTCGCCGCCATTTAAGGAGGCAGCTATGTACGCAGTAAGCGAAGAATACCGGAAGGCCATGCACGGCAAGGTGCAGACCTTCCGCCTGACCGGGACAGCCGGGAACAGGCCCTTCACGGAAGCCAACATCCTGAAGGGCTCTTTTTCCGTCACGAACCAGTGCAGCGGCTCCGACGCCGTGGAGATCGGGCAGGTCTATATCGGGGAACTGAACGCCACCTTCATGAACATGGGCATTGACCGCTATCAGTGGCAGGCCCTTGAAATCTGCCCGTCCCTTGGGCTGAAGCTGGCGGACGGAACCTTTGAGGACATCCCGCTTGGTGTGTTCGTGGTCGCGGAGGCGGAATGGACCGCCAGCGGCATCGTGGTGAAAGCCTACGACCACATGGCTGACTTTGACCGCAACTACGGCGGCGGCAACGCCAAGGGGCAGCCCTATGACCTGATGGAAAACGCCTGCGACCGCTGCGGAGTACCGCTTGGCATGACGCGGGAACAGGTGGAAGCACTGCCCAACGGGACGGAGACCCTTTCCGTGTATACCACGGACAATATCGACACCTGGAGGGATTTCATCGGCTGGCTCTCCCAGGCGATGGGATGCTTTGCCACCATCGACCGCGCCGGAGGACTGGTCTTTCGCAAATACACCCAAGAGCCGGTTGACGTGCTGGACACGGAGCATCGCTTCTCCGGCGCATCCTTCTCGGATTACACCACAAGGTACACCGGGCTTTCCTGCGTGGACCTTTCCCTGCAGAAAACCATGTATATTAACGTCTCGCCGGACGATGGGCTGACCTACAACCTCGGCTCCAATCCCTTCCTCCAGCGCGGCGCAGGTGACGCGGCGGCAAGGCGCCGGACTGTTCTGGAAGCCCTGCTTGCCATTCAGTATGTGCCTTTCCGGGTGACGGCAATCGGCAACCCCGCCTACGACCTGGGTGACTGCCTGCGGTTCACGGACGGCCTTGCGGACGGGAGCCTGTCCTGCATCACCAAGTATGTGTTCAGCTTCAATGAAAAGTATGAGATGCAGGGCGCGGGAGAAGACCCCGCCTACGCCAGCGCAAAGTCCAAGTCCGATAAGGACATCTCAGGGCTTCTCTCCACGGTCAGCGAAACCGCCATACAGTTCTACTTCTTTGTGAGCGTGGTGGACGTGCTGGTGGAGGACAAGCGCGGGCGCATGGTGGTCGACCTGGACTATACGGCGCGGGAAGGCGCGTCCGTGGTTTTCCACGGCGAGATAAAGCACCTCATCACCCTGACGCCGGAACCCCAGCCCGAACCGGAGCCTGAACCTGACCCGCAGCCGGATCCTGATCCGCAACCTGACCCTGACCCGGAGCCTTCCGGGGACAGCGTCGGCGCGGATAGTCCGGGTGACAGCGGCGCTGAGTCTGGCGACAGTACCAACGGAGATACACCAGACGGGGACAGCACGGGAAACGATACTCCGTCAGACGATAGCGGCGGCGGAGATACACCCTCCGGGGATGACTCAGGCGGTGACGATTCTCAGGATGACAAACCTGTCATCGTGATTCCGAAAGAGGCCACCATTGTCGTGACCTACTACATCAACGGCGAGGAAGTCACCGAGTACCACCCTGTCCAGATGGAAACCGGCGGGACGCACCTGCTCCACCTCCAGTATTTCTGGGACGTGGCGGAAGACACCCTTGACGGGGACTTCCAGGTGTGGATCAGGATGGAAGGCGCAAAGATGGACATCACAGCCGGGGAAGCGCGGGGCTACCTGATGGGACAGGGGCTTGCCGCCGATGACCTGGACGAGAAGAAGCTGCGCTACATCTATATCGCAACGCTCCCGGAGAAGCGGGACTACATCGAAGGGAACTACATGGATTACACCGGATTGGTCATCATGGCGATGTACCAGGACGGCAGCACCGAGGACATTACCGGCCTTTGCGAGATGGACCCCTTCGATTACTCCCTGTTGGAAGAAGTCGGCGAGGTTCCCTGTGTGGCGACCTATACCGACGAGGACGGCAACCAGTACAGGGACGGCTTCAGCGTTACCGTTGCCGCCAAGACGCTGCTCCGCATTGAGATCACCGTGCCGCCTTACAAGACGGACTATGTTCCCGGCGAGGAATACGATTATGAAGGGCTTGTGGTGACTGCCTTTTATGACAATGAAACGGATGAGGAAGTCACGGAGCTTTGCGAGATCGTCCCCGCCGAGGGATCGCTGACCGGGGAGCCGGGAGAGGTCTCTGTTGCTGTTTCTTTCACGAACGGAGATGTGACGAAAGACGCGACATTCGACCTTGAGGTGCTGGCTATCGACCATATCGAGGTGACCACCTACCCGACAAAGCAGGACTACTATCCCGGCGAACATATGGACTACAGCGGCATCGTAGTGACTGCCTACTACGAAAACGGCAAGGAGGAAGTGGTCACTTCGGAGTGCACCTTCTCGCCCGCGCCCAGCACAGTTCCCGGCGTGGAGGGTACGCTTCCCGTGGACGTGACGTTCAGCCGCGGCAGCGTGGAAGAAACCGCGCAGTTCCCGCTCTATGTGATCTCCCTGGATTCCATCGAGATTACCACCATGCCGGACACCACCGAGTTCACCGAGGACGATCCTTACGACTTCTCCGGCATCGAGGTCATCGCCCACTATGGCGACGGCACTACGGCGGATATCACCGACAGCTGTGTATTCAATCCGGCTGAGGGCAGCACGGCCGCTTTCGGGACGGATACGGTCAATGTTACCTATTCGCCGAGTCCGGCAAGTTCCGCGTCGACCTCGTTCGCCGTCACGGTCAAGAAGAAGTCCGTGCCGACCGTGAAAGCCATCCAGCTTCTCCCGACCACCTTCGAGGAATCCCTGGCAAGCATCAGGACGGTGATGAACATCCCGAACAAGATGCTCCAGCGCATCAATTCCAAGAAGAGCAGCGTATTCGGAAATATGTCGCTGAACATTGTGCTGTGTGCGGGCAACTGCAACTACAGCGGTTCCGGCAGCGTCCGCTTCGCCCTGATGGATATCACGCCGTGGGTCAACCGGGAGAAGTACATCTACAACTTCATCGACCCGGCGACTGGCGTCAGCCAGGGCATACAGATTCCTTCGGAGTATACGATGTACCGTGAGTTCTATCCGCACCAGTATTTCTGGGAGAACTGCTCCGGCAACAACATCTTTTATATTGTTGCCAATGAGGGCGAGATTCAGGAGGACGAGGCGCTCACCACACCGTGGGCATCTGACCTGTGCATCGGATTTGGCTCTGATGTGTACAGCTACAACCCGTTCTCGCGGACGGGCGGCCAGCCCTACCAGGCTCTCGCCGTGAACTACATGGTCGTGGATGTACCCGATCCCAACGCTTAACCGTAACCAGGCGCCATCCTCCGGGGTGGCGCTTCAATTTATCACAAGGGAGGATTTCATCATGAAAGAATTCTGGAACACCATTCAGATCGTGTTCACGGCTGTCGGGGGCTGGCTTGGCTGGTTCCTCGGCGGCTGCGATGGCCTGCTCTACGCGCTCATCGCCTTCGTGACCATCGACTACATCACGGGCGTCATGTGCGCTGTCGCCGACCACACCCTGTCCAGCGAGGTCGGCTTCAAAGGCATCGCCAGAAAGGTACTCATCTTCCTGCTGGTGGGCATCGGACACATCCTGGATACGCAGGTCATCGGGAGCGGCTCTGTGCTGCGGACGGCGGTGATTTTTTTCTACATCTCCAACGAGGGCGTTTCCCTGGTGGAGAACGCCGCACACCTGGGACTGCCCATCCCGGAGAAACTGAAGGACGTACTGGAACAGCTTCACGACAGGGCGGAGAAAGACGATAACAAATAACACAGCGACCGGGAAGCGTCTCTTCGGAGGCGCTTTTCCCATTTCAGGAAGGAGAACATCATGAATATGCTCAAAAAAGGCAGCACTGGCAGCGATGTCAGAACAATGCAGACCATGCTCATCGCCTGTGGATATTCCTGCGGACCGGAAGGTGCTGACGGAGATTTTGGCAAGAATACCCTCTCGGCTGTGATTGCTTTCCAGAACGCGAACGGGCTGGACGCGGACGGCATTTACGGTCCTCTGACCAGAGCCGCGCTTGAGAAAGCATACGGCGGGGCATCGGATACCGCACCGGCTCCCGTCACTTCCGGAGGATGCAATGCCGCCAAGGTCATCGCTGTGGCCGCGGCAGAGATCGGCTACAAGGAGAAAAAGTCCAATTCCCAGCTTGATGACAAGACCGCCAATGCCGGGTCCGGCAACTACACCAAGTACGCCCGCGACTTCGACCAGAAGTATCCGAAGTGGTACAACGGGAAAAAGAACGGCTACGCCTGGTGCGATATGTTCGTGGACTGGTGTTTCCTGACGGCCTTTGGCTACGAAGATGCCCTGCGGCTGCTTTGCCAGCCGGAGAAGTCCGCGGGAGCGGGATGCACCTACTCCCTCGGCTACTACAGGAACAAGGGGCAGTTCCACACCAGCGGACCCAAGCCCGGCGACCAGATCTTCTTCGGAACGTCTCTGGACAACAGCACCCACACGGGCATCGTGGAATCGGTGGATACCAAACAGGTACACACCATTGAGGGCAACACCAGCGACCAGGTAGCCCGCAGGAACTATACGCTCACCAACAGTCGTATTCTCGGCTATGGGCGTCCCGCCTATGATACCGTGAAGGAAACTGCTCCCGCAGTCACGCCGACCTCGCCTACCGTTTCGGTATCCGAGGGTGACGGCGAGAAGGCCATCTGGGACGCGCTGATGGGCTTCATCGGCAATGCCTACGGCGCGGCGGGGCTGATAGGAAACCTCTACGCCGAGTCCGCTCTGAACCCCAAGAATCTCCAGAACAACGGAAACCAGGCTCTGGGCATGACCGACGATGAGTTCACCGCCGCGATGGACGCCGGGGCTTACGGCAACTTCGTCAGGGACGGTTACGGCTACGGCCTGGCGCAGTGGACCTATCACTCCCGTAAGGCGGCGCTGCTGGCATACGCCCAGGAACGCGGTGTATCTATCGGCGACCTCTCCATGCAGCTCGGTTTCCTGTGCGTGGAACTTGAGGGCTATACCTCCGTCCTCAAAACGCTCAAGTCTGCCAAGTCCGTCCGCGAGGCATCCGATGTGGTGCTGAAGCAGTATGAGCGTCCGGCAGATCAGGGAACGGCCGTGCAGGAGAAACGCGCCGCATACGGTCAGAAGTATTTCGACAAGTATGCTGGAAAGCAGTCCGCTCCGGCAAAGACGGAAACCGACGATGGGGTGCCGTTTAAGGTGAAGGTCAGCATCCCTGACCTCAACATCCGTAAAGGACCCGGTCTGGAGTACGCAAGAACGGGTCACTTTACCGGCAAGGGCGAGTTTGTGATTGACGCTGTTTGTGGAGATTGGGGACGGCTGAAATCCGGCGCTGGATGGATTTCTCTCGCATACTCAACAAGACTGTAATATGGTTTTTCTGCCCCGCAAAATCGGCTCCGGCTGGTTTTGCGGGGCTTCTTCTGTTTCCGTTATAAAAATCCGGCTTAACAAGGCATAGGAGGGTGAACCACCAAGCGAAGGGAGGAACACCTTATGACAACGGAACAGAAAAACAGAGTGACGGCGCTACGGAAGGCTGGTATCGGATATACAAAGATCGCGCGGGAAGTGGGTATCTCGGAAAACACGGTGAAGTCCTACTGCCGAAGGAATGGTCTGGCGTCAGTGCCGGCGCAGCCTTCGGAGAACGAGCCGAGGGAGAAATCCTGCCAGATGTGCGGGAAACCCTTCATGCAGTACCCCGGATGCCGCGAGAAGAAGTTCTGCTCGGCGGAGTGCAGGAACAAATTCTGGAACATCCATATCGGTGACGAGAAGCGCAAAAAGATGGAAACCTATACCTGTCCGAACTGCGGAAAGACCTTCTATGCCTACCCCGGAAAGCTGAGAAAGTACTGTTCTCACGGGTGTTACATAGAATCCAGATTCGGAGGTGCAGTATGCGTATGACAGAGGAGGAATTCAGCAGGGAAAGCCGCTACCAGGTACTCATGCACTTCATCCGGAAGATGCTCACCGACGGCCTTATCTCGGAGGAGGAGTATTGTCAGATCGATACAAAATACCGCGAGAAGTTTCTACCTATTACGGGGGATTTATTAAGCGGCAGAGCCTTGCTTTCCAGCCCAAACAGAGCGAATATGGTCGCTGGAAAGGAGGCATGAGCCATGCGGAAAATCACAAAACTTGAACCGACAGCACCCATCCTGACGCCCAAAAAGCGAGTGGCGGCATACGCCAGGGTGTCGATGGAAACCGAGCGGCTGCAGCATTCCCTCTCCGCTCAGATCAGCTACTACAACGACAAAATTCAGAAAAACCCGGACTGGCTGTTTGCCGGGGTCTACGCCGACAACGGCATCTCCGGCACGGGAACGGAAAAGCGCGATGATTTCAACCGGCTGCTGGCCGACTGTGACGCGGGAAAAATCGACATCGTTCTCACCAAGTCAATCAGCCGCTTTGCCAGGAACACCGTCGACCTTCTGGAGACGGTCCGGCATCTGAAGGAAATCGGCGTGGAGGTCTGGTTTGAACGCGAGAACATACACTCTCTGGACGGGGATGGTGAGCTGATGCTTTCCATCCTCGCTTCTTTTGC
>DEPS01000149.1:3609-4545 GCA_002358875.1 Lachnospiraceae bacterium UBA3386 | reverse complement strand
TCTTTTGCACAGGAAGAGAGCCGCAGCATCTCCGAGAACGTGAAATGGGGTACGAGAAAGCGCTTCGAGCAGGGCATCCCCAACGGGAAGTTCCGCGTCTACGGATACCGCTGGGAGGGCGACGACCTTGTCCCCGTCCCGGAGGAGGCGGCAATTGTGCGGCGCATTTTCCAGAACTTCCTCGATGGGAAGTCCAGGCTGGAAACCGAACGGGAGTTTGCCGCCGAGGGCATCACTACAAGGGACGGCTGCCGCTGGGCGGATTCCAACATTGCCAGCGTCCTGCGGAACTGCACCTATACGGGCGACCTGCTCCTGCAGAAGGAATACATCTCAGACCCGATCAACAAGAAGCGGAAAAAGAACCGCGGGGAGCTGCCGCAGTACCTTGTGGCGGGACACCACGAGCCCATCATCGACAGGGAGACCTTCGATTTCGTGCAGGCGGAAATGGCGCGGCGGAAGGAACTTGGCGCCCTTGCCAACAAGTCGCTCAACACCACCTGCTTTACGGGAAAACTGAAATGCCCGCACTGCGGAAAGAGCCTGATGCACAACCGGACGGACAAGAAAAACAGAGGGACAGAAGACTTCTGGAAATGCGGCACTACCAAGACGAAAGGCGGCCGCTGTCCGGTGAAGGGCGGAATCCGGGATGACAAGCTGCGTGAAGCCTGCGCCAGGGCGCTGGGGCTGGAAGAATTCGACGAGCAGGTCTTCCTCGACCGTGTGGATTTCATTTCGGTGCCGGAGAGCTACAAGACGGAGATTCACATGAAGGACGGAGCGGTCATCATGGAGGACTGCACGCCGACGGGACATCAGGACTGCTGGACGGAGGAATACCGGACGCAGGTATCCGAGTACAGGCGCAGCCACAGGGCGCTGGGTAAAAAAGGAGCCTGCAGCTTTACCACTATGATCAAGTGCGGCGGG
>DEPS01000149.1:0-3571 GCA_002358875.1 Lachnospiraceae bacterium UBA3386 | reverse complement strand
GGCAACTACCAAGCCGAAACCAGTGCCGGAAAACGCTACTGGCGCTGCCGCACGAACAGGGACGGGATTCCGCTCCGCGAGGACGTCCTGCAGGAAATGACCGCCGAGGTGCTGGGGCTGGATGCCTTTGACGATGAGACGGTCATGGAGCGGATCGGGAGCATCCTCGTTGACGGCAATACGCTGGTATTCCGCCTGAAGGACGGGCGCGAGGAACGGCGCACCTGGGTAAAGCCGAAGAGAACCGGCCACAAGCACACCGAGGCTGAGAAGGAGCATATGCGGCAGGTCATGAAGGGCAAATGGACGCCGGAGAAGAAGGCGGCCGTGAGTGAACATATGAAGCGGCTGAGAAAGGAGGAACCTGAGAGATGGCGAAAAGCGTAACGAAGATACCGGCGACGGTCAGCCAGTTCACGGCTGCTCCGATCGCCAGCCGCGCCAAGCGGAAGGTGGCGGGATACGCCCGCGTATCGACCGACCACGACGAGCAGCAGACCAGCTACGAGGCACAGCTGGATTACTACACCACGCTCATCCAGGGGCATGAGGATTGGGAGTTCGCCGGGATGTATTCTGATGAAGGCGTGACGGGCACCAGCACCAAAAAGCGCGAGGGCTTCCAGAGCATGGTGGCGGATGCGCTGGCTGGAAAAATCGACCTCATCATAACGAAGTCGGTGAGCCGCTTTGCTCGGAACACGGTGGACAGCCTGTCCACCATCCGCCAGCTGAAGGAACACAACACGGAGGTCTTTTTCGAGAAGGAGAATATCTGGACCTTCGATTCCAAGGGCGAGCTGCTTATCACTATCATGTCCAGCCTTGCGCAGGAAGAGAGCCGGAGCATTTCGGAGAACGTCACATGGGGGCACCGCAAGCGCATGGCGGACGGCAAGGTCAGTATCCCCTACAGCACCTTCATTGGCTACGACAAGGGCGAGGACGGCAACCTGGTGGTGAACCCGGAGCAGGCAAAGACCATCAAGCTGATTTTCGGCGATTTCATTGCGGGGCTTTCCTGCCACGCCATCGCCGAGAAGCTGACGGGGCTGGGCATCAAGACGCCGAGGGGCAAGGACAAATGGAGCCAGACCACGGTCAAGAGCATTTTGATGAACGAGAAATACAAGGGTGACGCCCTGCTCCAGAAATACTATACGCCGGACTTCCTGACGAAGAAACAGGTCCACAACAACGGCGAGATTCCGCAATATTATGTTGAAGGGAATCACGAGGCAATCATCGATCCCGCCCTTTTCGACCGGGTGCAGGATATCTTCCGGGAGCGATCGCGGAAGAAGGGCTACAGCGGAGTGACGATCTTCTCGTCAAGGATCCGCTGCGGATGCTGTGGTGGCTGGTACGGCAGTAAGGTCTGGCACAGCACGGATAAGTACCGCCGGGTGATCTGGCAGTGCAACTCCAAGTTCAAAGACAAGACCCGCTGTCAGACTCCGCATCTGACCGAGGATGAGATCAGGGAGGCATTCATCCGGGCGGTCAACAGCCTCATTACCGACCGGAAGGAAGTCCTGACGGAACTTCGGACGGTGCGGGATATGCTCACGGGAACGGAGGAACTGGAAAAGGAACAGAAAAAGCTGGCGGAGCAGATGAACGTGGATGCGGACGCCGTCCAGAACCTCATCGCCGAGAACGCCCGGGTGGCGCAGGACCAGAAAGCCTACAGCGTCCGCTACGATGCCTTGGCATCGCGCTTCGAGGATACCAAGGCGAAGTACGAGAAGGTCACGGAGCAGATTGCCCAGAAGGGCATCCGCAAGCGGGAGTTCGACAGGTTCAACCAGGCGGTTGAGAAGCTGCCGGACATGGTGACGGAATTTGACGAGGCGCTCTGGGGCGGGCTGGTAGACCACATGACTGTCCACGCCAAGGACAACATCGTGTTCACCTTGACCAGCGGCATGGAAATCAAGGCATAAACATGGCACAGACAAAGCCCTGCTTCTTCGGAGGCGGGGCCTTTTTCTGTCCGAGGGGCTGGAAAATACACGCCACTTCTGCTATAATTAGTTTACCTATATCTCAACCTATTACCACGGAGGTACTGCTGATGCTGTTGAATAACATAGAACTGGATGTGAAGACGAAGTGTATAGAGGAATCAAAGACGCAGGCGCGGATTGCGGAGGAACTTGGAACCACGCCTGGGTACATTAGTAGGATAGTCAACAGCAAAGAGCAAATCGTGAACAAGACCTTTATTGCCATGCTGGAAAGCCTGGGCTACGATGTTCGACTCACATATGAGAAGCGGGAGGAAGAATGAATATAGAATTGAAGACGTGGGCTCCTACCCTTAAACAGGACCTTATAAACATATGCAATGCCGTTGACCGCACCTACTTGTCAAACCGGCTGCCGTACCCATATACCGGGGACTCAGCTGATTGGTGGCTGGGAATGGTGTCTGAACAGGACGGGGATGATGGTGTCTTCCGGGCTATTGTTGCGGACGGAAGTGTTGTGGGCAACATCTCTGTTGAGCGGAAATCAGATGTTTACTGCAAAGATGGCGAAATCGGATATTTACTGTTGACGGAACACTGGTCGAAAGGAATCATGACGGATGCTGTTCGGCAGATATGCAATGTGGCATTTTCGGAACTGGACATCGTCCGCATTACCGGGCTTGTGTATGCTCCAAATGTGGCATCACAGAGAGTATTGGAAAAGAATGGATTTGTGCGCGAAGGATTACAAAAGAACGCTGTATACAAAAACGGTCAGCTTTATGATCTCTATATATATGGGAAACTGAAATAAATCGGGATTTGCAGGAGGTATAGTGATGTGGTTCTGGTTAGCACTTGGTTCAGCTGTCTTTGCCGCATTGACATCAATATTGGCGAAAGTAGGAATTGAAGGTGTCGGATCCAATCTTGCCACGGCTATCCGCACCATGGTTGTTGTTATAATGGCATGGGGGATGGTATTTATTACGCATCAGCAGGGTGGTATCAGGTTAATCAGTCAGAAGAGTTGGATTTTCCTGATCTTATCCGGCCTTGCAACGGGAGCTTCATGGTTATGCTATTACAAGGCCTTGCAGATGGGAGAAGCTTCCAAAGTTGTCCCGATTGATAAGCTGTCTGTAGTTATCACACTGGTGTTGGCGTTTGTTTTTCTGCATGAAGAGTTTACTGTAAAGTCAGCGATTGGCTGCATCTTGATCGGAGCCGGAACATTGTTAATGGTTTTGTAAGACAAATTCTCATTTGCCGCTCTCTTAAACTAAATATGACTCTTACATAGCCAGGCGCTTACCCAGTGTCCTGGCTATTTTGCTGCCCTTTTCCTGCAGGTGCACATGCAGGTGAAGGGCTTTTTCATTCCATCACCCGGGGAAGTTCCCCGGCACTCACAAGGAGGACTATCTATGGCATTTTTCAACTCAGCAGTCGGTGTACTGCAGACTCTTGTCATCGCTCTTGGAGCTGGTCTTGGCATCTGGGGCGCCATTAACCTGCTGGAGGGCTACGGCAACGATAACCGTGCGACACGTTCGCAAGTTAGCGCCTGAATTAAGACGGAAAGCTTGCGCTCA
>DEPS01000105.1:5134-6048 GCA_002358875.1 Lachnospiraceae bacterium UBA3386 | reverse complement strand
CTGACGGATCGTTCGAACGGAAAAATCGTGCCCTCTGCCCGCGAAGCGCTTGAAAAGCTTCGCAGGGCGGGCCATTTTGTCGCCATCAATACCGGCCGTGCCCATTACAAGGCGCGAAAGTTTTTTGATGAGAACGGCTTTGACAACATGGTATGTAACGGCGGCAAGGGGATCGTGATCGACAGAAAGCTTGTCGAGAACAGCCCCCTCAATTTCGAGAAAGCCCTCTGGCTTTACCGCTACTGCAGGGAAAACGGGATCGGTGTCCTGGCGGCTATGGATGATTCCCAGAAGGTCTATGGAAATGACCTGCTCTTTTACGACCAGGTCGGTTATCGGAAGGAGCCCACGACCTATATTATCGACGCCGATTTTGACCCGGAACAGTGGGGCGCGATCTATAAGCTCTATACCGCGACGACGGAGGAGGTCCGAAAGACCCTGCCTTTCCCTTCGGAGCTTGGATATGTGAATTTTGAACCGGAGTACACAATCGCGCAGCACGACGACAAGTGCGCGGGGATCTACCGGATCCTTGAGCTGATGGGCGGAAAGACCGATGACGTAGTCGTTTTCGGCGATGATGTCAATGACGAGGATATGTTTATCCCTGAGTTTTACAAAGTGGCCATGGGAAACGGACATCCGGATCTGAAGGCCATGGCGGACGAGGTCGCCCCGGCAAATGTCGACGACGGCATCTACCGGGTCTGCGAAAAGCACGGTTGGTTTTAAAAATAATTATTCCCCGGGAGGAAACAGATACAAAAGATGGGATTCAGGATTATTACAGATTCTGCAAGCGATATTCCGCAGGAGACAGCCGCGAAGTGGGGCGTTACGGTCCTGCCGATTCATACTATGTTTGGTAATGAGGAATATCTGGACGGTGTGACGCTCAAGCCCAGGCAGTT
>DEPS01000105.1:2536-5047 GCA_002358875.1 Lachnospiraceae bacterium UBA3386 | reverse complement strand
CCCTTTGAATTCGGTCAGGAGTTCGAAAAGGCTGTCGGAGCCGGGGAGGGCGTACTGTGTATTACAATGTCCTCGGGGGTATCCGGGACTTTCCAGAGTGCCTGCACGGCCGGCATAATATACGGGGACAGGGTCATCGTGATCGACAGCCGCCAGTTCTGCATCTCGCTTTACGTGCTGGTCGAATACGCCTGCCGCTGCAGGGACAGGGGAATGACGCTTCAGGAGACCGCTGCCGCCATTGAGAAGGCAAAAGAGCGGGTCCATGTGATCTCTGTCTTTGCGACACTGGAATACCTTAAGCTGGGCGGGCGTCTGTCTGCAGCAGCCGCTTTTGCCGGAGGACTTTTGTCCATCAAGCCTGTGATCACGATCACCGAAGGCGTCGTCGATGTCATCGGCCGCGCCCGGGGCTCCAAGAAGGCCAACAACATGCTGGTGGAGTTTATCAAAAAGGTCGGAGGTATCGATTATCAGATGCCCTGCTGCCTTGGCTTTACGGGCTTTTCCGACGAAGTCCTCACGAAATATGTCGAAGACAATGCAGCGGTCTATAAAGAAGCTATCCGTGACCTCCCCGTCGTTCCCGTCGGTGCGACAGTGGGAACCTATGCGGGTCCCGGCGCCGTGGCGCTCGCTTTTTTCAATAATGTCTGACGGCTTTGGAAGCTGCCGTTTTTTCGCTGCAATGATTTAAAAAGGTAAAGATCTATATGAACCGCAAAGAGACCACGAACCGGGACCGGATCAGGCTGCTGAGGGAAAATGAGACGCTTGCCCGCGGGGAGATGCGTCTTCTATTGGAGACCATGACCCGGGAGGATGCCGAATTTCTGTATGAAAATGCCCGTCAGGTCAGGGAGGCGCATTACGGCAGGGATGTCTTCCTCAGAGGGCTGATCGAGTTCACTAATTACTGTAAAAACGACTGCCTCTACTGCGGGATCCGGCGTTCCAACCGGAATGCGCAGCGCTACCGGCTGACCGGGGAGGAGATCGTTTCCTGCTGTGACAAAGGGTATCTTCTGGGTTTTCGCACTTTCGTTCTGCAGGGCGGCGAGGACCCTTTTTTTACGGATGAAATGATCTGCGGGATCGTAAAGGAGATACGGTCCCGGCACCCGGACTGCGCTGTGACGCTCTCCATAGGCGAGAGGCCGCGGGAGAGTTACGAAGCGTTTTTTAAAGCGGGCGCGGAGCGCTATCTGCTCAGGCATGAGACGATCGATCCCGATCATTACAGGATGCTTCATCCCGCGGAACTGACGATTGAAAACCGCCGGCGATGCCTGACGGACCTTCGTGAGATCGGATTTCAGACAGGCTGCGGCATGATGGTCGGCAGTCCCTTCCAGACATGGGATCATCTTCTGGAGGATCTGTATTTCATGAAGGAGTTTTCGCCGCATATGATCGGGATCGGCCCCTTCATCCCCCACGCGGACACTCCCTTCCACGACCGCTCCCGGGGCACTCTGGAGGATACCCTGCACCTTCTTTCGATCATACGGCTCATGCATCCCCGTGTCCTTCTGCCCGCGACGACCGCTCTGGGCACGATTCACCCGCTGGGCCGGGAGATGGGCATTCAGGCCGGCGCCAATGTTGTCATGCCCAACCTCTCCCCGACAGGTGTCCGGGATAAGTATATGCTCTATGACGGGAAGATCTGCACCGGCGACGAAGCCGCCGAGTGCCGCCGCTGCATGGAACTGCGCATGGAGAAAATCGGTTATCATGTCGCAGTGGCAAGGGGAGATTCTCTTGTCAGCAGTTAGAGGTGTTGGTGTGAATAAACAGCGATGCGGGAGCGCGAGAGCGCGGAGCAGCGTGTAGTTTATTCAGACATGTTTGTGAACGCGAGACCATGGCCGCAAGTGGACAGTCTGCTCCCGGATGCCTTCCCGCGGTAAGAAAAGATGTCCGGAAAGGGCGGCAGAGTCAAGATATTTGATGCAGATACATTTTTATGAAAAAAGAGATACAGAAAGGGAATAAAAATATGTCCTGGGAAGATAAGATCAGAAGGGTCGAGCCCTATGTGGCGGGCGAACAGCCCAAGGAAAAAAACATCATCAAGCTCAACACAAATGAATGCCCTTACCCGCCATCGTCCCGGGTCAGGGAGGCCGTGGAGCAGCTGGCGGGGGATTTTGACGCCCTCAGGCTGTATCCGGATATGGACGCGACTCCGCTGGTTCAGGCGCTGGCAGCAAAATACGGCGTCGGGGAGGACCAGATTTTCGTCGGAGTTGGATCGGACGATGTCCTGGCCCTCTGCTTTCTGACATTTTTCAGTGCAGCCACAGAAAATGAGCCCCTTCTTTTCCCTGACATTACCTATTCCTTCTACGATGTGTGGGCGGAGCTCTACAGGATTCCTTACAAGAAGATCCCGCTCATGGATGATTTTTCGATCCGCGCTAAGGACTACATCCCACAGGATTCCGGCATGAAGAACAGCGGCATCATTTTCCCCAATCCCAATGCCCCGACGGGCCTGGAGCTTGC
>DEPS01000105.1:1917-2440 GCA_002358875.1 Lachnospiraceae bacterium UBA3386 | reverse complement strand
GAGGCCTATGTTGACTTTGGTGCGAAGACAGCTCTTCCTCTTTTGGATAAATATGAGAACCTGCTGGTCGTGCAGACCTTCTCCAAATCCCGCGCCATGGCAGGTGCAAGGGTAGGCTTTGCTATCGGTAATCCCGCCCTGATCAAATACCTCAAGGATGTGAAATTCTCCTTCAATTCCTATACCATGAACCTTCCTTCCATCCGGATCGGGACGGCTTCCGCCCTTGATGACGCATGGTTTACAGGGACGACGAAAAAAATAGCCGATACGCGGGAATACTTTAAGAAAGAGATCTCCGCCATGGGCTTTGAGTTCCCGGATTCGAAATCGAATTTTGTCTTTGCAAGGCACCCCGGTTTTTCCGGTGCGGATCTTCAGGCCCGTCTCAGAAAGCGCGGGATCATCGTCCGGCACTTCAATAAGCCCAGGATCTCCGATTATCTTCGCATCACCATAGGAACCCGGGAGCAGATGGAGACCGTCGTCGCTGCCCTGAAGGAAATCCTTGCGGACGGCGCAG
>DEPS01000105.1:0-1856 GCA_002358875.1 Lachnospiraceae bacterium UBA3386 | reverse complement strand
GAGGGAAATCCTTGCGGACGGCGAGGGACAAGGCTGAAGGAAATTCTGTCGGATGGTGCGCGACAGGGCTGAGGGAAATCCTTGCGGATGGCGCAGGATAGGGATGAGAAAAAAGGTTTTGCGGGGGAATAAGCAGGAATATGTACTATTTGAATATCTCCAGAGGGGCGGATTTGTTTCGCGAAGCCACGGGATATACCTGTTTTGTTGACAAATCTCTTTTGATCGAAGAATTGTATGATTATTCGAGAAATGTTAATAAATATATTGCCATCACGAAGCCCAGGCGCTTCGGAAAAACAATGGCCGCAAATATGCTTGCTGCATTTTTTTCCAGAGGTCAGGTATCAGACGATATTTTCGATCGTCTTGCGATCGCGAACAGTGAAAAAATGCGGCCTCTTCGGAACAGCTTTCATGTCATTCACATAGATTTTCTGAGTGACCTCGATGGTGTCGGATCCTTTTCAAGATTTATTGAAAGGATTCAGAAAAAACTTATTCGGGATCTGGATACGGAATTTCCGGAACTGACGGTAACAGAGGAAGATAATCTTCCCTCTATTCTGTCTGCGACGGGAGAGCAGTTCATTTTTATTCTTGACGAATGGGATGCGGTCTTTGAGATGCGTTTCATGACAGAAGAAGACCGTGAGGATTACATTCTTTTTCTCAGAAACCTGTTTAAGAACCAGCCATATGTACATTTTGTCATGATGACCGGGATCCTTCCGATTGCAAAATACTCGTCCGGATCACCTCTTAACATGTTCAGTGAGTTCAATGCATTTGCCAGGATCGGTTTTGAACAGTATTTTGGTTTCACACAGGAGGAGATCCGGAGACTGGTCGACCAGAGAAGGCAGCTGCAGCCCTCCCGCGCAGTTCCGTCCCTGGAGGAGATCAGGCTCTGGTATGATGGATATGTGCGCAGATCCGACGGCGGGCATATGTTTAACCCGGACTCTGTTTCCAATGCTCTGGAAGAGGGACAGTGCAGAAATTTCTGGAAAGGGACGGGGCCGATGAACGATATTTCCAATTTGATCTCTGAGAATGCATATGAAGTAAGAGATGATATTCTCCGCATGGTAGCAGGAGAAAAGATTGAGATCAGGCTGGACGGGTTTGGCGCGGAGGAAAGAGTTCCAAAAACGAGACGGGACATCTTGTCCTCAATGGTGGTGTATGGATTTCTGACATATCATGACGGTCGTCTTTCCATTCCCAACCTGGAGCTTGCCCAGAAGTTTTCAGATCTTCTTGACAGAGGGACCCTGGGGGTATCCATGAGCCTGGAGGAATCGCGAAAACTGCTGGACTCTACTTTATCCGGAAGAGAAAAAGAGGTTGCTGCAGCGATAGAAAAAGTTCATGATGAGCAAATCCCTTTTATCGTATACTCTGACGAAAATTCTCTCGCCTGTGTGATCATGTATGCCTATTATGCTGCGTCTGACTGGTATGACATACAGAGGGAGGAAAAGTCGGGAAAGGGATACGTAGACTTTCTCTTTATTCCCGTGGACCGCAGGCGTATACCGATTATTTTGGAGTTGAAGTACAACCGCAGCGCCCGTGCCGCGATTGCGCAGATCCGCAGCAGAAATTACATTCAGAGAATGAAGGATTACCCGGAGGTCCTTTTTGTCGGGATCAATTACAGTACCAGGACGAAAAAACATACATGCCTGATACAGAGGACGAGCTATGAGGCGGAAAGAGTTCTCGCTCAACAAAAATGACCGGTTTTCAGCTATTCCGGCGAAAATTTTTCGATAAAATACGAAGCATTTGTTGGAAGCCGCCGCGCCGCAGGCGCTGCGGAATGGGGGAAGTTTAAAAAATCGCGCTGA
>DEPS01000159.1 GCA_002358875.1 Lachnospiraceae bacterium UBA3386 | reverse complement strand
CTGCTTGCCTTTGGATGCCCCGTCCCTTGGGCGGTTATGGATCAGGGCCGTCCCGATGGATCCGCAGATCAGGGAGAGCTGCTCGTTGGAATAGGGGGCGCCATTGTCGACCATGAGTTTGGCCGGAATGTTATACGCGGCGACGGCGTCCTTGAGAACCTTCTGGAACCCCGCGGCGTTGTCGTTATAGAAAAGCTCCGCGCCGACGATCATGCGGGAGTGGTCGTCGATGATGCAGACGGCATAGACCCTGCGGCTTTTCCCGTCCTCCGTGATGTGCGGGAAATAGCACGTATCCGCCTGCCACATGAGGCCGAAGGCTTCTTCCTCGAAGGCCTTCCGGTCACGCATGTTCAGATCCCGCGCACCCTTGAGATCGTTGCGGCGGATAAACCGCTGGACCGCGCACACGTTGACGGTCACGGGAATGAGGCCTTCCTCAATGAGCTTGAGGTACACTTGCGTCGCGTTGAGCCTGGGGAAGTCCCGCTTCAGTTCGTAAATGCGCTCGATGGCCGCATCGGGCAGCACCCTCGTGGTCCCTTTGTCGGACCGTTCCTTCGGCATCAGCGCGTCAAACCCGCCCCGGTTATACAGGGACACCCATTTTTCGATGGTCTTGGGCTTATACTCCACGGATGTCCCGTCCGGGAGCGTGAACGGCTTTTCGGTGATCCTCCGGTAGTATTCGGCTGCGCTGGCATCAGGAAAAAGACCCTGGATGACCGGATGGATGAGGCCGAAACGGAACTGGCCTATCTGGACGGCCCTTGAGAGTTCGTGGTTTGCTGTGTTTGGATTATTCATGATTTTTTACCTCCTGGGACCATCATAGGCCATGGAGTCCGGGGCTGGAATTAAGAGGCTGTGTGCATGGCCCCGGAAAGTTTACCAGCCCGGCGGCAGCCGGCAGCAGTTCGCCGGGTTGGCGTGGGTCTGGAGAAAAGAGAACAGCGTCTGCTGCCAGAATCCGGAAGTGAAGTCAGAAAATACGGGCCTGGAAAGAAAAAAGATGATGGCATCCAGGCTGTCCTTCCGCCCGGAGCGCACGAACTCCGGCCACCAGGAGCGGTGCAGGGCGAACGCGCGCTTCCACTCGTACAAGGTGGGGGGAGAGATCCAGAAGGTATCGCATAGTTTCTGGACGGTCATGGAATGGGAAAAGTACAGATGAAGGATATGGAGGATAAAGAGAAGGGTGTACTGCTTATACGGGACAACGAAATCCGGCAGCAGGGCGTGGGTATGCCCACAGGCACACAGGATCCTGACGACTTTCAGGATGCGCCAGCATGGCTTTCCGTCAACAATGTCTACAATACTGCGTTCATAGGAGGCATAGAAACGACAATTTCCCCTCGCCCCGCAGAATGGGCAGCGCTCCCTGAACGGAACGGCAGATGCCCTGAACCGCTCCAGCTCGTTATCGGAAACAAAAAAAGGCAATTTCAGCTTGAAATTCAGCAGTTTCTTTCTTATCATAGCTTTGGTGGCCGTTTCCTTTGTGGAATGGCGTGCTGGACAGAGAAAGAGTCTGCTGTGGAAGGTTGAGTTCTTTCTCTGTTTTTTAATGCAAAAATATCGAAAGCCATGACAAACGTCAATATGTGACATGATTTTTATATCGGATACCCTTTGGTACGGTATAAAAAACGTGCTGTAAAAAACAGCACGTACGAATAGCCAGTATATAGGAAAATGAGATTTTAATTTGCCGTATTCTTGCAGTCGGTAAGAACGGTAAAAAGCCGCGTAACACTTATCACGCTCTTCTGGCGAAAAGATTCGGATAAAAATTACAATGGATAGTACCAAAATCAGAAGGAGGTACTTTCCATGAATGAAGATTTCAGTCAACTGGCAAAAGAAGTGATGGCTCATATCACTGCTTTGAACCGTGGCAGGGAAACCAGGCGGGCATATGACAAATGCTTTACATGTCTTGGTGAATACCTGCAAGAGAAGGAGGTGGGATATTCTGCTGAGGAAGCCAGAGCCTGGCTGTCTACAGTCAGCACCCAGGTAAACAAAACAGATTTTTCTCTTTTTTCTGCAGCTATCAATAAGCTGAATGACCTGTACCTGTATGGCGAAATACAAAAATGGCATTATGATAAGTCAAAAACGATTTCAGGCAGGCTTTTACCTGAATTCAAGCGTACCTTGGATGAACTGGCGGGATCTATTTCTGACATGGCGGAAGATACAGTGGAGACCCACATATGGCAGTGTGCTTCCATTCTGCTTCGGCTTCAAAACAGTGGCATTTCTTCCGTTTCCGAAATCAGTTATGATTCCCTGTTCGAGGAGTATTCCAGTTCCTCCGGAAAAACCTATTATTCGAAGTGTTCCCATCATGAAAACTTAAGGCTGTTGCTGCAGTTCCTGTACGACCAGCATCTTGTCCCTTTCGGGTTTACGTTGTTCGTTGATGCCATGTCCGGCAGTGCAGGTGCTTTCTGGAATAAAGTACCGGAAGAACAGTTAACTGCGCTGAGGTCATCATTGCATGAGAACTGCTGTTGTCTAAATGACTTTCTTGAAATAAGGGATTTCATTTACCAGGAACACTGCCATGAGCAATACTCCCGTACGGCTTTAAACGGCATTGTCCGGATCACAAATCTGTTCTACCTGTTTATGGACGTGAACCATCTGCGTTATTCACCCGCAGTCGGCAATGTATGGCTATGCTCCCTGGGATCTTCTTTGGAAACCATTGAGTATAAGCATTTCCGCAGGATCCTGTGCCTGCTGGAGCAGCAGTACAGGGAAAAGCCTTTCCCATTGGCTTCTTCGTTTGTCTTCAGGAAAACCCTCTACAAACAGCTCCCTGAATGGTGTCATCCGGAAGTTGATGCATTCCTGAGAATAAAGTCGGGTGAAGGATGGGCCGCTTCAACCATACACATGTACAGGAGCAGTATCTGTCGTTTTTGCATCAGCATAGATGCATTAGGCGTGAGATCATTTAAAAGCCTTACAGCGGTCGACGTTAAAAAGTTCAATCTCAGCGACAGGCACGATACTCCCGAAGGCAAAAATGCCTACAATTCCCGGATCAGGAAATTCCTTCAGTTCCTGGGGGAGAACCACATGTCGGATAATCCGTTTTTGTTCCTGGCACTTCCCTGCGTCTGTGCTTCGCGGGAAGCCCTCGTCATAACTCTTACGGAAGAAGAGCAGGAAACACTCCGGCAGATCTTCCGGGAAAGGGATACAACGGTCTCCCTCCGGGAAAAAGCCATGATACAGCTTGGGCTTTACATGGGCCTCCGGGAAACAGACATCATCGGCCTCACCATCGATGATATCGACTGGGAGAACGCAACGATCCATGTCCTGCAGGACAAAACCGGTTACGAAATAGTCCTCCCCATGCCGACACCCGTTGCAAACGCATTGTTCCGTTACATCGTGAAGGAACGGCCTGCCGCGGATACCCGCAGCATTTTTATCCGGAAACATGCTCCTTTCAAGGCAGTTGGACGCGGGGCCTGCTGGAATGCGTTGAATGAAGCCCTTCCTGAACGGGATGTGTCTGGCTCCGGTTTTCACGTGACAAGGAAAACATATGCTACCACCCTCCTCCGGAATAACGTGACAGTACAGCATGTCGCAGATGCGCTTGGGCACCGGGGACTGGCGACGGTGCACAAATATCTGTCATTGGAAGAAAAACGGATGCGGCTTTGTGCTTTCAGCCTCCGCGACAAAGGCCTTCTTCTGGAAGGAGGGCTTTGCCATGGCTGAACCAGTCTGTTTCAAAAGCATTCTGGCCCCTTTTATCAGCGGCCTGCTGGAAGAAAAGCATTCCCTGGGCTTCGATTACCACACAGAGGAGCTGCTGCTCGCGAGATTTGACCGTTACTGTTCTGAAAGTGATCTGGACACCATTAATGTCACAAAAGAATTCCTGGATAAATGGTGTACCCGGACGGAAACGGAAGGATTATCCAACCAATGTAAAAGGATCACCGTCGTAAGGCAGCTGATGCTGTATATGACATCTCTGGGGATCAGGGTCCATCTGCCGAAAACCAGTGGCCGTAAAGAGATCGCGCTTCCCCACATCTTTACCGGTGATGAACTGCAGGCTTTTTTCCATGAAGCTGACGGCTATTCGCCTCTGAATGGAAGCCCTGCCTGCAAAAGGCTTGCTAATGAATTCCGGGTGCTGTTCCGGCTGCTGTATTGTTGTGGTCTGAGAAATACCGAATGCTGTGGCATCGCTGCAGACCAGGTCGACCTTGCCAATGGGATCCTGACAATCCTTGATTCCAAAGGGAACAAAGACCGCCTTGTGTACATGGCTGATGACGTTGTTTCGCTGTGCAGGGAGTATTACTGTTATCTTTGTGATGTGCTTTCCTGTTCCCCCAAATGGTTTTTCCCGGGCAGGGATCCGGGGAAGCCGCTCAGGAACACAACTGTTGACAATGTCTTCAATCGTTTCTGGTATAGGACAGGTTTTGCCTCCGCCTGCAATAACAAACCTACAGTACATGATCTTCGGTTCACGTTTGTTACTGACCGGATCAACATGTGGTCAATAGAGGGCATTGACCTGAATGTTATGATGCCCTACCTACAGAAGTATCTTGGGCATAAGAGCCTCCAGGACAGCTACTATTATTATCATCAATCAGCGCAGCTCTATGATTCGATCCGGCTCAAAGACAAAACGGCTGCTC
>DEPS01000094.1:8493-8720 GCA_002358875.1 Lachnospiraceae bacterium UBA3386 | reverse complement strand
AGCACCAGCCAGCAGAAGCTCTGTGCCAATGCCGTCGCCCAGGTCATGGCCTTCGCATGCGGCAAAAAGGACGAGGACCAGAACAAGGCCTTCGCCGGCGGCCGTCCTTCCAGCATCATCATCGCCGATCAGATGACTCCCGAGACACTCGGCGCCCTCCTCTCCCACTTCGAGAACAAGATCATGTTCCAGGGCTTTATCTGGAACGTGAACAGCTTCGACCAGGA
>DEPS01000094.1:0-8464 GCA_002358875.1 Lachnospiraceae bacterium UBA3386 | reverse complement strand
GAAGGCGTCCAGCTGGGCAAGGTCCTGGCAAAGCGCGTCCTCGCTCACGAGACCGACGGCGCCCTCAAGGCCTTCGCAGACCTCCTCGAGATCTGACGCGCCTGTACCGTGCCATAAATAAAACGACACAAAAAACACCGCCCCCTGCCAGGCCCGTAAGTGCGCCTGGCAGGGGGCGGTGTTAATTTTTTTCAGTCCTCGAAAGGAGCGTCCGATATGCGGTTCAATCCCGGATAGATATTTACAGGACCTTACACTTCTTTGCCCTCGTTTCCCTCGTAGGCAAAGCTCAGCATGGTGATGTCGTCGAACTGCGGCGCGTCCGCCACAAACTCGTTGATGCCCTGCTGCACATTCTGCAAAAGCTCGAGGGGGGAGGCATTCGGGTTTTTGTTCAGGGCTGCGAGCATGCGGTCCGTGCCAAACAGCTCGTTGCTGGCGTTCGTGGCTTCCGCCACGCCGTCCGTGTACACGAAGAGCCTGTCTCCGGGATTGAGTTCGAACGAATGCTCCTTAAACCTCAGACCCTCCATGGCTGCGACGGCGGGAGAATGCCTGTATACCACCAGCTCGTACTGCCCGCCTTTGCGGCGGATCGCCGGGTGCTCATGGCCGGCATTGGCAGCTATTCCCCTGCCCGTGGAGACCTCCACGATCGCGAGCCAGACCGTCACAAAGAGCTCCGCCTCATTCCCCTCGCACAGCTGATCGTTGACATTGGCCAGAATCTCCGAAGGGCTTTTCCCGAGCTGGGCCTGGTTCTTGATGAGCGTCTTTGCAATCACCATGAACAGGGCGGCGGGGACGCCCTTGCCGCTCACGTCGGCCATCACAAGACAGATATGGTCGTCGTCCACCAGGAAGAAATCGTAGAAGTCTCCCCCCACCTCCTTGGCGGGCTTCATCGTGGCATACAGATCGATCTCCTTCATCTCCGGGAAGGGAGGGAAAATGCGGGGCAGCATGTCCGCCTGGATCTGCGTGGCGACATTCAGCTCCGCGCCGATGCGCTCCTTCTCCGCAGTGATCTGTTTCAGATTGACCATGTAATCCTTGATAGTGGCCATCATATGGGCGAGCTGCCGGGACAGATCCCGAAGCTCCGTATCGTCCCGGACATCGACCACCCCGTAGGTGAGTTTCTCCGGGGCATCTCCCTTGCCCACTGCATCCACGAAGTCTGTTGCGCTCTTTGTGATGTCCTCCACGGGCTTTAGGATGTATTTGCTGCCGATGAAGATGAACCCCCAAAGCCCTACCGCTAAGATGATGATAGTAATAAAAGTGACGCTCATCAGATAGGATCTGGTATGGCCGAGCACGATGTCTGCAAAAATGTCGCCTCCAATCACGCAGACCACATTCCCCGCCCGATCATATACCGGCGCGAAGGCAGTGAGCATGAGCACCTCTTTGTTATTGATTGTCGTAATATTTTCCAGGAAGCGGATCTCATCTTTGCCGCCAAACTGCGCCTCATAAAAGCCCTTCCACATGTTCTCCGTATATTCATCGCCGCAGGGACTGTTGATCACGCTGTCTTTCATGCCTTCCGCCCTGTCCGCGGCAGTATTGGCATAGAGGACATACCGCATATTTTCAGGGTCAGACTCATCGGGATAATACAAAAGATAAATAAAGGAAACCCGGGAGTTCTCCTTATAAGTATTCATCTGCTCCAGCGCTTCATTCAGCTTCGGGCTCATCTCGCCCTTCTCGATGCAGTCCCTGATCTCATCCCCGTCCAGGCCAGCCCTGCTGACGGACACGATGGAGGACACGTAATCGTAATATGTCTCCTTCATGTCCCTTTGGTAGAGAAAAATGGCGGAGGAACATAAGAGCACGCCCAGAGTCAGGAGCAGAAGGCCGCTGAACCTCATGAAAATGCTGGCCAGACGCATTTTTATCTTCTTCTTCGCAAAAAACCTATTCCGCATAAAAACCCCTTCCTCTTTAAAAGCCTCTTCCTCTTTAAAATCCTCTTTCTCTTAAAAAGCCTCTTCCGGCAGAATAATTTTCCAGGATGTAAACCGCCCATGGCCCGCCCTCTCAAGATCCGGCACTCAGGCGCCGGCGCTTATCCGGAGGCAGTTCCTTTCCCCGCGGACCTGGCTGAAGCGAAAGCAACGATATAATACAGGATGACGCACCCCGCCGCGAACACGCCGATTCCGTAGGCAAACCCCATGCCCATCAATACGCTGCAGACCAGAGGACTCACGCACTGCCCTGTCCTTGACGCAAACTCATAGATACCTACAGCCATATCCTGTCCCATATCCGCAACGCCCCGCTGCGAGAGAAATGCGTCCATCATCACGTTCACGCCAAAGCTGAAGGATACTCCGATGAAAAACATGGCCATGGCCACCATGGACAGGGTAGGATACAGGGCAATGATCTCCCACCCTAAAAGGGCGAGCACGATCGCAAAGAGAACCGATCTTGTGCCCAGCTTTGCCCACATGACTGATGACAGCGCCTTCCCCAGGAATATGCCGCATACGGCGTAAACCATCATCAGGAGAGACACATATTCTTCCGAATACCCCCCGGATGTCACAAGGATCGGCAGATAGTAATACATAAAGCTCCCTGCTGCCGCATAGGGCATGACCACGCAGACTGAATACAGGAACGCGAATGGCGATATCCTGCCCCGCACTCTTTCCACAGCCGCGGCAGGCACCGGCTTCGGAATGGTTTTGCCCACAGTCATGAATAAAAAGATCAGCGACAGCCAGAGGGCGGACGTGATATAAAAGACCTGGTGGTATTCTATAAAGGACACCAGAATGGACCCCACGATCATGCCGCAGTTTATCCCCGCTACGCAGCCCGCGTAAAAGCCCGCATATCCTTCTTCCCTGTCCTTCCCGCTGTCTATGCGCCCGATGGCGATGCTGACGGAATTGATCAGTATGCCGAATCCCAGGCCGTTCAGAAGAAGCGCGAGAACGATGGAAGGATACGCTCTGGACAGTCCCGCCAGGAGGTCTCCCGCGCCGCTGCACAAAACGCCGGCGGCGGCAAGCCTGCTAAATCCCGTCTTTTCCATCAGCTTCGGGCATATCAGCGCGGACAGCGCGGAGAACACCCCGTTCGCAAACAGCGGCACCGCCCCCGCCATGGACTCCGATATCCCCAGCCCCGCGCTCCAGAAGCTCGAGGTATATACGGAAAGGAAGGAGGACGTCATGTTGAGCACGAAGCAGACCCCGAATGCCGCGATCCGCAGCAGATACACGGGCACGACACTGCCGCTGATGGTAATCTTTTTCCCTTCCTCAAATTCTCTTCTCCCCTCCGCCAGGGAAAAGCCCTCATTGACCAGGAACATGATGACGATGATGGACAGCAGCGCGCTGACCATGATGGCTCTGGCGGTGTTCCTGAGCGTCTCCCTTTCCCGGTTGCTGTCGAGGGCCATATTCAGGACTCCCGCCACATTTCCCTCATCGTCAAAAATAGGGGCCCTGCCGTAAATGAAGGTTCCGCCGGTAAAGACAGAGGAAAGATTGTACATCCCCTTTCCTGAAGCATAGATGCCGGCAAGCTCCTGCGCGGAATATTCATCCAGGGGATAATAGACCCCAATGGAACAGTCGGGATATGCAATGGCATACGCCCTGCCGTCTTCGTCCAGCATCTCCAGCTGGGCTCCGAATCTGTCGCTGTAGTCGTGGTTTTTTACGGCAACGCTATTAAGGGCGTCCAGAACCTTCCGGTACTCCTCCCCCATGAAATCCGACATGGCATCTATTTCCTTAAGCCATTTTGCGTCTATCATATTGCTGCCGGAAATGGCCAGGTTCTCGACCTGTTTTGCCAGGCTTTCCATATAGCTTCTCTCAAAGGAGTTGGACAGGCTGAGCAGAAGCACCGTCGTCATCGCTGCCGCGAACAGGCCTAATCCGATCTCCATCTTCCAGATGTTCCGGAGCCTCGGTCTGTTTACCAGGACATAGAACAGGAGCCGGAGGACGAGATAGGCGATGCACAGGGCGGTGACGGCGAGAACGCACCACATTCTGACGGCTTTGAAGCGCAGGACGCTCCCCCTTTCAAGGCTGTCGGCGCAAAAAAGGGCTTCCCCGCCTTCACTCAGGATCAACGCCTTCGAGCCCATCATGCAGCCGAAAAGATCCCCGCCGGAAGCGGGAATGATCTTCAGGGACGTCACCGCCCCAGACAGAGCGCCCTCTTCTGCGAAATCCGCGGAGCGAAACACCTCCTCCGAATGCTCTTTGTCGACGACCCTGCAGACCCTTCCGTTGTAAATGTCCGTATAATAGACATTTCCCTTAGAATCAACCTCCACGAAGAAAAACACCTCGTGGGAAAGCTCGTCGGCAGCGTAGACCGTCTCGATTCCTTCCTTTGAAAACCTTGCAATCCGCCCCTTCTTTTCGACCGCGTAGAACTCCCCCTCCCCGGTCTGCCTGAAATTCTGCATGTAGATCCAGGCATCCTCAAAATCCCAGGAGCATATCTCCACTGCCGTCTTGCTTCTGATCTCAAATTGTTTGATGCCATTTTGATCCGCATAAAGCACATACAGCCTGCCGTCTATGATCTGCGGATCATAAATTCTGTGCTGGTTAACCTCTTCCTGTTGAGAATATGTCCTCACAAACGAAGTCTCCAGGAACTTTCCGTCCCCGCTGTAGTGGAGGATCCTCTCCGATGCCAGCAAAAATCCGCTTTTATCCCAGTCCACAGAATGGACGTAAAAGGATCCGTCCCCGGCAATGCAGATATTTTCCGCCTGGTAGAAATCCCCGGTGCCTGCCGCGACCGAGAGTTCCCACGCGGCCCTGCCGGCTTTTACCCCCAGGATCCTGCCTTTTCCGGAATCTATGAGAAGGCCGCCGTCGTCTTCTATGGGAAGGGCCATATACCCCGTCCCCAGAGTCAGGTTCCCCCAGTCAGCGTCCCCGAACCTCATTCTGAAAACATTAAACAGCAAAAAAATCACCGCCAGCGCAAGGCACACGCCCAGGTCGGATAAAAGGATTCCTTTTTTAGATAAATATCTTCTCATGTATATGTTCTCCAGCCCTGCCGCAGGCAGGCTCCGCGCAGCACGCCCCGCCGGGCTGCTTTACAGCTGCAGACCGCTCCGCTGCCGCACTGCTTCCGCGCCCCGCTCCTACAAAAACTCCTTGTCGTCCATTTTTGCAAAAAAGCTGGATGTTTTCCCATTTTTACACATTTTTTCCGGAAAAAGAAGCTCGTTCAGATTGATGGCGGTATGATGGATCTTTTTGCACTTCTGTATGGAATAATTCTCGTCGATCCGGTTCACCTCCACGATTTCCCGGACGCCGAACAGGTAATACGGGAGCGCCGGCATACAGATATAATCCAGCAGGGCATCCCTCAGCCCGTGCCGGGAGGTGAGAAATCTGTTGGCATACTTGTCGGTACAGAAGGGCCCTCGCTTCTCATAAAAAAGGTCGAGAAGCTTTTCCTCCCTGCCATGAAAGATCACATAGTCATCCACTCCGTATTGTAGAGCCAATTTCTTCGCGGTGTCAATCATGATGTCGCTCATCCTGAGGCATTCCCTGCGGAAGGCCTCATGAAAGCCCGCATAAATACTGTCTTCAAGGCCCGAAAACATAGAGACGAAGGTCTTATCATAGGAAAAATCAGGTATGGTCACGACCGCCCTCGCGCCAAGGTATTTTGCCACGAGAAGGATGTACCTGAGCATTTCATATTCTTCCACTGTAATGCCCTTCTTGGGGCATTCCAGGGAAGCGGCTGCGACATTCCCGCCTTCCCTTTCCATGAAGCCAAAAAGCTCCATGGAGGTGCCCATCAAATACTCTCTGCCCGGAAGGATCTCCTGCCGGGTATTGTAATCGAACCTTCTGACACTCCCGTCCTTCATGGTGAACGAAAAATGCAGTTCGTCGGTGCCGAAAAGGCAAGGGCCTCCCTCCACGCCGACTTTTTTCCCGCCTGAAAATGCCTTCCTGAGGCTGTCCAGATTCCCCGTAAACCATGGCCGCTCCGCCATCAGGGCATACTCGCCCGTCTCCGGGGCATCCCCGGCCTTCATGATTTCGTCCAGGCTGACAGCGCGCAGGCTTTTATTAAAGCAGCAGGAAAAAAGATTCCCTCCCGAAATATCCTTTCCGTACAGCGACAGACAGGCTTCTCTGGAAGCTTTTTCCAGGATCGTTTTCCTCTCTTTCCGCAGAGCCTTTTTCCGCTTTCCGAGCACTATAAACGAAGGATCCTCCCGGGTCCCCCCTTCTTCCAGCATACGGTGCATCTTATCGGAGATCTCATCCATCTGCTTACCTATATCCTCTGCCCCGCAGCGCTCCGAAAGGGCTTTCCTCATTTTTCTGTATTGAATGATCCCGCCATAATCGCTGTCCTCAAGGCTCTCCTTTTTCAGTTCCCATGTACCCGATGCGGATATCACGAAGTCCGCCATTGCTGAATCCGAATACACAGAATCGGACAGATCCATCCCGTTCTTTTCCAACACCCCTCTGATCGAAAGGTACTCTCTGCCTGTTCCCGTCATCTTCTCTGCTCCCTGTTCGGTCAGACTGCTTTTGTGTCTAATAATCTAATTTCCAAAATATACCAGATGCTCCGGCAATGTCAACATGGAACGGGGGGACGGTTCCCCGTTCCACCCCCATCCCCCTGTTCCACACCCTGATTCAAAAGAAGTACCAAAACAGTGATTGTAGTATTCTCCTTAAACTGGTAGAATCTGGAAAGCAGGCAGGTATGCCTCCAATGAAATATTTATACCATCACCTTTACCGGAGGTAAAAAATGAATTTTGTTTTTATATCACCGAACTTTCCGGCCGCTTATGAGCGCTTCTGCATCGGGCTGCACGAAAACGGCATTAACGTTCTCGGCATCGGAGATGCTCCTTATGATTCCCTGAGCGATGGGCTCAAGTACGCCCTGACTGAATATTACCGGGTGGACGATATGAAGGATTACGACCAGATGGTGCGCGCGGTGGGTGCTCTGACGGCCCACCACGGCAAGATTGACTGGATCGAGTCCAATAACGAGTACTGGATGGAACTGGATGCCGCGCTCCGCACGGACTTCAATGTCGTGACCGGTCTCAAGTCCGACCACATCCTGCGCTACCGTTCCAAGACGGCCATGAAGAAATATTATGCAAAGGCCGGCGTCCCCACCGCCCGTTATTCCCAGGTCGTGGATCTGGAGACAGCTCAGAAGTTCATCGCTGAAGTCGGCTATCCTGTGATCGTAAAGCCCGACCGGGGCGTCGGCGCGCTGGCGACCTGGCGTCTTCAGAATGACGAAGACCTGAAGGTTTTCTTCCACAAGATCCCCGAGCTTCCTTATATTATGGAAGAATATATCACGGGTGTGGTCGAGACCTACGACGGCGTCATCAATTCCAAGGGCGAGGTTCTCTTTGCCGCGAGCCACATCTCCCCCAACTCCATCATGGACATGGTGAACGAGGGGGTCCCGGTGTATTACTATGTAAACAAGCAGGTCGCGCCGGACATCGAAGATGCCGGAAAACGCGTCCTGAAGGCTTTTAACGTGAGGAGCCGCTTCTTCCATCTCGAGTTCTTCCGACTGACAGCGGACAAGCCGGGCATCGGCAAAAAGGGCGATGTCGTCGGTCTCGAAGTGAATATGCGGCCTGCGGGCGGTTTCACCCCCGATATGCTCAACTATTCCCAGAGCGTAGATGTCTTTGAGATCTGGGCCGACATGATCGCTTTTGATGAGAGCCGTCATGCATACAGCGGCCCCAAGCGCTTCTGCGTATACTGCGGCCGCAGGGATGAGATCCCCTACACCCACTCCCTTGAGGAGATCGGGACAGAATACAGCGCAAATCTGGCCATGATGACCCGCATGCCCGACGCCCTCGCCGGCACGATGGGAAACCAGGTCTGCATCGCCTGCTTCGACACCATGCGGCAGGTCAACAGCTTCGTCCGCTATGCCTTTGTTCCGCAGAAGCATATCCCGCCTGTGGAAGAATCCTGACCCATGCAAAAACAGATCCCGCTCAGGACAGATTTCTGATTCCTGAGAAAGCATATTTCTCCCGAGGGAGAATCCTGACACGCGCAGAAACAAATATTTCTCCGTGTTTTGCGAAAACAAAAACCCTGCCGGTCTTCCGGCAGGGTTTTCCAGTGTGAAACAGGGGACAATCGGAGTGCAATGATCTGCCGTTCAGGATCAGAAGACGGCAGAACGAAATCCTCAGAGTTCATAGAAAAGTTCGGCTCCATAAGACTCCTCGCAGAGGCTGCGCAGCTGCGGCACGATACCTGTGAAATGCGGGGTGGCGTTGTGGAAATCGATTGCAGCCTGATCCTTCCAGCATTCAATGAATGCGAAGATGCGGTCGTTTTTCACGCTCCGGTTTATAGAGTAGAAAACATTTCCTTCCTCAGCCCTGGATTTTTCCACGAGC
>DEPS01000190.1 GCA_002358875.1 Lachnospiraceae bacterium UBA3386 | reverse complement strand
AGCCTTTTTTTAAGATGGCCGATTGCTTTTCCGGGAGTATATGATTCTGCCTTAACAAGGCAGTTCTCCTTCAGGCGGTCTGCCTCTTCCGGATGCTGTGCCAGCCTGAGCAGGATTTTTTCCAACCCCTTTTTATCGTTAAAATCGTATCCGATTCCTGTAACACCATCATCCACGATGTCGGAAAAGCTTTCCCATCTGGAAGAAATTACAGGAATACCTGCTGCATAAGCATCAATGATGGTACCGGGAATACCTTCGGTGAAGAACTTTGTCGGAAAGAGCAGCGCGAAATATTCCTTCAGGACACTGACGCTCTCATAAAAGGGAACGACGCCCCTGTAGCGGACATATTCTGGAAAAGTTTTCTGAAGGTTATCAAACCACTCCTCCTGACCGGCTTCCACCTGACCGTAAATGTCAAATTCGAATACTGTTCTGCCGCAGTAATCATTGACCGATTTTACTGCACTGACAGCTTCACCAATACCCTTTTCTTCCATGACACGGGAAAAGGTGCACAGCTTGTATGGCTCACATGTGTTATAGACAAGTTCATCTTTTTTCAGGATCGGAAGCTCTTTAAAATTGGGCATGATAACAACATTACGAAAACCCTGCTCCTTCAGCCTTCTTTTAAGTGTGTGAGTCTCTACATAAATACCTCTGAACCTTTTGAGGTGTTTTTTCAATGGGGGTTTGTCTTTCACCAGTTCAGGAAGCCACCCGCCGATCACAACGTAGTGGAGCCCTCTTCTGAAAGGGAAATTAAGGATATCCAGCATGGGAGGGATGATCCTGACTCCGTTGTGGGCGGGGAAAATAATAAGGTCTCTGCAGCTGCACAGGGCCTGAAGCAGCTGAAAGGGCAGCCTCATATAGGCTTTTATTCCGCCATGTGTATCGATGAGAAGAAGCTGATCCCTGCCCACAAGCTTCTGCAGCTCCTCCGTCACGGTCTTGGTCTTGATGGTCTGGCCGTTGAGCAGTTCTTTTCCTTTGCCAAAATGGCCGATCAGAGCCGCTTTTTTCATAAGGCTGCCCTCCCTTTTTTGACTCCTGTATATGACAGTAAATATCAGATCAGATACTGTATGCAGAATTCCCGGCGATGAAAAAATCAGTCAGGAATAATCTTTCCCCAGTACTGCGAAGACGGTCCGGAACATAGTCATTACCTCCGCCGAAAAGTTAAAATCCTTTATGCTTTTCAGATTCCATACCATTTTGGCGGGAAGGACCTCTTCAATATAGGCTTTATCGACGTCGTCAGCTGCCTCCAGGATCTTTCCCTCATCCTTATATCTGATGGAAGCCTCGGATGTGATCCCGGCCGGGAGAAGGAGGGTCGCAAAATACTCAGGTTTATACTTCTCAATATATTTGAGAGCCTCCGGCCTTGTTCCGACAAAGGACATATTCCCCTGGATGACGTCAAATAGTTGGGGAAGCTCGTCGAGACGATGGTCCCTGAGCTTTTTCCCTATCTTTGTGATCCTCATATCGTTCGCAGCCGTGACATGAGTACCGATCTTGTCGGCGTTAGAGACCATAGTGCGGAACTTATGGATCCTAAACTTTTTCCCGTTCGTGGTCATGCGTTCCTGTCTGTAGAACACGGGACCCTCCGAATCCTTTTTTATCAGGATGGCGATGACCCCCATGGGGGCGGCAAGGACGACAAGCAGATTAAGGGCAACCGTCAGGTCGAACACCCGCTTAACGACCAGCTGCCCGCGTTTTTTATTCAATGCTTCCCAATAAGGCCGGACCTCCGGCGTTCTCATAAACTCAGGAAGATCTTCCCATTTTTTTAAAAACACAGCTCTTATATCCTCTCTTGTTATGCATTATCGTTATTTGGTTACCTGATGAAGCTGTCGTTGCTTTTTATGAGTATGGAGTGTGGTTTTTGGATCCGTTTTTATATTTTTCGCTATAAACCATTACATTCTGCTGTACATTGCGATCAGTGCATCTGTCCTGAATTTGAGCATGAACCAGAAAAGCCTGTATTTAGGGGTATCGATCAAAGGAAGGCTTCGAATATGCAGAACCGTTTTTGTGAACCTGTGACTTAATACTTCCTTCAGATGTTTTTTCTTTTCTTTATAAGATCGGCCGTCTCCCGGATTGAAAATGCCGGACTTGCAGATCGACCCCATGTTGACCATCGCCTCGTTCACGTAGCACTTCCTCAGATCAGGATCCCTGATGAGGCCCAGCTTTGTGAGGGCTTTATACCGCGCGTCCATGACAGGCAGGTAAATATCGACGTAATCCGGCCGGTAACGGGTAAAAAAACCTCCGATGTGTTCATAAGAGTAATCATACAAAGGCCTGTCGAGATATACGATCTTTCGTGCACAGTAAAAGGCATACATATTAAAGAGGTTATCCTGGACCCTGCGAAGGGAAGCGTCGAATCTCAGCCCGTAATGGTCAAGCATGGACTTTCGATACAGCTTTCCCCAGGGAACACCTATGGCAGTCATGACAGGACCGGCCTGGCCATGACCCATGTCCATAAGCTGCAGGAACAGATCCTTTTTCTCTTCAGGTGTCACAAACTGCCTGTCTTCCCCAAAGAAATGACACTGTATACACTTGTCCCCTTCTCTGGCGTAACAGGTGCCCGCAACGATATCGACCCTTGAACCAATGCCCTTAATAAGCTCCTCGATACATGCAGGCTCCAGGTAATCGTCGGGATCGACAAACATGATCCAGTCCCCGGAAGCTGTTTCCATCCCGGCGTTCCTGGCTGTAGAAACCCCGCCGTTTTCCTTTGCGATCACGCGGATATTGGGATAACCGTCCTCATAAGTGCGGCAGATATTAAGCGACCCATCCTTTGAACCGTCGTCGACCAGGATGATTTCAGTATTTGCAAAGGACTGCCCCAGAATGCTGTCAAGGCATCTGCCGAGAAATTTTTCCATGTTGTAAACCGGAACGATGACCGATACAAGAATTTCTTTTTTCATTTTCTTTCTTTCTGTCTGGCATGACGCGCAAAACAAGGCTTATATATTTTTCCCGATTTTCCCTTATTTCAGATCTGATAAGGGATGCGGATCGTCACTGGTTTTCAGATGCGACCAGGCTCTCGATCAGGCTGACATATTTTTCCGCAAAGGTTTTGACTGTAAAGTCTTTGTTAAACAGCCCGATCAGTTCTTTAGAGAGGGCTCCATCGCGGTTAGGGGCCTTTTCCTTAAAAGCTCTGAGCCGGTCAGCTGCTTCCTGAACAGTGTTGTAATAAATCAGCCCGTCACAACCGTATTTATGGAAATACTTGTTGCCGCCGGTCTCAGTAAGAACGACCGGCGTTCCAAGAGAAATGACCTCAAGGAGTACCAGATCAAAATAAGTCTCCTTATTGGGGAGAACAAAAACATCTGAAGCCCCGATGAGCGAGTGGGGGTCATCCGTCCAGCCGACTTCAATCCATCTGTCATGATCCAGGCCCTTAATCGGTGCTTCGCGCCCTCCGACGAGAACATAGACATTGGGATCTTCAAGCATGAGCTTTCCGATCTCTTTGAGATCGGCATACCCTTTGATCTCCGTATGCCTTCCAACATATGAGATGACAAAAGCGTCCTGCGGAATATTCATCTTCTGCCTGTATTCCTGCCGAGGTACTTTCACTGTGCAGGGATTGATCCCGGTCGGGAGATACCTGTACTTTTTATGTTTTGCAACCTTCTTATACCGCTCCCATGTATGATAATAGGGATCTTCCGCCTCCCTGCACGGGAAGATAACGTAATCTGCCTTTCTGAAGGCATAGCGGTCAACCATTTCCAGCTTTTGAAGAGGCTTTGCGAAAAGTGCCGCATCCTTTGGATTTAAAGTACTGATCAGTTCTTTATACAGCACGCAGGGAGTATGCGAGGTCAGCACCGTAATGCCATGATAGTCTTTTAATGCTTCTCTTGCATAAAACATTTCTTCAGTTGAGTGGAAATGAATAATGTCGTAGTCATTGAGGTCTACGGCAGGCTTTTTGTGTCTTTTAAGTGTTTTGAGGATATAAAGAAGCCTCCTTATATCCTTTATTCTGTCCGGCATCATGTTCCGGAGCTTTTTATTCTCAGTGATGTCGAACTCATCAGGCAGGAGGTAAAAATCATCCCTTACCTTCGAAATCTCGGAATATAAATTGTACAGATATCCTGCTGGCCCTCCTTTGGGCTGCAGCATGTTCCGGGGGAAATAGATCAGTGCTTTCATCGTTTATACCTCCTTTGACATGTGGCAGGGTCTTGTTACAAAATGGAATAATAAGGGAATGTATCGTTCTGATTCAAAATGAGAAAATAATTTACGTAGTAATAGAGGATAATCAGGGCGTAGTAGATCCACATAACCTGACGTTTCTCCCATTCCTTCTCTCTTGTGCAGAGCATGGGGGCAAACATTAAAAGGACCAGTTCCGGATAAAGCTTGAGCCGCGTTGCCCACTTTGCATAATATCCCACGAATGAGATTGGCAGATACAGCATAACGATGTCTCTTGCCACACACAGATCATAGTTCTCTTCTATAGTGTCCCGACATAAAAGGATCGCCGGTCCGAGGAAAAAGAATGCGTAGACAAGATTTCCAACACCAAAACCGGATCCCTTGAAATAATGTGCGTAATAACTGCTTATGATGCCAACGGAAATAGCGATATTGATGACCCTTCCGATCATGAGGGTCGATGCGAAAATAGTGAAATAAAATGCTGCCCGTTTGAATCCAATGCGGAATAAAATAAGCTCGTCTGAATGTTCTTCCCTCTTTTTGTTCAATTCTTCCACACTGAATAGTTTAAAGTTGTAGAGAAGAGGCACAAGAACAAAGGCAAAACAGATGGCGGCCGAGTCGTGGAAACGGGTTGCTATGAACAGTATCCCTGCCGCCTTCATGAGCCTGTTTTCCATTATGTAGGTGACTGCCAGAAAGACAAAGCTCATGGCCAGGACCTGCCTCATGATATTGAGGGACAAATGATAGACAAACATATAGTAAGCAATCATCATAATGGTGATGCTTACCTTGTCTTTGATCCGTTCAAAAGCCAGCAGGGCGACAAACATCGTAACGAATTCAATGACAAAGAAACAGAACCACCGTTCATTAAGAAACATCTGAGCGATTTTAACAATTACGACGAACCCGGGTTCGTACCTGGAGGCAGTCAGAGCCTTGGCCATTGAAAGGCGTGAAAGATCCGCAAAGATCACGATGTAGAACTTGTAGTCAACACCTACATTTGATCTGAGTCCCGCCAGAAGGGAAAAAGGCATCACAACGAGAATCCTGACGACTGCCTTCCCGATCTTCGTTGAAAACTCATAAAACTCAAAAAAATATGCCAGGATTACTGTAAAAAACAGTGTAGTCAAATAAATAAAAATCGAAGGGATATCTGCCTGCAATTTATTTTTCCTTTTTGAAACCCCGTCCCGATATCAGTACAGTCTGGATCATTTTATTGTTTTTTCGTATTTCATCTTTTTCAGAACACCGTAGAACATGTTCCAGCCGGCGTACCAGAAAGCGACCGGAGCCGGTTTCCTGTCACAATTATGAAACAGCTGATAGTGGGTCTTCAGTTTTTTTCCCAGCTTATCATGGCTGATGCTTTTTTTCCTGACACGGTATTTTGCCAGATTTTCTTTTAACAGCCAGCATTTCGAATCCGGCTTTTTGAACAGTACGAGTCTTATCGCATAGTCGTTGTTCTTCTTGATGTCCCTGATCTGGACAAGACCGAAATGCCTGGCACTGTACATCATTGTGAGCTGACCGATATAGTCATATCGATACATCTTTCTTCTGTCGACCACGTCAGGACCTGAAACATAGACATTCAGAGGTTTCCCTTCCTCGTCGATCCTCTCAAACTCATGGTAGGAAAAGACATAGCCCCTGCTTTTCATGAAATCGAGCTGCTTTTCCAGTTTGTCAGGCATCCAGAGATCATCCGAGTCAAGAAAAGCAATCCATTCTCCTTTTGCTACACGCAGGGCCTTGTTCCTGGCAAGGGCAGCGCCCATATTCCTTTTTGCCTTTATGTAAATAATTCTCGGATCCTTGAAGGATCTTACGACCTCGTCCGTATTATCTGTCGAACAGTCGTCCACAATGATGAGCTCCCAGTCCTGATATGTCTGGTCAAGAACAGACTGAATGGACTCGGCGATAAACTTTTCTGTATTCCAGGAAGGCATGATGATGGATACAAGACCGTCTTTCATATCTATAACCCCTTTAATAATTCATTTAGCAGGTGCATACCCCATCTGCGGGCATGGAATAAAGAACATGACTGGATCGTTCACATAAGAAAAAACGTTAAGGATGTTAATCTGCCATTAATCCCGGTATATGGCAGGACTCGCAAAGCAGCCTCCGGCCGCATCCGGATAGATCCCAATATATGCCCGTACCTTTGTTTTCTCCTTCAGTTCAAAGGAAGTTTCCCCGACTGGCCCTATATCCGGAGTAAGTCTGGTATAATTACGAGCCTCCTTATCGTAGTACTCTAGCTGGATTCCGAAAACACCTTCTTTTACACCTGTCATACCGGTAAAAGTATACTTTCCGGGATCCAGCGTGCATTCTCCAATAAGCTTCCATGCCCGTATACCGGATGATCCTGATATGGCAATCTGGCCATTATCCAGATAACCGACATATACGCCTGTTCCGCTCACATAGCCGGACTGCCCGTTTAGAATAAGCAGATTTTCAGTTCCATCTTCGCGGTCATTCATTCTCGCAAAATTTGTCATTTTGCTATGACACACGATGAAGAGAAAGATAAAAATGATTACAATGCAGACGGAAGGCAGTGATTTTTTTACTTTGACCCTCCACCCCTGATCACAGCGAATAATAAAAAACAGCGACGTACCCAGATACATCCCTATGACATTGGATATAACATCATCTAACTCGGTTGAACCCAGACGGCAGACCCACTGAACAGCTTCAATACAGATTGGGATTACGATTCCCGTCAGCATCATGTATTTTTTCTTCATGATACCGGAGGCAGCAAGGAAAAAACCGAACGGGATAAACATCAGACTGTTCGCTGCAGTTTCAAAATAAGCATTCCCGTCCCCTTCCAGAATTGCCTTAAGAGACCACAGCGGGGCATACACATCCCTTGTACCGCTTCCGTACCTGGAAAAGAGGGTGATCCACAAAATAAGACCAAGAGAAAAGGCGAGCCCCATTAAAATAAAAGGGCCGAACCGCCTGTCTTTATACATAGTTTTTCACCACTTCCGTCAGATTGCTGCAGACATAGTCCACGTCATCATCTGTCAGCAGCGTATGCAGGGGGAGAGAGATAAGGTTCTTATAATAATCGTAGGAATTGGGGAAATCCTTGATATCCCACCCCATCGACCTGTAAGCTGTCATCATTGGAAGCGGTTTGTAGTGAACATTGGTCGTAACGCCCTTGTCCGCCAGTTTTATGATGATCTCGTTCCTCTGATCTTCCCCGATTCCCGGTATGCGGATCAGGTAGAGATGGTTGGAGCTGTGCATCCCTGTGACATGGTGAATCAGGCGGCTCACGCCTAGATCGTCACAGGTCCTGTTATATTCATCAAGAACCTTCTCGCGGCGGTCAAGAAGCCCCATGTATCTGTCGAGCTGTCTAAGGCCGATGGAAGCCATGATATCAGTCATGTTGCATTTATACCAGGGGCCCAGAATATCATATTCCCAGCCGCCGATCCTGGTCTTCGCAAGTGCGTCCTTGCTCTGCCCATGCATGCTCAGGAGCTGGAACATCTTATAAATCTCTTCTTTTGGGATTCCATCCAGGGGGCGCCAGGTACTCGCCCCGCCTTCCGCGGCGGTGAAGTTTTTTACGGCATGAAAAGAGAATGATGAAAAATCGGCGATGTTGCCGGCCAGATATTCCCTTCCATTGATTACGCGGGAAGCCCCCAGGGAATGCGCACAGTCTGCCACGACAGCGACCCGGCCCAGAGTTTTCTGGATACGGGAGGACAGATCCCCCAGCATGGATCCATCTGACTCTTTAGGCTTAAAGAGGTTTTTCTTTCTCTCAACGATTTCAAAGATACGCTTATAATCGCAGACAACGCCGCCCAGATCTACAGGGATGATGGCCTTGGTCTTCTCTGTGATCGCCTCTTCCATCTTTTCATAATCCATCTCCGGGCAGTGTGTAACAGGGTCACCGTCCTTCTGGATATCCACAAATTTTACTGTCGCGCCGCAGTGCAGCGCTGCCGAAGCGGAAGCGGTATAGGTATAGGCCGGGACGATTACCTCATCACCGGGGCCCACTCCCAGAACCCGCAGGTTCATCTCCTCTGCTGCTGTCGCTGAACTCAGGCAGATCAGTTTTCCGCCATATGCCTGGATTGCTTTCTGGCCGTCACAGTGAATATCTGTTCTGGCTGTCTCTATAAAAGCGGCAAGACGGCGCTCCAGGAGTTTTGTCTGAGGACCGGTTGTGATCCACCCGCTTCTCATTGTTTTTGCCACTGCTGCGATCTCTGACTCTGTAATGTCTGGCGGGCTGAAAGGTATAATTCTATTTTTTATAAACATGATCAAGACTCCCCGTTTAAAAAACTGTTGTGCGTTTCTGTATACCTTGTATTAATTCACAAATGAAGCAATTAACCGTCCTTAGACTATGTACCAAAAAATTTCCTCTGTTCACGAATAATCTTGTAGCCAAGTCTGTTCTGCATAAAACGATATCTGAATCTGGAAACAGGCGGCAGACGCCATGCCATTCCTTCCATAACGGCATCTTTACACGGGTCACAGACACCGCACGGTGTTCCGCAGACAGGGCACAGACAGAACCATGTAAGGTTCATGATCTCCATCCATCCCTTCCTTACCGATATAATCTCTGCTTCTTTTTTCGAAACTGCCGTCATCCCGAATATGCAGCTTCCGAATATATTGCACAGATCCCTGCTGCTGTTATTCCAGTCAAGAATCATCTGACCCGGAATCCCTGACTGTAGATCTTTAAGCATTCCTTCCCCCTTCATGGCTGCTAATGCTCTGGATCTGCTGCTGTCTTCCACTCCAATCTCCGGAAACGTTCCTTCTCCATCATGCCTGCAGAATAATGCGAACCACAGGTACTGGATACCGATTCCATACCTGTCACGAAGTGCCTGAAAGGAAGCAGAGATCTCTTCATCCGGTATTTTCTCCATTTCTTCCACGCTTATGGTCCTGATTTTAAGAATACGGGCTTTAAATTTCCCGGAACTCCGGATCATTTCCAGAATTTTTTTCATAGCCTTTTTTTCGTACTGAAGGCTCATTCTGTCTCTGTGAATAAAATACCAGGGCTGTATATCAAGATCCATTTCCGCCAGCTGTAAAAGACGGAAGGTTGAATCCCAGCCGCCTGTCCAGAAAATATTGACAAGCTTTCTTGGTTCCGGCTGACCAGTCACATTTTCTCCTCTCAGGTGCAGGCTATTCGCCTGTACCGGCATATTTTACCCGACCAGAAAGGCCCGGACATGAATGAATGATTCCGGTGCAAAAATA
>DEPS01000123.1:19466-24230 GCA_002358875.1 Lachnospiraceae bacterium UBA3386 | reverse complement strand
AGTGGTAAGGCAAAGGTCTGCAACACCTTGATCACCAGTTCAAATCTGGTTGGCACCTCTGAGAAAGCCATACGGGCATCGGTCCGTGTGGCTTTTTTCTATGAAATAATCCGGACGCCTTCCCTTTAAGGGTGAAGGACACCATCCCCTTGAGATAGATTTTTGAGATGGATCCCCAAAAGATGATCGGCAGAGGAAAGAAAGCCTTCCCCTTGAGGGTGAAGATGAGATGATTAAACTTTACAAACACAAATGGGAGGGTGAGGATCTATGCGGAAAAACCAGAATTCCACGCGCGAAAAGCTGTTTCGCATGGTCTCGGTCGGTGTTGTTGACGAGCCGGTCAACCAGGCCTACGATGTGATCAGCACGTCCGCGCTGATCCTTAACCTTGCGGCAAGTATCCTTCTGACTTTTGACAATATAAGGTCAGCAAACGAGGGGCTTCTCCTTGCGGTTGAATCAGGAACGGTCCTGTTTTTCGCAGTTGATTATGTGCTGCGTCTGATCACCGCGAACTGTCTGTATCCTGAATCAAATGAAAGGGATTCACTGATCCGGTATATTTTTTCGGGTGCGGGTATCATTGACCTGCTTTCATTTCTTCCGTATTATCTGCCTGTTTTTTTCCCGACAGGTCTTGCTGTCTTTAGGATGTTCCGCGTGGTCAGGATCTTTCGTCTGTTCCGGATCAACACCTACTATGACTCGCTCAATGTCATTACGGAGGTTATCGCCAGCAAAAAGCAGCAGCTCCTGTCTTCAGTCTTTATCATTCTGACTCTGATGCTGGCGTCAAGTCTCTGCATGTACAGCCTGGAGCATGAAGCGCAGCCGGATGTTTTCAAAAATGCGTTTTCAGGCATCTGGTGGTCCGCATCGACGCTGCTCACGGTAGGCTACGGGGATATCTATCCGGTGACGACTCTGGGACGTATTTTCAGCATAGTTATCACATTTTTGGGTGTAGGCATGGTCGCTATCCCGACCGGTATTATTTCCGCAGGATTTGTTGAGCAGTATTCACAGTTTAAACGTTTCGGAGATTACGGACCGGAGAAGGACATCCGTTTCATTCATTTTACGCTGGCACGAAGGGACAGCTGGTCCGGAAGGACTGTGAGGAGCCTCTCTCTTCCACAGGGGTGCCTTATCGCGGCGATCCAGCGGGGAGGAGAGTTGATCATTCCCGGCGGGGATGTAGTGCTGACGCCCGGAGATGTTGTGACACTTGGAGCGGAGCCTGCGGGAAAAGAGATCCCTGTTCATATCCGTGAGATTATTTTGAAGAAATCCCATCCCTGGACCGGAAGTCCGATTCGTGATATCGACATTTCCAGACAGGCCTTTATCGTTATGGTGAAACGCAAGGGGAAGGAAATGCCGGTAAGAGGGAACCTTGTGCTTCAGGAGGGAGACCGGGTCTTTCTTCTTTCAAAGGAAAAGAAGGCCGGGATGAAAGCGGGACAAATGGAAGAGACGTAGTTTATTAAGAATAAAGGCCCCCGGTGGAGTTTTCTGATAAAGCAACTCCCCGGGGGCACTTTTTTTATATTATTTCAGAAGAAAAACGGCAGGCAGCCTCATTAGAGGAAAAGACCGTTTGGCAGCCTGATCAATTCTCCGGAAGGCAGAACGGGCCGCTCAGGATCGAAAAATCGATGCTGTCGATCAGATCCTGTTCTTCCTGTGTGAGGTTACCTTCCTTCCTGATGGGAAGGGAGTCGTAATCGAGCGATTCGATCCAGAGTCGGTTATCCTTGAGGAAGGAGATGGTGTTGGTGAATGTGGAATATACCGGATAGCCTATGGAAGCACCCTCGAGATTTGCCACAAGGCTTTTGTCCGGGATCGCAGCTGATGAACCTTCGGGTTTTGCGAGAGCGGCGTCCGCGAGGCGGCTGTCATAGTTAAGAGTCAGGCGTCCGACGGGGCGGTTGGTGGAGGCAAAGCTGTAGGTAAACTGCTCAAGGTCGCGGAGGTAGGCCTGCCGGAAGGCTTCATATTTTTTTCTGTCCATTGAGCCGTAGGTGTAGTCCTTCGCGTTGGTGTAATCGATCGTGAAGATGTCCGCGGCGGAGCGGATGGCTTTGTCGTGGTAGATCGAGAAGGAGCCCTCACGCCAGGCTTTTGTTCCGACAATGGAGTTCATCGCGGCGGGATCCACGCTGCAGGGGAGGCGGAAGGTGCGGACGATGTTTTCGCCGTTCTTCATGCGGTAGACCACCGTGCAGTTGTAAGTGGGCGTGTTGTTCTCGATGGTCCCGCTGTAGCTTTTGCCGGAGGTATTTGCGGAGGCGGCATCCGAGGAGTTTCCTTCGGTTGAACCGGAGGAGTTTTCAGAGTCATTTCCGGCAGTTGAACCGGAGGCGTTTTCAGAGTTATTCCCGGCAGTTGAGCCGGAGGAGTTTTGAGAGTCATTCCCGGCAGATGGCCCGGTGGAGGGATCAGAGTCGTTCCCGGCAGTTGATCCGGTGGTATTGACCAGGGGGCTGGTGATATAGATCGTGCCCTCACGGCCGTGCATGGCGTCGGATTTACGGGTGTATTCCTGGCCGAACTGGGCGATGGCGATCACGTTTTCCACTTTATCAAGATGCATGTATTCCTCTCCGAACGTGTCGAGATCGACATTGTAGCCGCGGTCGTTGTAGATGGAGGCGTAGGAATAGGTGTCCGAGAAGACCAGGGCGGCATCCGCCACTTTGCCTGGATCGGGGATAAAGCGGTCGTATCCGGCGATGTCAAACAAAAAGCTGAAGTAGATCAAAAGGCCGAGCAGAGCGGCAATGGCGATCTCCGCAGGGCGGCGGAAGAGAGCCTTGAAATCGTAATCGTAAATGATCTGCATGATGCAGGCCGTGATCACGGTGAAAAGGATCAGCCAGACGACTGCGAGGGAGCGGGAATCCTGAAGGGAGGAAAAAACGAGTCCCGCAACGAGGCCTGTGATCAGGGACACCGCGACGCGGACGACGGAGCGGACCGGTCCGAAGACGACAGCGGTCCCCGCATATTCGTTTTTACGGAGTCTGTAACAGACCCAGGCGAGGAGAAAATACAGAGCCGCCAGGGCGATGAGCCGCAGGGGGCCTTCAGGGCCGCCGACCATGTAATAATAATGGTAGAAGGGGTCGAAGAGACGGCTGACCAGAAAGCCGGCCGGGCGTTTGCTCCAGGTCGAAAAGAATACGCTGCAATAGCCGCGCAGGGTCATTTTGAATTCGGTCTCATATAATAAAAGGACAAGGAAAGCGCATCCGGCAACGACCACATTTCCGGTCAGCATGGCAGAGAGCACGCCCAGCCCGTAGATGGCTGTGAAAAAGGCCGCCGTTCGCAGGATCTGCTGTATTATCTCCAGAAGGAGTCCCCGTGTGAGAGCTCCCATGGCGCCTGCGATGAGAAGGCCGGCTTCGAGCGTGATCAGGTAGGAAAAAATGAAGTACAAAAAGCCGGAAAAACAGATGTCAAGAAACCTCTGTCTGCGTGGGACCGGAAGGCTCTCGTAAAAGTCGACCTGCTGTCTGCTGTCCATCCATGAAAAGCCTTCTATGGCAAGGATGAGCGCGAGGGGGAATACGATCAAAAAGGCGCAGGGGCTGTTATAGCCGAAGAGTAAGCGGACGGCTTCATGGAGCGCAGCCGTTTTCTGGGCGCCGGCCAGGTTCTGTGAGGAGGCTTCCTGAGCGGCAGAGATCAGTACAGTCGCGGCGCCGGCGATGTTGTACAAAAAGAAGCCCAGGAAGGTGAGGGCGGACGGCCACAGCCTTCGCCCCAGCAGCCCGCGCTGGCGTGTGAGAAAGCCCGCCCGGGATACGCTGTGTCTGTCAGTTGAGGATGAAATTCTTGATGTCATAACCGACTACCTCCGTTTCGCTTATAAAGATCTCCTCCAGGGTGAGCGGGAGGATCTCGAAAAAGACCATGTCAAGACTGCTGAATCTGGACAGCATTTCCTCGCGGGAGGCGCGCACTGTGAGTGTGTGGAGCTTTCCGCGGATATGGTGGTCAAGCACTTCCAGTCCGTCCAGGGCTTTTGCCTCGTCCGTTTCGTCTGCGAATACGCACTGGGCCTTCTGCAGTCCGAGCTTCATAGTGGCAAGATCCTTTGAAAGAAGGAGGCCGCCGCTGTGTAAAAGCCCGACATGGTCGCAGATATCCTCCAGTTCCCGCAGGTTGTGCGACGCGATGACCGGAGTCAGGGCGCGCTCCGCCATGTCGTTGGCAAAAAGGCTTTTGACGGCCTGACGCATGACCGGGTCGAGGCCGTCGAAGGTCTCGTCGCAGAGAAGATATCGGGCATTCGAGCAGAGCCCGCACAGGACCGCCAGCTGTTTTTTCATGCCTCTGGAATAGTTGCGGATCCGCCGTTTAGGTTCGAGGCTGAAATCCTTCAGGAGCATGTCGAAACGGACAGAGTCGAAGTCCGGATAGACAGTGCGGTAAAAGTTTTTCATATCCACCGCGTTCCCGTTATTGAAAAAGTACGGGTCGTCGGGGATAAAGAAGATCAGCCTTTTTACATCAGGCCTGTCATAGACGGGCCTGCCGTTCACCTCGATCCTGCCTCTGTCCTGCTTCAGGATCCCGCTGATCATCCTCAGGAGCGTGCTTTTTCCCGCTCCGTTCGTTCCGATCAGCCCGAAGACCTGCTGGTCTTCAATGTTCAAAGAGACATCGTTGACTGCGGTGACCTCTCCGAATGTCTTTGTCAGTTTTTTTATTTGAATCATTTTTTCAAGTCTCCTTATTCTGCGGGAA
>DEPS01000123.1:209-19402 GCA_002358875.1 Lachnospiraceae bacterium UBA3386 | reverse complement strand
TCTCCTTATTCTGCGGGAAGCGAACATCAGCGGACCGAGGAACCGTCCCCTGTTCCGCACGGGGGCCAGCCGGCTTCTTCCAGCAGTTCTGTCGGGGCAATTCCGATCTCCTGTGCTTCTTTAAGCAGTTTCTGAAGGCGGCCGCAGAGCTCTGCCCGCTTTTGCGAATGGATCGCGCTGTCCCCGCGCACGAAGCTTCCGCGTCCCCGGACGGAATACAGGAAGCCCTGGCGTTCGAGTTCCATGTAAGCCCGCTGGACGGTGTTGGGATTTGTAGAGAGCTCCATTGCGAGCTTGCGCACGGAGGGCATCTGTTCGTCTGCGGTCAGTACGCCCTTAAGGATCAGCATTTTGTATTTTTCCGTGATCTGCTCGTAGATCGGCCGCCCGTCCTGATAATTTATAAAAGTCAAACGACACCTCCTCCTGGTCATGGCGTGTATTAACTGTATTAATTATATTAGTACAGTGTGTAATGCGTGTCAACACCTGTATTCCTTTTTTGGAGGTATTTTTGGGGGGCGGGATTAATTTTGCCGGACAAAAGCTTTGTCAGGATGGCTTTTTTCAATATTGAAAAAAGAGGTTTTGTGTTATACTGGTTGTCAGTAATTATTTTGTCGCTCAAAACAGTGATCCCGCAGCTTTCCGGCATTCGTAATGGTGGATGGTCATTGTTGCGGTTGGCAGGGCGTGTACCTGCAGGCGGGGCTTTCTGCCTTGCGGGTGAAGCTGCGGCTCGATAAATGGACTATATAATAAAGGAGAAAAAATATGCTGATCAATCCTGAACAGACAAAGAATAAGATCGTGCAGTGGATCCGTGATTATTTTGCTGAGAACGGCCCTTCATGCAGTGCCGTGATCGGTATTTCCGGCGGAAAGGATTCGAGTGTGGCGGCGGCCTTATGCGCGGAGGCTCTTGGAAAGGACAGGGTCGTCGGTGTGCTGATGCCCCGCGGCGTGCAGCCGGATATTTCGGACAGCAGGCTTTTGGTGGAGACGCTGGGGATCCCTTATGTGGAGATAAATATCGGCGCGGCGGCGGATGCGCTTGTTTCGACACTGGAGAGCAATGAGAAGCTTCGTCAGATCTGCGGGAGGGATGAGATGGCCAGTGAGGCCAAGATCAATCTGCCGCCCAGGATCCGTATGGCGACGCTGTATGCGGTCGCGCAGAACCTTCCGAACGGCGGCCGTGTGGTCAATACCTGCAATGCTTCGGAGGATTACGTCGGTTATTCCACGAAATACGGGGATGCCGCGGGCGATTTCAGCCCGCTCTCCGAGCTTTTGGTGCATGAAGTGCTGCAGGTCGGAGCGGTGGCAGGGCTTCCGGAGGAGCTTGTCAAAAAGACTCCCTCCGACGGCCTTAGCGGCATGAGTGACGAGGATAAGCTCGGCTTTACTTATCAGATGCTGGATCATTACGTGCTGACCGGGGAGTGCCCGGATGAGGAGAAGAAGGCCCGCATCGACAGGCTGCACAGGCTTAATCTTCATAAGCTGCGTCTGATGCCCAAGTATGTTCCCGGGGAGGACGAAAGAGGCTGAAAAATGTTTCGGAAAAATTCCGGAAAATCAGGTACCGGCCTGATTTTTAGCTGTACAGGGAAAAAGTGAAATGCTATACTGGAAAAGTTCCGGCCATGCGGGTGGGATGAAAAATTCCGGTCGTATGAGCGGAATGAAAAGTACCGGCTATGCGGGTGGAATGAAAAGTTCCGGTCGTATGAGCGGGATGAAAAGTACCGGCTGTATGGGTGGGATGAAAAGTTCCGGCTGTACGGATGGAATGAGCAGCGGGACAGTCTGAAGATGTTTTGACACCGGGAACTGCATGATAAAGAGGAAAAGTCTAATGGGCGGGGAGATTGAAAAACAGCGGCCGGACGGGGACTCCATGGAGCCGGTTTCGGATATGGAAAAACAGAAAACCGCAAAGGGATCGGCGATTTCTCTTGGAAAGTTATTCGGAGGCGGAAAAAAGCAGTCCGGAAACGAAGCAAAAGCAGGGACGGGTTACGCAAAGGACGTCAGGAAGCTGTCAAGGGCGGAACTTCTGGAACTGCTGATCGATGAGACCAGGGAAGCGGACAGGCTGAGCGAAGAAAATGAGGAGCTGCGAGAGGAACTCATGCAATGCCGCACTCAGCTGGAAAAGGTAGGATCTCTTGATGCTGTCATAGCCCGTCTGGAAGCCATACTGGAGGGCAGGTCCTGAAGGATGTCCCGGTCCCCGGAGGCCGGGAATAAATGCACAGAAGTTTTTTGACATATATGGGTCTGTTATAAAGGGGAGACGGAAAATGAGCGGAGCAGAGAAAAGGGATACTGCGCTGGAGATGCCTGATCCTGCACAGTCCGTAGATAACGGAGAGCCAGAGAGGAAAAACAGGCGGAGAAGGCCTGACCTGAGTGATCTGGAGGGGGAACTGCAGCGGGAGAAATATAAGAGGCGGTACCGGCGCGTTTTGCGGAGTACAGTTTTTACTCTGATAACAGTGGCGGCCGCAGCTATTCTCGTCGCGACGTTATGGATGCCGGTCCTTCAGATATACGGTTCATCCATGGCACCGAACCTGACCGACGGAGATATCGTGATCACCCGGAAGGCCTGGAACCTCGAACCGGGGGATGTTGTGGCTTTTTATTATAATAACCGCATCCTTGTAAAGCGCTATATAGCAAGTGCGGGACAGTGGGTGGACTTTGACGAAGAGGGCAATGTCTATCTCAATAACCTTCTGTTCCAGGAGCCCTATGTTTATGAAAAGGCAAAGGGGGACTGTAATATAGAGCTTCCCTATCAAGTACCGGAGAACCGCATTTTTGTAATGGGGGACCATCGAAGTGTTTCCATTGATTCCAGAAACACTTCGGTCGGGTGTGTGTCGGAGGATCAGATCGTCGGAAAGCTGCTGTTCTGTGTCTGGCCGATAAACCATTTTGGCCTTGTAAAATAGATATGATACCAGGTCAAAAGGTGGTCCTGACGAAGCCCGGTATGATCACATACCTTTTGCACCTGACATCATAGATATTAATATGAAATAATATGGAAATATTGAAGCTGTTCATAACTTCATAGCGGCATGGCGGGCTGTGAACAGCTGCGAACTATTCACAATTCAGGAGGATAACAGTAGAAATGTCCAATACAGTAAAAATCAAGAACCGCAAAAAGAAAAAAGAAGTCAAGGTCAATTACAGGCTCTGGGCGATTGTGTTCGGCGTGTTTGTAGCGTTGGTCGTCGGTGTGGCGGTCTGGGCTTCTTTTCACTGGGGTGTCGGCATGGGATCCATCGGAGCGTCTGAGGATAACGCTGCGGAAGCTGCCACGGAAGCAGCCACGGGAGCAGTTGCATCCCCGACTGATAACGCGATCACCCTGACTCCCGAGCAGCTTGAACAGATGGGCATTACTGTTGAGGACGGTGAAAATGCAGAGGCCGCTGATGCAGAGAGCGGCGCGGCAGCAGGCGGAGCAGAGGATGCTGCTAAGGACGGAGCTGTGGAAAATGAATCGCAGGACGCACCCGCGGAGGGTGAAGCCTCTCAGGATGCAGGCGCGCAGGGACAGTGATCCATGGGAAGCAGCATTCTGTATCCGCAGTAATTAAGAAAACGGCGGTCTGCTTCAGCAGTGATTTTTAAAAAAAATGGCAGTCTGCACTGCAGTCATTCAGGAAAAGAGACAGAAGATCTTGAAGGTTTTCTGTCTTTTTTTGCAAATATTAAAAATATTATTCGGAACAGTTAAAAGGGAGAGATGAAAGATGCGAGGGGAGACGAAGCAGGGAAGACCGGCTGTCAGAGAACCATTTTTCACCAGGGACAGGTCATTTTACCGGTCGCTTTTCTCGATCCTGGTCATGGTAGCACTGCAGAACCTTGTGGCTTACAGCGTGAACATGATCGACAATCTGATGCTGGGGAGCTATTCGCAGACTTCGCTCTCGGGCGCGGCGATGGTGAACCAGGTCTTCTTTCTGGTGCAGCAGATGTCTATTGCGGTCAGTGACGCGCTGGTGATCCTGGCGTCGCAGTATTACGGTCAGGGGCGCCTGTCGCCGGTGAGAAAGATCACGGGGCTGGCGATGAAGACCGGCTTTGCAGGGGGAATGTTTTTCTCTTTGGTCTGCGCGCTGTTTCCTATGAAGGTTCTGGGATTTTTTACCAGGGATCAGGCGATCGTAGCAGAGGGCGCGGCATATATGCGGATCCTTCTTTTCACCTTCCCGGTTTTTATGGTCACGGCTGTGCTGATGGCGGCACTGCGGTGTGTGGGAGTCGTAAGGATCTCATTTTTTGTGTCGCTGATCTCTCTTTTTGTGAACACGGGGATCAACTATACACTGATCTTCGGGCATTTCGGGTTTCCGGAAATGGGGATCAGGGGCGCGGCCATCGGAACGCTGACGGCCCGCGTGCTGGAGCTGCTGGTCGTGCTTGGCTATGTGTGTTTTCGGGATAAAAGGCTCAGGCTCTTTTCAGAGCGGCCTTTATCCGGCGCGGGCGCACTGACGGGGGATTTTCTCCGGGTCGTGTTCCCGGTGCTGGTGACGGGAATGGTGTGGGCCATAGCGGTCCCCATGCAGACCGCGATCCTGGGGCACCTGCCGGGGCCGGACGCATCGGATGCAATAGCGGCAAACTCGGTCTCCATGACCTTCTACCAGTACCTGAAGGTGGTCGTGGTCGCCATGGCCTCCTCCTCCGCGGTCGTGATGGGGCAGTCGGTGGGACGCGGGGACATGCGGCGCATCCGTTCGGACGCCCGCACTCTTTCAGTGATCGACCCATGTATCGGCCTGGTGCTCGCCATGATCCTCTTTGTGCTCCGTGTGCCGCTCCTTGCCCGCTACAGCCTCACGGCAAATGCCCTGCGCCTTGCGGACCAGATCATGCTCATCATGTGCCTGGTCATGGTCGGGATGTCCTACCAGATGCCCGTCTGCAACGGAATCCTGCGCGGCAGCGGGGACACCACCTTCACCATGTGGCTCAATTTTATCAGCATCTGGGTTATCGTGATGCCCCTCTCCCTTCTGGCCGCTTTCGTCTGGAGGCTGCCCGTGCCCCTGGTGGTGCTCTGCATCCAGTCGGACCAGCTCTTTAAGGGAATACCTATATTTCTGCGCGTGCGCAGCGGCAGGTGGATCCGCCATCTGACGAGAGACTGAAAAGGCCTGTCATCTGTCTGCTGTCCGGGAGGCGAAGCAGCTTGCGTACTCATCCAGGATCCGTTCAGCATAGCGGGCGCGGTGGTCAAGGATCTTGTTGCGTTCGAAACGGATGAGGTCGTGGATCCAGGAGGCCTGCCAGGCCTCGTAGAACCGGTCCATTTCCTCCAAAAAGTCCAGTGCGGCCTTTTTTACGGGCAGGAGATGGTATTTGGGGTCCTCGATCCAGATGCTGTCCGCATTCAAAAGGGAAGCTCTCTGCATATTCCGAACAGCGCGCCGCTGTGCGTCCGCGTCAAAGGGCCCGGACTCCTGCAGGGCCCACATCAAAAGAAGAAGGTGCAGGAAATCAACGTCCTCTTTCCGGATCCCGTCCGGAGCCAGGGGGTTGATGTCCAGCATTCTGAGCTCGATGTGGCTGACGCCCTTTCTCAGGCTTTCGAGCGTGTTGGTGCCCTCGGGTTTTAAGCGGACAGGGAGATAGAGCTCCCAGGCGCTGTAAAGCTTTCCTGCGTCTACAAGCGCCTGAATGCTGTCGACATAGGAAGCGAGGCTTGTATAATCGAGAACCGGAGTGAAATCGTTCCAGTATCCGTGCCTGCTGCACCGGATGGAGGCGAATCCCTCCGGTTTTTTTGTCACAGGATCCTGAAAGTCAGGCTCGGGGCTCGCCGCCGTGAGATATGTGATGAGCCAGGCGTATTTCATGGCACTTGCGGCGATTTTCAGGTAGAGGCTGTCGGAGAAAGCTTTGGACAGACCGCCGGAGAAATCCCCTGTTTTGCCGTCATGGGACCTGCTGTTGAGTCTGTCGGGCAGGTCCTTGGACAGACCGCCGGAGAAATCCCCTGTTTTGCCGTCATGGGACCTGCTGTTGAGTCTGTCGGGCAGGCCTTTGGGCAGACCGCCGGAGAAAGCCCCAAAGAGGGCGTCAGAAGAGCCCATGTCCAGTCCCCGGGTAAGGTTCCCGGTCATCCCGGCGGATGTGCTGCAGAGCACTGTGTCGGAGATTTCGTCAATTCCGGCAAGGGTCTCCAGCGCCTGCTTCGTGAAGGAAAAATTGAAATGGATGCCGCTGAGGAGCATTACGGGAATGCCGTATTTTTCTCTGAGATATTTCCGGTACTCCTCTTTTTCCTTCTCGGGTCCTTCAAAATGCGCGATGCGGATCTTTCTGACGTCGTATCCGGCGGGAGGATTGGAATAGTTCCAGAGGATCTCATCCCTCTGTGCCAGGACAGCCTTCACCCTTTCGTTCAGGTCATGAAGGGCGGCAAAAAGCCCGTCCGTGTCCGGGTATACCGGTGTGATGATCTCCGTCTGCGCTTCGCAGAAATCCCTCGAGATATTGGGATCCGGGCCGAAGGGGTGGTCGCTGACGGACGGAAGAAGCGTATATTTGTTTACGCGCAGGCCTTCTTTTTCGAGACCGAAGCGGCCCTGCAGTAGTTTTTTCTGCAGTTCAGCACTCATAAATAACTCCTGAAATCAGTGGTGTGCGTGTTCGTTGATCTCGCCGGGTTCGTATTTGGAAAAACGGATCACCTGCCCGTGGTACAGGCCGAAGTTGCCGGAGAACAGGTAGGTGAAGGAGACGGCCAGAAGTATGTAGGGCATGGCGCCAAATCCGAACATTTCAAAGCAGATTAAAAGAGAGGCGATGGGGCAGTTGGTGACTCCGCAGAAGAGGGCACCCATGCCCATGCCGGCGCAGAGGGAGGGAGACATTCCGGAAAAGTTTCCGAAATGCATGCCCAGCGTCGCGCCGATAAAGAGGGAGGGAACGATCTCGCCGCCCTTGTAGCCGCTTCCCAGCGTCACTGCAGTGAAGATCATTTTCAGCAGGAAGGCGAGGATGAAAACGCGTGAGGGTTCATTTTCAAAACACAGCTCGATGATGGCGGCGCCGGCCCCGTTGTAGGTCTGGCTGCCCACCGCCAGTGTCATCAGGATCACGATGATGCCGCCGACGGCGGCGCGCAGGTAGTCGTTTTTGAAGAATTTCCGCAAAAGCCTGCCGATTCTGTCCATCAGCGTGCAGAAGAGGATGGCGGCGAGGGCGCACAGGACGGAAAGAAGCACTGTGAGAAGGGCCGAGGGAAGGGTCAGGGGTCCGGTCGTGCCGATGGTATATGCCTCTCCTGTGAGACCGAAGGCCTGGGCGATATAATAGGCGACCAGTGAAGAGAGAACGCAGGGCACGAGGGAGGAATAGTACATGATGCCGACGGTGCTGATCTCGATCGGAAGGATCGCCGCCGCGAGCGGGGTCCCGAACAGGGCGGCGAAGGCGGCACTCATACCGCACATGATGACCCGCTTTTTGTCCGCCTTCTGAAAATGCAGGAAGTTCCCGAGCCCGTGTCCGATGCTGCCTCCGATCTGGAGGGCGGCGCCTTCACGTCCGGCAGAGCCGCCGAACATGTGCGTAAGGACCGTGCCCAGGAAGATAAGGGGAGCCATCTGGATGGGCACATCCTTGCCCTCCCGGATCGCCTCCAGGATGGTATTTGTCCCGCCGTCTTTTGCAAAGCCCATATGGTGGTAGGCGAAGACGATGACAAGGCCGGCAGCCGGCAGACCGAACAGGACCTGAGGATATGCAGCCCGGATCTGGGTGCCGGTTCGGATCGCGATGGCGAAGACACTGGCGATCGTCCCCACGACAGCACCGCACAGTATTCCGAACAGGATCCATTTGGCCGACGCCCGCAGGGATGTCCCGACTCCTTCAAAATAGCTGATAAGATCCGATGAAGTTTTCGCGGCGGCCTTTTTCAGCGAACGATCAGGCCGGCCGGAGAGTGATTTTCCCTGAATTCCCAAATCCTGCCTGGCCTTTTCTGTCTTCTCGATATTCTGCTTTTCTTTTTTCATCTTCCGGTATATCCTCCCCTTCTTTTTCCATCTGTCCTGAACAAATGCCTTGCTGCGATTTCAGTTTACCATAAAATTACCATAAAAAGAGGAACTGTTCCATATTTATGCCCCTTGCCGCAGCGCGCAGGCGCGAAGACATCCGAGGTGTTTTTACGAAGGCAGAAACGGCGATGGGATCAATGAATCGGGGGCGCTTTTCGGCACCGATTCGAGTTAAAAATCGGCGCATCAGCGCGTTTTTTTTATTTACTCCTATGTCGAAGCTCTTTGCGCCGGTTTTAAACATATGGTCCGGCATGCAGGGATTACAGAGAAGTTTTAACTATACTGTCTTGTCATTATATTACAAATATTTTATAATAATTCTGTAAAAAAACAGCAATATTGACAACAGGAAAAACCTGGCACCGTTGGTGGGGGTTTAGTTAGGAAGCACAGATCCGGAAAAGGATCTGCCTTCCTTTTTTGGGTTATACGGACAGACACGGGAAGCTCTTCCATTGGGCTAATAAAGAGCTTCAGCAGACTGCCATCGCGTTTATACGCTGCGGCAGGGGGTATCAGCATGAAAAATACATCAGGGAAATACAGAATACTTGCAATTTTCATGGCAGGGACTATATGCCTTTCAGCTGTGCTGCCGGATATATGGGCTCAGATGCCTGACGCGTCGAAGGCAGCTGCGGGAAACACTGCCCGTTATACGTTTACAGAAAACGTGCCTGACACCATTAGATTTTGATGATAAGGAGAAAGAGTGGTATATGCCTAAATCAAATACAATCCCCAAGACCGTGAATATGCCAACACAGTGTCCCTTCTGCGGCAGGATGTTTGACTATACCCTTTATCCGGAAATAACCATTCCGGGAGACAGCAGACTGAAAAAGAAAGTGCTTAATAAAACACTGTTTTTCCCAAAGTGTCCTCATTGTGGAAAAGAGTTCAAGCTGAAGCCCGCATGCATATATCGCGACGAGAACAGGAAGGTCATGTTTATTGTTACAGATTCGCCGGATACAACACTTGAAGCTATGATGAAGACTGGAGATATTCATTTCAATGACATTCGAAGCGATGATGACGTTCTGGATTTCATGAAAGGGCTTTATACACGCAGGGTCGTTCATGATGTTGATGCATTCAGAGAAAAGATCCTGCTGTCGGACTGCAATTACGATGACAGGATCATAGAACTGATGAAGTTGTCTTTGTCTGAGCTGTTGGAGAAAGAAAACCATATTCCTGTTTACAGAATTTTCCTTGAGGAAACCGCCGGCAGTATGCTGGATTTTACGGCAATTATGGGAAGCCATGCCCCTTTTGAGTACGTGACTATTAAGACCGATGCAAGGGTTTACAACCAATACAGGGATAGGTATCTGAATAAGCTGGGCAGACCTGAAGAGGATGAATACATAACAACGGATCAAAAGTGGGCGAAAAAGTCTGGGCTTTTGAAAGATGAGGATCCTGGTTTTATGGTTCCCTTCTGATAATTTACGTGTCTGCCACTGTTAACGCGGAATCGGCATCCTGATTCTGATGGCAGCCACCACGATTGCCTTTAAAACCGCCCAATTCTTTGTCCCTATTGCACAAAATATCAAAGTCGTTTTTCGCTTTCTTTGTGCTTTTTAACACCAACGCCAGGTACTTCTAGAGTCCTAACGTTATTTTGCTGTTATGTTCAGGCAACAATAAAGAGGGCCGGGGCCCTGGCCTTTTTTAAGCAGGTGAACTTTAGCACGGTGAATTGGTAAAGTGGACGATACCTGGCCAGAGTTTAAGACGGTGGGGGAGTTGATTGAATCGGCTTCTGGCAGTTGTTCAATGCTGCGTATTCCTGTATACTGAAGGATAACGTTTTATGGGCTGACAGGAAAACCGTCCCTTTCGTCTTTGTGAGAGTTATGAAGAAGAATAAGTTGTACGCCTGGCAGAAGGAATGCCTTGCTGCATGGGAGGAAAACCGGTTTCGGGGGATCATCAACGTGGTGACCGGAGCCGGCAAGACATATCTGGCTCTTGCGGCGATCGCGCGGGCAAGGGAGCTGTATCCTGATCTGACGGTCAGGATCGTGGTGCCCACGATCCCGCTCGCCCACCAGTGGGAGACGGCACTTCTGCATCAGGCCGATTCGGAAGAATGGAGGCCGGGATTTTTCGGCGGTGGAAAAAGGGACGATCCGGAACGGCGTGTGATGATCTATATCATCAATTCTGCCAGGGATACACTGGCGGGCCATATCCGCAGAGACCTGGCCCTGCAAAGACATATCTTTTTGATCTGTGATGAATGTCACCATTATACGAGTAAAGAAAACCGGAAGATTTTTGGCTTTGTGGAGGGGCTGAATGAATCCTCCGACAGGATGGAATCCCTGTATCTGTGCCTGGGCCTGTCGGCGACGCCGTTCGGCACTTCAAAGGATGAAGTCCTGCTCAGATCGCTGGGCAGGGAAATATATCAGTACGGCTTTGATGCCGCGGTAAAAGAAGGAATCATTTCTCCCTTTACTGTATGCGAGGTGTCGGCTTCTTTTTTTGCGGATGAGAGCATAGAGTACGCAGAACTCACTTTCATGATCGGGAGGACGCTCGTAAAGCTCCTCAAGGAGCATCCGGAGCTGAAAAAGCTGAGGGAGCGAATGGAGAAATCCTTTATCAGGGCGGTGATGCGCATCGCGAAAAAGGCGGACATGGATCCCGAGGAGACAGCCTGCGCCTACCTGCTGCTGACCTGGCAGAGAAAGGAGATCAGTACGCTGGCCAGGGCCAGGCTCTCCTGCTGTCTTTCCATTCTGAGTCACCTGAGACAGAGTGACCGGGTCCTGATTTTCTGCGAGAGGATCGCCCAGGCGGAGGAGATGGCCGGGCAGATCCGGAGGGCCTTTGGCAATGTATGCGGGATCTATCATTCACAGATGACAAAGGAAGCGCGGGCACGGGTGCTGTCAGAGTTCCAAAGCCAGTCATTTCGGATCCTGGTCAGCTGTAAGGCCCTGGATGAGGGCATCGATGTTCCGGATGCCAATATCGGGATCGTTTTGAGTTCAACCGCCGTGGTGCGCCAGCGTGTGCAGCGGCTGGGACGTGTGATCCGCCGGGCGCAGGGCAAGGCAGCGGCCTGCCTTTATTATATTTACATCAGGGAATCGTCAGATGATGCCGCGTTTCTCCCGGGACTGGAGGAATGCGAGTGCTTCAGCCTGCGGTATTATACGGCAGAAGGTGTTTTTTCCAACGACCTGTATGAATACGTCGGCGGAGATCTGTTGCGGTCAGCGAAAGAGCGGGGATATGATCCCGCGCAGGTCGAAGAGGTGCGCAGGTGTCTGTCCGAAGGCCTGGCCAGGGCGGATTACCTGCTTCCTGCAAAGGTGCAGGAGGAGAGAGCGCGGGCATCAGAGGAGAGGCATGCCCGCAACTACTGGGGTGCGATGAAGCGGGTAGGGGATGCCTTCCGCGGCAGGAAATGAAAAACGCGAAATGAAAAATATAAAAACGCGGCATACCGATCAGGCTTTTGCCCGAATATCAGGTATTAAATACAGCAAACCCTTTTTATTGGAGAAAAGATAGCTAAAGAAAAGATCACTAAAGAGAAGATCACTATAAAAAGGATAGAGAGGAGAAAAACTGTCATGCAAAATTATGAAGAACTCTACGGGGCGCTCCAGCCTCTGGAAAAGGCACTGAAGGATTCCGCGGCGGCTGTCACAAAGCAGCAGAAAGCGATCCAGAAGAATACAGAGACCGGTAATCTGGCGGAAGTAAAAAAGAGTCTTGATGCCATTGCGGAGGCTGCAAAGGCTCTGCAGGACAGCATTGATTCTGTCAGGAACGAAATAGACGCTTTTGACACAAGGGCATATTTTGCTGACGGCGATTTTACGAAGCAGCTCCTGGAAGCCTGCGCGGAAAAGGGCGTCGATGTGCGCGGCGAGACGGGCGTCTATGAGATGTTTCCCTTCAAGGTCAGGATCATCGGCGATGAGGAGCACGACAGCGAGCTCTGGATCAACCGCAAAAAGCTTGCCAGCTTCCGGCCTTCATTTGTGGCGGAGACTATTCACGCCGATCAGGTCAAGCTCTATAACGCCAGATTCAATGAGCTGATCTTTATGACAGAGCTGGCGGATGCCTATGAGCTGGCCTGCCTGAAGTCAAATACCCGGATCGGCAACACGCAGAGCCTGGACAAGATATACAGATTCCTTGCCCCCACGGCCCGCGCGCGAAAGGATTACGACAAGCAGGCCTATGCCTTTGACCTCGCCAGACTCTATGAAAAAGGGACGGAGGCCTGGGTTTCCAAATCCGGCAGGAAATATTACTTCGGAACAAGCCGTGACGGAAAGAGCGGGATCCGGGTTCTGAGCAGTTCCGGTGTGGAATCCTTCATTAACACACTGAAAATGAGCAAGGAAGATGATTGAAAGGGGACGATCACATGACGGAGCAAATGGCGGGCGGCAGCATTGCCCTTGAACGGCTGGAAAAGGGCCTGCCCCCGGGACGGGGCGCCTTCCTGAAAAAAATGACGGCCGGTCTGGATCCTCTGACAGCTTTTCTCAGTGACCAATATCTGGATCACTATATCTGCCTGGGCGGAAGCAAAATGAAGTTCGTCACCGGACGGAGCGGGAGCGGGAAGACCCACTTTTCCATGCGCATGCTGGATGAAGCTGCGGACAGGGGATTTATAACAGTTTCTTTTTCCGCAAAAGATGTGTGGCTCCATGATTTCCGGGAAATCTACCTGGAGATCCTCCGGCAGTGTGATATTGAGCATATTCTGCAGGGCTGCGCGGATCAGATCGTGCGGGAACTGGGCTATGACCCGGCGCAGATCGGCCCGGGAAAGAGCTTCATGGATCACCTTTCCGAGAAGGGAGAAGCAGATCCCATCTCCCGGGGGGAGATCCGCAGCGCTCTTCGTACATATTTCACCAAAAACCCTCTGCTGGACAACAATTTTGCCTGCTGCTGTTCGATCCTGACCGGCGGGATCCTGGGCCATCCGGTCCTGGAGCCGGCCAGCCGGGATCTGGTGCTGTCCTATCTTTACGGAGACAAATCCGTCAAACTCGGCCAGCTCCGCACGCTGGGGCTGTCCCCCTCCAGAGTCACAAAAGTCAATGCCCGCCACCTGCTGCGTTCTCTGGCGGAGGTCGTGCATCTGGCGGGATACAAGGGACTGATCGTCAGTGTCGATGACCTCGAGATGGTCATGAATCGCGCGGCCGGCAGCGCCATGCGCTATACCAAGCTACGCCGCAACGATGCTTTCGAGAGCATCCGACAGCTGATCGATGACATAGACAACATGCGCTATATCATGTTTCTGTTTGGGTTCGAGCGCGGGCTCATGGACAATGAAAACACCGGATTCAAGACTTACCAGGCTCTCTGGATGAGGATCCAGAACGAAGTCGTGAGCACACGGTTCAACCGCTTTGCGGACATCATTGATCTCGACCGGTACGCGGAGGAATCCTACACAGAGGACGTTCTGATCGAAATGTCCGGAAAGATCGCCCGGGTCCTGACTGACCTTGGCAGGTCCGTGAAAATGCTGGACAGAGAAAAAGCGGGCGAGCTGTTGGAGCGATCGAAGTTCGGCGGGATCGGGCTTCCCTATCTGGTGGCCCGCGAAGTGCTGTCTGAGGACAGTATTTGAACGGCGCAGGCAGTACCGGCAAAATCGCCGGGTGCAGGAGAGAAGTGCTGCCTGAAGATAAAAATGTCTGGCTGCACTTTGACCAGCCGCAGGCAGATTTTGCCTTTTGAAACCTGCAAAATCTGCCTAAAACAGCTGAGTCTGCGGAAGGAGGAGGGCTTTCATGATACAAGAGCAATCTGGGCGCGCACATGGAGAGACTGATTTCAATGCGCGGCATGTGATCGAAGCGCTGCGCAGCGGAGTGCCGTCCCGCGCGGTCGGCGAATATTTTTCAGAAGCGCGGCCGGCAATGCTGCGCAAAGTACAGGACCGGCTGGAAGCTGTCCGTGATACAGGACGTTCCGGAGGCATGGTATTTACCGGCCGTTACGGAGAGGGAAAGACCCATCTGCTCAATACTGTGTTCAGCATGGCGTTTGCAGAGAACATGGCGGTATCCTGCGTTTCTCTGGGGAAAGAAACACCTGTCGACAAGCTCCATCAGCTTTACCCCAAGATCATCGCCAACACCTATCTGCCGGGAGCTGCCCAGCCCGGCTTTCGACGGAAGCTGGAGGACCTGACCCAGGGAAGCAGTGTCTCCGGCGAGCTTCTGGCCTATGCGGCAAAGGAGATGGAGACAGACAAGCTCTATTTCCTTCTCCGCGCCTTTCTGGGGACACAGGAGGAAGAGGAGCGGTATGCCTTCCTCGCCGACCTTGAGGGTGACTTTACCACCGGCCCGCTGATCAAACGCAGCTACCGGAGGATCACAGGGTCTGTTGCAAAATTCAATCAGAATTTCAGCAAGACAAAACATATTTTCGACTATTTCTGCTTTATCAGCCATCTCTTCAAACAGCTCGGCTACAACGGATGGGTGCTGCTGTTTGACGAAGCGGAACTCATCGGAGGCATGGGAAAAAAGGCCCGCGCCAAGAGCTACGTCGAGCTGCAGCGCTTCCTGAAGCCTTCTCCGAAACTGGAAGGGGTTTTTTCCCTGTTCGCCTTCAGCTCTTCCTATGTAGAGGATGTGATCGATAAAAAGAAAGAATTCGAGAACGTGCGGGAAGTATTCGCCGAAGACGGAGACGCCCTCTCAGCGGCGGAAGCCTCGCTCCGCGCGATTGAAAACGCCCCGGAGCTTGCCCCCCTGACGAAAGAAGAGATCACCCGGATCCTCATGAGCATCCAGGATTTCCACGGAAAGGCCTACGGCTGGCACCCGGACGTCTCCGCCCAGTCCATCTACGCAGCGACTGAGGCGGGAGGCTACCTGCTGAGGACCAAGATCCGCGCCGCCATCGAGTTTTTTGACCAGCTCTACCAGTATGGCGAAGCCGGTAAGACCAAAATCACAGAACTGGGCAAAGAGACCTTTGAAGAAGACGACACCCCGGAACTGCCGGATCTGGACGAGTTGTGAGAAAGACGACACCCCGGAACTGCCGGATCTGGACGAATTGTGAGAAAGACGGAAGAAAGAAAGCAGGTGCACAGGCACCTGCTTTTTTGATGTTATTTTGATTTATCAAAATGAAAGGTGCCTGAAAGGTGCCTGTCACCGTGAACAATTGGAAGCAGTAAAAGAACCTACACGGTCAACGAAATCCAGGACATCCTGCGCATCAGCCGCCCCACGGTTTACGGGCTGATCAAAAAGAAAGCCTTCCGGACGGTCTTTGCAGGCGGCAGGTACCTGACTTCCAAAAGCAGCTTCGATGACTGGCTGGATGGGTGCGAAGCAGAAGCGAAGGAAGCGCACCAGTTGAAATGACATGGTAATAGAGGTATTATAATTGCTGTAAGTCCTGTTTTATGCAGGCCGGGAGGTGACGGAATTGGCGGAGAAAGACATAACAGAAAAAACTCTTGAAGCATTCAATGATGTATTTGCCGATGTTGTAAACGGGCTCCTGTTTCATGGGAGGCAGGTCGTACAGGAAGACGACCTGACGGACGCCCAGCCGTTTTCCATGTATAAAGCTGACGGGAAGATCCATGAACAGGAACGTGACGTGTCAAAATTCTGGAACAGGACTGAGGAGAGCCGCGTCAGCGTGAGGATCGCTTTCCTCGGCTTTGAAAATCAGACGGAGTACGAGAAAGACATGCCGCTCAGGGTGATCGGGTATGACGGAGCGGCTTACCGGGCGGAGCTGTCGCAGAAAGACCGGTATCCGGTCATTACCCTGATCCTGTACTTCTCAGACAAGCCGTGGGGCAGGAGCCGCTCGCTGTACGACGCGGTCGAAATACCGGAAGAATTCAGGCCTTTCGTAAGCGACTATAAGATCAACGTCTTTGAAATAGCGTTCCTGCCTGAAGAAGCAGTCAGCTGGTTCCACAGCGATTTCAGGATCATGGTTGACTACTTTGTCCACAGGCGGACAGATCCGGATTACAGGCCATCTGATCCCGATAAGTTCAGACACGTTGACGAAGTCCTGAAGATGATGGCTGCGATCACGCATGATGACCGCTTTGCAGAAGCATTAAATGGGGAAGGAGGCAAACCGAAGGATATGTGCGAAGTACTTGACCGCGTAGAAGCGAAAGGAAAACAGGAAGGAATAAAAGAAGGAAGAATTGAAGGCATAGATGAAAACCGTCTTGAAAATATCAAAACGGTCATGAGGAAGCTGCATTACAGCGTCCAGCAGGCAATGGAGTTTCTGGACATCCCGCTGCCCGATCAATCCAAATATCTGTCAAAACTGTAATCCTGCCGATTTGACGAAGGAAGTCCATTTCAGGTATTATTACATCAATAGAGTATGCGGCACGGCCTCAGGGGCTGGTGCCGCATTTTTTGTCCACATCGGCTGCAGCGCAAAAATACAGCGCAGGATAGCCAAAGGTGTCACAGCCGCATCTGCGATTCGCCTTTTGGAGATGCTCCACGCCGGAAGTGCTCTGACTGCCGCTCCGCTTCCGGAACGGCAGTTGCATGCAACGGCATCTTGCCGTCCTGCCGTGCTGTATCCGGATACCTGAATGGAGGAAAAATATGGAAAGAAGCAGCCAATATCAACAGAATCAAGAAAATGGCCGGCCGCAACTGGCTGGCATGGATGCCCTTCAGGCGCTCTCCGGAAGGAACTCTTCCACTCCTGCCCTGCCGGGCCAGAAAACCTTTGTCCGCTATGACGAGGGTGCGTCCCTGTACTCCATGTGCAGGCACACCTTCATGAAGCTGGCGGCGGAAGCAGGATCCGTTTACAAGGTCGGCAGGGTATCGCTTGTTAATACACGCATTTTCGAGGAATACCTGGAACAGTTCAGGGTAAAAAGCCCTTTCGAAAGGCGGCAGGGAAATCCCGGAACCCCGGTGTCAGGCACTCGAAAGAAAGTATAAACAGGTTTATAGAATTTTTAGAGTGCCTGGCACCAACGTGCCAAGAGGCGGGTGTGCGTGAATACTGGATGGTCGATCCTGTGCGAAGCAGTGTGTTGGTTTATAATTATGAAGACGGTGACAGAGCTGCAGTATATGGAATGGAGGCAAAAGTGCCGGTCGGCATTTCCGGCGGAGAGCTGGTGGTCGACTTTGCAATGATCATGGAGGATCTTGGATATCTGACAAAGAAAGACAAGGATTCGCAATAGTCAAACGGAAATGAAAAGTGTTCCTGTGTCAGCGGCCATATGTGACTGGAGCTCGAACACGTTTCTCTGCCTGCGCAAACAAATGATTGCCTTGTGGTGATTTCTTATTTATAATAAAAAAATGCCCCTTTGCTTTGTCTGCGGGCTGACGAGGTTTTGTTTGAAATAATTTATAGATGAGATGGTTCATAGACAGGAGTCAGATTGACAGGTATGTTTGAGGAAAATGATAGAAAACAGGAATCCGGCATTGCAGCCCGACGCGGTTTCTTTGGCCGGGTAAATCCTTTTGGCGGGCGAAGTGTCCGCGGGGATGAGGCTTCAGGGCGCCGATTCGGGAGCAGGATCCTTCGGGATGATCCCCTCGGGCTGGGTGATCTGTTTGGCGGAGGAGAGGAAAATCAGGACCGCGGGAGAGGCAGAGGCAGCGACGGCAGGCAGAATAGCGGCCGCAGCGGAGGCAATGGCCGGCGCGGGAACGGAAACGGAGGAAGAAACGGCGGCGGAAATAATAATGATGGGAACGGGAACAAGCAGCCCAGGCCCAACATGTTTATCCTGCTGCTGGTGACAGTTATGGCTTTTGTAGCTGTCAGCTATTTTATGCGGGACAACGGTGATTCCCGCAGGATCTCCTACAATGATTTTATAAAATATATCCAGCAGGATAAGGTGACGGAAGTCGACATGAAGTCCGACCGCCTGGAGATCCATTTAAAGGATTCCGATGCTGTGCTTTTTACCGGCATGGCGGAATCTTCGGATGCTCTGGCGCAGCGGCTTCTGGATGCCAAGATCACCTATAACCCTTATGTTCCCGACAGCTCGGGGATGGTGCTTTCCTTCCTGCTTTCCTATGTGTTCCCCATCCTGCTGATGTGGGGACTTTTGAGCATACTGTTCCGGAGGATGGGCGGCGGCCGCGGAGGTATCTTCGGGGTCGGCAAGAGTACAGCCAAGGAGTATGTGCAGAAGGAGACGGGCGTCACGTTCAAGGATGTGGCGGGCGAGGACGAGGCCAAGGAGTCCCTGGTCGAGGTCGTCGACTTTTTACATAATCCCCAGCGCTATGCCGGGATCGGTGCCAAACTCCCCAAGGGGGCGCTCCTTGTGGGCCCTCCCGGGACGGGAAAGACTCTGCTGGCCAGGGCAGTGGCCGGAGAGGCCCATGTGCCGTTTTTCTCCCTCACGGGCTCGGATTTCATCGAGCTCTATGTCGGCGTGGGTGCTTCCCGCGTCCGTGACCTGTTCAAAGAGGCGACAAAAAACGCGCCCTGCATTATTTTTATCGATGAAATTGACGCCATCGGGCGCAGCCGTGATTCCCGCTACGGCGGGGGCAACGAGGAGCGGGAGCAGACCCTGAACCAGCTTCTCTCTGAGATGGACGGCTTTGAGTCTGACAAGGGCATCCTGGTCATCGGCGCGACCAACCGGCCGGAGATCCTGGACAAGGCACTGCTCCGCCCGGGCCGTTTCGACCGCCGTATCATCGTCGACCGCCCTGACCTCAAGGGCCGCGTCGCCATCCTCAAGGTCCATGCCAATGATGTCAAGATGGACGAGACGGTGGATCTGGAGGAGATCGCTCTTGCTACCAGCGGCGCGGTGGGAAGCGACCTCGCGAATATGATCAACGAGGCCGCCATCAACGCCGTCAAGGACCACCGCCAGTATGTCAGCCAGAAGGACCTCTTCGAAGCTGTCGAGCAGGTCCTGGTCGGCAAGGAGAAAAAAGACCGCATCATGAGCAAGGAAGAGCGCCGGATCGTGTCCTATCACGAAGTCGGACACGCTCTGATCAGCGCTGTGCAGAAAAATTCCGAGCCCGTGCAGAAGATCACCATCGT
>DEPS01000123.1:0-164 GCA_002358875.1 Lachnospiraceae bacterium UBA3386 | reverse complement strand
GAGGAAAAATATCTCAACAGCAAGGCCGAGCTGGAGGCCATGATCATCGGATTTCTTGGCGGCCGCGCTGCGGAGGAGCTCAGGTTTGACAGTGTCACGACCGGCGCCGCCAACGATATCGAGCGCGCGACGGCTCTTGCCCGCAACATGGTGACCCAGTACGG
>DEPS01000038.1:20854-21009 GCA_002358875.1 Lachnospiraceae bacterium UBA3386 | reverse complement strand
GCCCGACTAAGGGCATTGACACTTCCCAGATAAAGGAATTGAAATCCAATCAATCTTGACGTAGAAATGAGGCTTGCCCGACTAAGGGCATTGACACAGGCCTATGCCCAGCCCTATGGCTGCGGCGAGACTGGGTAGAAATGAGGCTTGCCCGA
>DEPS01000038.1:20426-20806 GCA_002358875.1 Lachnospiraceae bacterium UBA3386 | reverse complement strand
CCGACTAAGGGCATTGACACATAAATAGTTACTCCTATCCATTTTTCCATCGGTGGAGTAGAAATGAGGCTTGCCCGACTAAGGGCATTGACACATGTTGAAATCTGTTCCGGACACGAATATCTTTGTAGAGTAGAAATGAGGCTTGCCCGACTAAGGGCATTGACACGCTGTAGTTTCCGCCGTAGTTTCCGGTATAGTTTCCTTTGTGTAGAAATGAGGCTTGCCCGACTAAGGGCATTGACACATTTAACGGCTTACTCAGGATAGCATCAAACAACCTTAGTAGAAATGAGGCTTGCCCGACTAAGGGCATTGACACCGATCATAGGGAACCTTGTTGCTATTCAATTTTCAATCGTAGAAATGAGGCTTGCCCG
>DEPS01000038.1:6316-20304 GCA_002358875.1 Lachnospiraceae bacterium UBA3386 | reverse complement strand
CGACTAAGGGCATTGACACCTGCTATATTAGGATTATTATGTTTGTCACTGTAAAGGTAGAAATGAGGCTTGCCCGACTAAGGGCATTGACACAAAGTTGCATTGTGTGAACTCAGCGTCTGTAGCGGTTGGTAGAAATGAGGCTTGCCCGACTAAGGGCATTGACACTCTATGGTCGTTCTGAGTCCGCATTGCTTCGATTGCGTAGAAATGAGGCTTGCCCGACTAAGGGCATTGACACCTTTTCCCACCGAAGAGTATACTCGCCGGTAGTTACAGTAGAAATGAGGCTTGCCCGACTAAGGGCATTGACACAAAATAGTGAACCCAGATAAGTTTTGTTTTTTCAACAGGGTAGAAATGAGGCTTGCCCGACTAAGGGCATTGACAACTTTTTTGCATTGAAACATTTATGTAATTCGAACACATGTAGAAATGAGGCTTGCCCGACTAAGGGCATTGACACACTTTTCATAAACTTCCACAAACCAGCTCACGGGATTTTGTAGAAATGAGGCTTGCCCGACTAAGGGCATTGACACAGGAAAGTTGGCAATTTTATGTTCCTTAAAGTCAATCAGTAGAAATGAGGCTTGCCCGACTAAGGGCATTGACACGCCATGCAAGCGACCCCCATAAGGAATATAGCAATCCGTAGAAATGAGGCTTGCCCGAGTCAGGCATCACTTAAAGGCATTCCCCCTCATAGCCGGGGGTGCTTTTTGAAAATGCGAGAATCTTCAAGAGAGCATTTTCAACGGAGAATCCTCTACGAAGAACCTTCAACGCATGTGGTCAATTAAAAAAAGAATATTGTTTGAAAAATGCCGTGATACTGATTATCAGTAGTCGCGGCATTTTTTTGTTCTCATTGCTTAAATGCTGATCTTCCGTGCCGAATAATGTCATGAGAAAGGAACCGGGAAAGTTATTTGGAATAAAGGAAACCGATGTGAGATGGAATCTGGCAGGGACCTGGTGTGAATGAAGCCGACAGGCGCAGACAAAGACGCTGCAAATTGGCAGAGGTTCGGGATCAATGCAAGCGCTATGGATGTAACTAAATGCGGGAAATTGACAGGAGGTGGTGGGAATGAGCCTGTATAACAAAATCATTGATTTGCAGAAGCTGGCCGCGGCATGGCAGCGGGTGCGGCGCAACAAGCCTGCGGCGGGGGTGGACGGTGTGACATGGCAGCAGTTTGACGAGAACAGCCGGGAGGAACTTAAGCAGCTTCAGATCGAGCTGAAGGAGCATCGGTATGAGCCCCTGCCGGTGCGGAATGTGACGCTTTACAAGGGGGAGAAGGCGCGTGTGATCGCCCTGTATTCCATGCGGGACAAGGTTGTGCAGCAGTCCCTGGCGTCGGAGCTTTCCAGGCTGTTCGAAGGGCGGCTTTCGTCGCAGTCCTATGCTTACCGGAGCGAAAAGTCCGCGCTGCAGGCAATCGGGGACATCACGGCGGAGATCGGGACGAAGCGGTACGAGGCGGCGCTGAAGGCGGACATCACACATTTTTTTGACAATATTTCCTGGAATCTCCTGAAAGCGCGTCTTATGCGGGCAGTTAAGGAGGATGATGTCCTGGAACTGATCAGGATGAACGCCTGCACGGCCATGCTGGATGACGTGAGCGGGGAACTGACGGAGAAAACCCTCGGAATTCACCAGGGTTCTGCCATTGCGCCGGTTCTGTCGAACATCTTTATGATGGACTTCGACATCGCGCTCGCAAGGCCGGAGCATTTCTACGTCCGCTATTCGGACGACATGCTGATCTTAGGGGCGGACAAGCCAAAGCTCATGGAGCTCATGAAAGAAATCAAGATCCGGCTTGAGGAGCTCCGTCTTTCAGCAAACGAAGCAAAGACGGTCTGCTGCGGATTGGAGGAAGGAGTTGATTTCCTGGGTTATCATCTCGATGCCTCCGGAAAGAGCGTTCCGGCAAAGGCTGAGGACCGCCTGTATGACCGGTTGGAGACGATGTGGCTCACAAATCCGACTTTAAACGTGGAGGAGAAGGCGGCGAAGGCGCTGGAGATCATCGGAGGCTGGCAGCAGTATTACCGGGATGAGAGGAAGATGCATTCAATCTACGAATACATTGCCTTCGCCTATGCGGTGGGCGGCAGGAAGGAAATGCTCCCCCGCCTTCAGGAGGAGCGCCCCTCCCTCTACAATGCCTGCAGGGACATCGCGGGATACCTTGGCCGCCTCTGGAAAAAGACGGGGTGCGAAGCTTTAGAGCTTTTGGAATATGAGCAGTATTTTGACCTGCCGGAGGCGGGTTTTTCGAGGGAAAGCATGGGAAACGGCAATCCGGATGTCATACACCGGCTCCTCCTCCTTTACAGGAAGCATTTTGTGTTTGAAGACGCGGAGACTTCCGTTGAGCTGATGCAGCTCTACACCGACGCAGAGGAATATGAGAACGCGCAGTTATGGATGGATCAGACGGAAAAGCTCAAGGCGCGGAAGGAACGCTTTGATACATCCAGATTCGCCAGGCACCGGTCTCTGGCGGCAGCATCTCTGGCGGGGGTAGTCTCGAACCCGGCTGCAGCCCTGAATCCTGAATTAAAAGAGACTTCAGGAAGTGTTTCCCCAGGAGGGGCAACAGAGAATTTAACAAAAGGAACAAAAAAGAGTTCAACAGAAAAATCATCAGAAAGTTCAACAGCAGGTTCGGCAGAAGTCCGGGCGGAATCTTTAATGGCGGCTTCACCGGCGGCAGGTGAAAGGAACGTTTCCGTTCCGGCTTCTGCTTTCGAAAAGGGTGCCGGTTCTATACAGGTTTCTGCTTCTGAGAAAGGGGACAGTTCCATTCCGGATTCCGCTTTCGGAAAGGGTGACAGTTCTATCCGGACTTCTGCTTCCGGGAGGACGGATGAATCCGGCAATATCGTTATGGAGGTCACGGAACGGACGCCCGTCCTGATGCTGGACGCTTTCGCGGGGCGGGATGACATTTTCAGCATCGAGAGCGTCGCTGGCGGCATGCGGCGAAAGTCGGAGCTGCAGGAGCGGCCACTCACGGAGGATCAGATTGCCGGACACCTTAAGGGTGACTGCACCGTCGGCACCTATGTGCAGAGGCCCAATTCGACTGTCCGCTTCATCGTCTGGGACATCGATGTATCCAAGCAGTTCCTCTTAAAATACGGGAACACCGGGCCGGAATTCGACGCCTGCCTGCAGCACGCCTACCACAAGGCACTGGAAATCCAGAAGCTTCTCGAAGACAAGGGCATGCGCGGCTATATCGAGTTCTCCGGCTTTAGGGGATACCACGTCTGGCTTTTCCTTTCGGAATGGATTCCTGTCCGTTTCGCCAACATGCTTACTGACAGGATGGAGGAAGAAATTGTCCTGGAGGACGACGTCACGGTGGAATGCTTCCCCAACAAGGTGCGCCTCAAGGCGGGACGATTCGGCCAGATACTCAAAATCCCTTACGGAATCCACGTACGGACGGGCAGGCGCTCCTGCTTCATAGGAGACGACGGCGAGCCCGTAACAGACATCGACACCTTCGCGGACACGCTTGCCAGCTATTCTTTAGCTGCCATACGGAAGATCCTTTCCTATTCAATGCCGACTTCCGCATTGAGGACAGCCGCATCCCCGGGAATGCTGTCCGCCGCGGCCGCGTTTGATTCTGTAAACACAGATCAGACATCTGGAAAATCTTTGGACGGAAAAGGTAAAAAGGGTGGAAACAGCAAAGAGGATAAGCGGACTTTTCCGGATGACGTGGCAAGGGGGCCGGGATTTTTTACAGCAAATGAGAACGTCAATTCAGACATCCTGCAGGAACTGAGGGAAGCCTTCGGTGACCTCGACGCCAGCATCTGGGAGATCCTTTCCCATTGTTCCCTCATGCAGTATCTCTGCCTGAAATCGAAGCGCACCGGTTACCTGACCCATTTTGAAAGGTTGTCCGTCCTGCATGTCTTCGGACATGTCGGTGAAGAAGGGAAGGATTTCGTCCATGACGTCATGCGCTTTACCATGAACTACCAGTACAACGTGACGCAGCGCTTCATTGACCGTATTCCCGAAAAGCCGGTCAGCTGCGTGAAGCTCCGTGAGCAGTACCGTAAGATTAGTGCAGAGGTAGGGTGCAGCTGTAATTTTAAAAGGACAAAAAACTGCTATCCATCCCCGGTCCTCCACGCACTTTCCCTTTCGAAAGATATGCAGGATGCGATCACGATCCCTACGAGCAGGACGCTCTCTGCTGATAAAGAGAAAAAAGTCATCGAGGAGATCAATGTCCACAAGAAGGCGCAGGAGCTCGCCGTCCGCATTCTGGAACTTCGAAAACAGCAGCGTTCTATTGAAAAATCCGTCCGCAAGGTGGAGCGCGAACTCGAAAAAGTATATGACAGCGTAGAAGCGGACGCGCTTGAAATCGAAATGGGCCTTCTCGTCCGGCGCAAAAAACAGGACGGTTACGAATGGGTGATTGAGATCTGAAAGGAAATACCCTGCATGCAGAAAATCACAGGAGAATCACATCGGTACGAATCAGTGATGAAAATCTGACAGAAAGGACTTTGGCGCAGTTCCGGCAAATCCGGAAGAAGGAGGGAAAGATGGCAAGGAGAAAAGTGAACAACGTACATGAAAACAGCATGACTGGGAAAAAACGCGCAGCTGCGAAGAAAGCCGCTCCTGCAGCTGCAGGTAAAAAAGGCCTGGATGAGGCGGTTCTGGATGAAATTCTTTACGGGGACATGAAGGAACATGTATCTGAAAAAGCCCTTGCGGATGATGCGACGGTTTCGGACCCGGACTCAGCCCCGGATGGCACATTTGATCCTGGAAAAGCGCCTGAGAAGCCGGGACCTGTAAAGGCAGCCCCGTCTAAAGCCAAAACTGAAACTGCAGCGGACGAACCCGAAAACGTGCCTGCGGCAGAAACGGACAGAGTTCCGGGCAGGGCAGAAGAAGAGAAAGCACCGGGCAAGGCGGAAGAAGACAAAGCACCGGGCAGGGCGAAAGCAGACAGAGTTCCGAGCAGGACAGAAGCAGATAAAGCACCTGTCAGGACGGAAGCCAGCGTGGCAGAGGCGCTCACAACTGAAACCAGGATATGCGCATCTGAAAACAAGGAACTCGCATTTGGAAACAAGACGCCCGGATCTGAAAATAAAACACCTGCTTATAAAATCGAGGCGTTCGTATCAGACCCGTCTCAGGAAAGCCATGATCATGAGAAAACGTCCGGACAGGCGGCGCCTGCTGGGGCTGCGGCAGGGCTGAAGGAACTTACTGAACAGTGGATGCAGCTTGAACGCAAGACGTTGGAGCAAAGGCGTAATGCTGCCCGCTTCTACGACGAACATCTGATGAAGCTCATTGAAAAGGAATACCTCCGCAACAACCAGGACATGGTGTTTGAGGACGTGGAGCACATGGTCGTGTCGGTGGGCACTTCCTATGAGCCTCTGGCATTGGACATCTGCCTCCTGCGCCCCAAAAAGCTCCTTTTCCTCTACACAGAAGCCTCCGGGGACACCATGGCGAAAGTGATTGGATACTGCGGCCTGAAACCGACCCAGTACGACAAAAGCCTCGTCAGCGAAGTCGACCCCATGGATATCTACCGTGAGATCAAGGCCTTCTATCTCCGTTCCGGGAAGCCCGGCAAGATGTACATCGACTTTACCGGAGGAACCAAGGCGATGTCGGCAGCAGCGGCGCTCGCGGGCGCGATGATCGACGTCCAGATGGTATACTGCTCGACCGACGACTACCTTGTCGATTTCCGCAAGCCCAACCCCGGATCGGAACGTCTCATGTATATCGAGAACCCCCTCGCGGTATTCGGCGAGCTGGAGATAGAGAAAGCGTTTGAGCTCTTTGACAAGAACAATTATGCCGGCGCCAAGGAAAAATTCTCTGTCCTGAAAGATAACATCCCGGATCCGGCACTCCGCCAGCAGCTGGGCTTCGTGAGCCTCCTCGCAGCTTCCTATGAGGCATGGGACGCCCTCGATTTTATCCCGGCTTACCAGAACATGCTCCAGCTCCAGAAGGAAATCGAGAGGGACCGCAAGCTCCACCGCGACTATCTCCTGATGGACTTCTCCCGCCACATTGACAGGCAGCGCGCAATGCTGGAGCATCTGAGCAGGATTCCCGCCCTCCAAGAGGCGCGGGACATGCCCGCCATCCTCGATGACGCCGACATCCTTCACTCCCTCGTGCTGACAATCTATCAGAACGCCAAGACACGGGAAAAGCAGGAAAAATTTGACATGGCGACCCTCCTGCTCTACCGTCTTCTGGAGATGATGTCCCAGCGCCGCCTGTCCCGATACGGCATCTTCACCTCCCGCCCCGATTACCAGCACGCAAAATACAACATCGCCAAATTTCCGGAGCTGCGGGGGAAGAGCCCTGATGAAAGGCTTTCGTGGATGGCAAACCGTTACCGCAATATCTCGGAAACCGTGTTCCGCAAGGAGCCGGACCGCTTCCTTCCCACCCCCATCGCCTCCCTGGACGGCTTCATTCTCCTCGCCGCAATGGGAGATCCCCTCGTCGGCGGCAGGCTTGCGGATGCCATTAGCATGATCAAGCGCATCCGCTCCATGGTCTACCTGCGCAACAACTCCATCTTTGCCCATGGACTCGGCCCTGTCAGCCACAAAGACTTCGCTCGTTTCCGCACCTTCGTCTTCGACATGTTCCGTAACTTCTGCGGCATCGAAAAAATGGACTTCGAGGACTGCGAACGCTGCATCGACTGGATCAACCCCATGCACTCGGCAAATTACGCCCGTGCCATCCGGTGACCATGCCCGGAGTTGTCTGATGGAATCGCTAAAACAGTAAGATAATATAGCAATTAAAAGCCGGGGATGCTCAGTCGGATGACGAACCGCACATGCATCCTCGGCTTTTCTGATTATTACGATTGCAATAGCGATAATAAATAGCCAACAAAAAGGGCGCTAATTGCCGTTGCGCATTATCCAGTTTCGGTTATAATAAAGTGGTAGAATGCTTCGTAAAATTGTATTGGAAAAAATACAATCTGTCTTCTGCCCACTTTTGGCCCCAGTTTTGCATAGTTTGCAGAATATTCAGTTAATTACCTGCAAAAAATTAAAATAACAGACGATTTAACACTTCAAATCAAGCGCGTTTCCCTGTTGGTGGATTATTGCAAAAGTGGTGAAAAAATACATATTTTCACTTAATATTTGACGCCAAGTGGAGTGACAAAGCCGTAATTTAGCTTATTTTTAATTATTTGTGGGGGAATTGAGAAATAAACGAGCCGGAGGAAATAACGAAATAACAGTTTGGCTTTATCGCTTTTGCAAACACAAAAAATGGCAGGGTAGAAATGAAGCTTGCCCGACTAAGGGCATTGACACGTTTTTTATTAATATCAACACTGTTTAATGCATTTGCGTAGAAATGAAGCTTGCCCGACTAAGGGCATTGACACACTGCTTTAACCTGATGAAAACATGGAGTTTAACAAAGTAGAAATGAAGCTTGCCCGACTAAGGGCATTGACACCTGCCATTCTTACTAATAGTGAAAGATGGCTCACTGTTGTAGAAATGAAGCTTGCCCGACTAAGGGCATTGACACATTTTGGCTTATTAGAACAGGTCATACCGGCTGGACAGTAGAAATGAAGCTTGCCCGACTTAGGGCATTGACACAGCCATGGCGACGCAGAGATCCATGTACTCCTCATTGGTAGAAATGAAGCTTGCCCGACTAAGGGCATTGACACAAGATGGGTTGTATGCTTCGTCTCTCAACATGTAACTAGGTAGAAATGAAGCTTGCCCGACTAAGGGCATTGACACAATAGACTTCTGCTACAGCAACGCCGTAGTTTTCGTCAGTAGAAATGAAGCTTGCCCGACTAAGGGCATTGACACAAATTCGGCGCGTGCGTATACATAATGTACCTCCTGTAGAAATGAAGCTTGCCCGACTAAGGGCATTGACACCCTGCGCTTCCTGCGCCTCTGCCGTGGTGTCCGCCGGGTAGAAATGAAGCTTGCCCGACTAAGGGCATTGACACAATATTCGGCATCCATTCATTGAACGAATAATAATCAGTAGAAATGAAGCTTGCCCGACTAAGGGCATTGACACACTGTGGCTGCCAAATCACCCAGAACATTCCACAACGCGTAGAAATGAAGCTTGCCCGACTAAGGGCATTGACACCAAATTCCGTTTCCCAAATCTTCCAAATCCTATCATGTTGTAGAAATGAAGCTTGCCCGACTAAGGGCATTGACACAATATAAGGTCCCTCTTTTAAGGAGTCGAAGAGATCCAGTAGAAATGAAGCTTGCCCGACTTAGGGCATTGAAACAGGACGAATACGGGTATTCGCGGTGCCATCTTATGGGGGTAAAATACTACTCAGGGCACCAACGTAGAGCCTCGCTATTTGCAGGGATCATCTGATTTTGTAGAAATTATTCTTTCCCGGTATAGGGAATTAACTGGGCATTAACCCGTATTGATTGGAAAAGCATTACGATGTCCTTGAACAAAAAAGCATTCCAAACATGGTCAGGAGTGCTGACGGAGAGGCTCGATCTGTTAATACCGAGAAACTTTAAAAATGTGAAAAGGCTCCCTTAGTTAGAGGGTTCCCGAGGAGGCTCCATGAAAAAATTCATTATGATTACACCGTTGCAGCCGGTCATCAGGGATAAGCAGTCGGGGGAGATCGTGAAGGACAACCTGCATTCCAATGTCTATCAGGTAACGGGGAACCGGAAGCTGGTTTATGAGTATGCGACGCGTTTTCCGTTGATCCCGGTTATCAATGGTTATGCCCAGGAGGGCGAGGAAATCAGGGTGATCGCGGTCACGCCGGATACGGAGAGCGCCTGGTTCCATGTGGAGCAGCTTAGAGAAGAACTTAGTACCCTGCAGGAAAGGAAGGGGTTTGTGTGCAGGGGCGTTGAGCCGATACAGGTGACATATGCTGGTGACGTTGATACGCAGATTGAGATCTTCCACAAGCTCCTCCCATACATAGAGGACGACGACATCCTGTTTGGCTGCCTGACCTACGGAAACAAGCCCATGCCGATCGCAGAGTTGATGGCGATACAGTTCGGATACAGGACGCTTCGAAATGTTTCCATCGGCTGCCTCGTGTACGGCGAACTCGACCACAGCAAAGAAGACTCGCCTATGACGCTTTTTGACATTACGGCGCTGATCCAGCTTGAGGAGATTGTCCGCGTCCTGGCGGAACGCAGGGTCAAGGATACCCGAGCCATCATCGACAGGCTGATTTCAGGCGAATGACGAGGGGGTGCAGTCATGGGAAAATCAGGATGGAAGGATAAGCTGGCTGCCCTGGAAAAAGAACTGGCAGAAATGGATTCGGGAGCGGATTCAGCTGCTCATAAAAACATCATGGCGCAGCTCTACATGGTCCTTATTTCTCCGGAATGCCTCCGGTATTTCAATGAGATTTACAAACATTCCGGGGCAAAGAATGCGTATGTTGCAAAAGAAGCAGAGGATTATATGAGTGAGCTCTGGTTGGAGGTTTACGACCGGTACGACCCCGCAAAGAGCCGGCTTCTGAATTTCCTGACGTCGCGGATGAAAAACCGCATCATTGACGACGAGCGTAAAAGCGCAGGACTCGTCGGACTGCCGAGAAATTGGGATGAACGGCAGAATGTCGCCATTTGCAGCGCGGACAGTCCTGCGAAAAACGAGGCTGGTGATGAAAGGGCTGTAGACATTATCAATACGGGAAATGCTATGCGCGAATCGGCAGAAGAAACGTGTGGCGGGGGCGGGGATTTTCTCGAAGATTTGGTCATGGACGCACAGCTTTACGAGCTGGCCTCCCAGATTTTCAATTTCATGGAACTGCATTCAAAGAATAAATATCTAATAAGCAGACACGAATATTACAGGCTTTTTTATTCTTCCGACATTATCAATTTCCTGAAAATAAAGAATGATGCAGGACCCTTCCGGCATGAACGCGACGTGCTGGAAGCGATGCATTACGAATATACCAGCTTCTGTACCGACGAAAAGGACCGCCTCTCCTATCAGAAAGGTCTCACCATGAAGGCAATCCTCAAAAACCGCCTCGCGAAAAACGGCGACGTTCTTCCGGAAGAAAAAGTCACGCATGAAAACAGGTCGGATCGCCTCCACATCCCCCTCCAGAATGAAGTAGTCCGGGGATACCTGGAACGGCAGGAGGGCAGCAGGGTCTCATCTTCCAGCATTTCCCAGGCAAAGAAAAAATACATGCTTAACATGTACGAAAGCCTTCGAAAAAAGGACCTTAGTTATGCCTCCATCGCCATGCCCTGACACGAACTGCCTGTCAACCTTGTCTGCCCACCGTGAACTGAACAAGCATCCCCTTATTCACAGGGAATGCTTTTTTGTAAACCTCAAGAAACAAGTGTTTCGTTATCGAACAGGATTTTGCTCATTAGCAGTAATGTAAGTGGGGGTTAACAGGATTATGGACAATAATGACAGTAAAAAAGAAGGAGAAAGAATTTCCGATTCAGAATCGCTCGATGTGACAGGGGTTTCTGAAACGGAGGAAAAATGGTATATCCGGCAGTTGGACAAACTGCCTGCCTGGCTCAGGAATGTGCTGATGCCTTTTTCGCTTTTCCTGATTATGATGCTGACAGGTTTTGCGTTTTCAATAATAACAGGTGCGGATTACATGGGCGTGTTGGAAACGATCGGGGTGTTTGTCACGTTATTAACGGGAGTATTTGCTCTGGCAACCTGGATTAGCGTGCAGCGGCTTCGTTCGGCAAGACCTGTGGTGCCGGTAAATACAGGAACTGGCTCAGCAATCCTTATTATAGACATTGGAAAAGGTAACATAGAAGGCAATGTATTGACCTATTGCAAAGGAAACGAATTGTTTTCCGATATGCTGAATGGAAGCGGTTTCAGGGATCAAAGAATTTTCAGAGATGTTAATCAGGAGATTGAGTTCACAGGATACATGATTAACGAACTCCCCGCCCAAGGCAGAGTCGTACACATTTCCAGAGCAAACATCGAAGATAAAGAGATCGAAGGTTCAGCAAGCCAGATTTATCAGGCGTTTAGCTGGGTGGACAAAGCCCTTCACAAAAATGGTATTTCCGAACTGCATGTTTTTTATGCGGGGCCGGTAATAATCCCTTTTTATCTGGGAGAACTTTTCAGCAACCGCTATAACATTTATATTTATAAATATCTCAACAAGGATAATAACAAAACATATACATACAGCGGGAAGATGAATCATCTCGACTATAGTCCGAAATAACCCTTTTCCCAGAGCTTCTATCTACAGAAATAATAGATGGGGAAAGATATATCTCATTGTCATCTGTTCTCCCGGCGCGGTTCAATCCTGGTGGGCATCGGAAAAGATCGATTATTTTACCTGAAAAGCCATAGAACTGCAGGGATGGTTTTGGAGAAAACACCCCGGAGTTCTCCTGGCCACAGAAAGACTACGGGATTATCATGAAGCTGATCGAGGAGTACAACGACCATGAATTGGGAGGCGGATGGAAGGACCATCGAAAGCTGTAGGTGTGTTATTTGACTGGCTTTTGATCTATCTCTGGAGGATGAAGGCCTTGCCCTAACGATTTCTATAACAGGCACCCACAGCGACTTATTCAAGAAATGATCATTTCCATTACAGGGGTACAGCATGCTCTGATGTATAATAAATCAGTAATTTGCATACATCTCAAATAGGATTAACAGAAATACCGCAGTGCCAACTTCACCCGGCAGCTGCGGTATTTTTTTCCTTCATTTACTTAAATGTTCGTTTTCTGTGCCGATTATTGTCATGAGAAGGGACGATTGCTGGCGATACCTTTCAATAACCAGATCGTGACTGTGTAGGCCCCGTAACTAAGAAATGTAATTGAAGGGAAAAAGCAATGTACCTCATCAGCTACGACATCACGAGCAACAAGCTCCGGCGTAAAATCGCGAAAGAGCTGGAGAACTACGGAATCCGGGTGCAGTACAGCGTTTTTGAATGCAGCCTCGACAAGACCAGATACAGGGAAATATATTCCAAACTGATACGGCTCATGGACGGCGTTGAGGAAGGAAGCATACGGATCTATGAAATCTGTCAGAACTGTGAGAAAAGGACGCGCGTGATCGGAACAGAACTCAAAAACGGGAAATATAAACGGGATGAAGTCATCATCCTGTAGAACAGGATGTGGCATAGGAGGAAGTATGTCAGTTTTATACTTGAAGGAGCAGGGCGCGTTTGTCCAAAAGAGCGGCGACCGCATCATCGTGGCCAAGAACGGCCAGGCCCTGTTGGACATTCCGGTCTTTCAGGTGGACAATATCGCTGTGATCGGGAATGTGCAGATCAGCACGCAGGCGCTGCAGATGCTGATGACGCATGGAGTGGATGTCAGCTATTTCACGCGGTCGGGAAAGTATCTGGGAATGGCGGCGGCAGAATCAGCCCGGAATATTTTTCTACGATTCGAACAATACAGATGTTTTATGGATGAAGCCCGGCGCATGGAGATCGCCCGCTGCATCGTAGATGGAAAAATCCAAAATCAGATGGAAATGATCCGACGTTACAGATGGACAGGCATCGACCATGACTGGCGCGCGGATCTTGACCGTATGGAACAGATCCGGCAGACGATCCCGGAGAGGGCGGATTCACATGAACTGATGGGGACGGAAGGCATCTGCAGCCAGATTTATTTCGGTGCTTTTGCAGCTATGCTAAAATGCAGTTTTCGAAATGAAGCATATTACTTCAAAGGCCGGAATCGCAGGCCGCCAAAGGACCCGGTGAACGTAATCCTGAGCCTCGCTTACACCTTCCTGACGCGGGAAGCCTGCAGTATCCTGGAAGCGGAATCCTTTGAGCCTTACCTTGGTTTCCTGCACGGTATCCGCTACGGCAGGAAATCCCTCGCGCTGGATCTGGTGGAAGAATTCCGCCAGCCCGTCGTCGACCGGCTTGTCCTCCTTCTTTTCAACAAAAAGATGCTTGGAAGCTTTGATTTCGAGACGGAAGAGGACGACCGTGTCATTCTCAATGAAGACGGATATAAAACATTCTGCCGCGAGTACGAACGTTGGATGACCGGCCGCAACAGCGCAGCAGGTGACCCCTCCTTCCGGAACAGGATGAAACAGCAGGCGTCCCTGCTCCGCCGCGCTATCCAGAAAAATGAACCATACGTACCGTTCCGTCTCCTTGAAAATGACGACGTAGAACAAAAAGATGACGAAGTGCACAGCACACAACAGTAAGATCATGATTCAATCAGGAAAAGCCGGGGATGTTCAGGAGGTCTTAAGTCCGCGCCGATATCGCCGGCGTTTCTCATCTCCGGCAACTATTTGCGCCGGTATTTTTGACATACAGACACTTCCATGTCTAATTGTCTGTTCCTTACAATTGCAGAAACGAAATATGCACGGATAATTGTTTCTGATTTGCGTTGCTTATTACTTCGGATAGGTTATAATAAAAGGGTAGATTGCCTCTGAAAATTGTACCCTAAAAAATACAATTTACCTTCTGCCCACTTTTGACCCATGTTTTGCGTATTTTACAGAATATTCAATAAAATACCTGCAAAAATTTAAATTAACAGATAATTAAACGGCTATAATCTAGCGATTTTTGCTATTGATGGAATGCTTCGAAAGTGGTGGATGACTCCATATTTTCGCCAGATTACAGGCAAGAAGTGGTGGAAAAGAAGCATAATTATTCGGATTTTATAATCGTTTGTGGGGAATAGTGGAAAAAATCAAATTGTGAGAAATATCGTAATAACGATATATAATTTTTGATAAAACATTCTCCTTAAAAGGCAGGGTAGAAATGAGGCTTGCCCGACATAGGGCATTGACACATTTTCCTGTCAAACTCAGGAACAACCCACTACACAGTAGAAATGAGGCTTGCCCG
>DEPS01000038.1:0-6187 GCA_002358875.1 Lachnospiraceae bacterium UBA3386 | reverse complement strand
GACATAGGGCATTGACACAGTTCTCCGTAGACATTCATCTTAGGATTGCGGCACGTAGAAATGAGGCTTGCCCGACATAGGGCATTGACACTTATTGGGGCGATATTTATGAGGGCTTAGGGCTGCAGTAGAAATGAGGCTTGCCCGACATAGGGCATTGACACTGCATCATATTGTGTGTTAGGGGCGCCGAATCCTGATAGTAGAAATGAGGCTTGCCCGACATAGGGCATTGACACTCCAATGCACTCGCCCTGATATACCCATTTGCCAGGTAGAAATGAGGCTTGCCCGACATAGGGCATTGACACGAACAATTACCACAAACGCAAAGACTACCCCTAAAACGTAGAAATGAGGCTTGCCCGACATAGGGCATTGACACAGGGTTGGATTGGAACCAACGTACGCTCTCGCGGCAGTAGAAAAGAGGTTTTCCCGACTTAGGGAATTGATACGGGGATTAGCCTGTGCTGATTGTCAACACAATAGGATGGGAAGAATGAGATTATCAGGGATAAGATATTTTTTGAATTCTTTATGCAAAAATGCCGTATTTTTAACATCCGCTCATTTCATCTAAGCGCATATCGGTTTAACCTAAAAAGCATTCCCGATTTGACGGGAATGCTTAAGAAAAATCTTGATGGAATTTTTCAGACGCTTTGTTTTCGTAATAAGCGCCGGTTTCTCATTTTGTTCCATATGGAGTGGAGCAGATCTACATCTTGCCTGCTTAAGCCGAGACCATCCGTAAGAAGGATCGAGTCAGTATAACTGAGGATCTCCTCGTATTTACCCATTCTCTGAAGCGCGTCGATTTTACGGATATCCAGTTTTTCCGAACCTTTCATGGGTATTCGCATCCTGCGCATCTCACCAGGCTCAAAAGTCAAAACTCCACCTCCATAGCTCCTGCCGAGGGTTTCACTCAGAGCAAGCGTATATGTGTTCAGAAAAGCGCATGCAACCGCATTTCGGTCAACCCCTTCTAAAAAGCGTACTTTGTGCAGAGTGTCGGTAACCAGTGCACCGATAGGATTAAGTATCATTTTGGGGTAGAGGTTCGCCTGTCTGATTAAGAAAGCGTCTGCTATCCAAGAAGAAGGAACAACATACCATCTCTTCCTGATACGGCATTTGTAGTTTTTATTAAAGTTTTGCTGCTCTCCCCAGGAAATATACCGCCGTGCACTCTCACTGAGCTGATCCAGCGGTCGGTCACCCGGCATAAAAATAGACACCTTTTTTCCCGAGTCTCTCAACTGTTGATACTCTTCTTTTGACAGATTAATCCCTTTTACCTGTTCTGCGCGACTAATGATCGGTTTCATTTCGTCCTGAAGATCCCGCGCAACGGCGCTGTCCCAATCAGACAGGAAGAAATCATTTTCGCCGCTGACTAAGCCCACGTTTACTTCATACAGGTCAGTGGCATCGGTGATCCTGCTATCGGCATTCAGCGTGCGCAGGATCTGCAATTCTTCGTTAGACAAGTAGTATTTCACCCATTTATCACTGCTATGATCCAGGGCTTTAGTTTCCGCTTTGTTAAGGCATGACAAACCGTGATGGATTAATTCCTCTGAATCCTCCAATTCTACAACGCGGATGCCCTTACGCGCGGATTCTTTCTCGCCGAGAAGCAGTACAACCTCCTGCTGGATATCTTCAAATACCAGGCGTTTGAAAGTGACGATTGTGAGCGATTCAAAATGGCTGCTCAGATAGTTTCTGGCTTCAGCGGCGTAATCTACCTGGAACAATTCGGCTGGAATAACCATGCCAATTCTTCCATCATGGCTTAAAGCCTCGCAGGACAAAAGCAAAAATGGCAGCCAGATGTTAGTGAGCCTGTTCGGGTGGAATCCGTGCTTTTTCATCAGGTCGAAAGCAACTGTTCTATATCGTTCGTCAAAATTTTGATAACGAATGAAAGGGGGATTTCCGACGATGACATCATAGGCCGTCTTCCCCTCTATAAAATCACGATAGTAGGTGAAATAATCGCCATTTACTACTGAATATCCATGTGTTTTTGCTTTAGCCGCTTCGGCAGTATCCAGTTCAACGCCTGTTACTTTTTCATCTGAAGCGTAAGGAAAGCATGAGCGCCTCCTCCGAATTGACGCAAGGAAACTGCCGTCACCGCAACTGGGCTCCAGCACTGTGTCGTTTACATCCCGCAAAGCCCAGAGAACAATAAAATCAGCTATCCCTGCGGGTGTATAGTATCCTCCGCGCAGTTTGTCATATCCATCAATTGCCTTCATCTGTATCAATCCTCCACATGCCTTCCACGCCGTACAAGCCATCTATCATGGAAGACAGCTCGCTCTGCGCAGCTTCGACAGCACGCTCGATCGCTCTTTTTGAGGCAGAGTTTTGCGCCTCGTTCATACGAACGTTCAGTCTCTCTATCTGATGCACCTTTTCTACAATCCGATCATGAATGGTTTTCTGTGATTCGCTTGAAAAATCAATCCTGCGAATCGGCAGTCCGGCAATGAACTGCTTTCCATGGGAATAGTATCCGCCGCGGAAAATGCTGGCGCTGTTTTTGACGAGAAGCTCCATCAGCCAATGATTTAACAGTGCCTGGATGTAGAATATTGACTCAGCTGCAGCGGCTTTCATTTCAATGCCGTAGAACGGTCCGTTTCCACCACCTGTAAACACGACAAGGTCATTGTCGTACACATAGTTCGAATCAAGAGAAAGCACAGGCCAAATCAGGTGTTCACCGCTTAAGAAACGTGCCAGACTCTGACTGCGCCCATAGGCATACCAATTGTGATCGGTTCTTGGCTGTGTCATTTTGCGGCGATCCAATTCTTCTTTAAAGGCAGTAAGATACTCAAAGACACACGGATACTCAGAACGCATGATTTCGACATCTATCAGCCGGGGCTTACCGTCCTTGTTGTAATACGGGAAAATAATATAGCTATTAGGGTGGATTGCATGATACTTTTGCAGGCGGGCGTCATAAATGCTCTTGCGCAGTATACCCTTTTCCGCCTTTCTGCCCGCTCCGTTTTTGTCGTGGAAGTAGACATAGTTTGCATCTTCATCATCAGCTGTAACGATATACACCTTATCATTACTCGTCTGCACACCGACGAAGATCCGGGCTAAGTCGCTGAGGGGACTGCATTGTTCCTTGAGCGCGGCAAGCCGGTCGGTAATTTGCCCGGGTATAAAAGTCCACGGAGAAGCGCTGAGTGTATCTGCGGTATAAGTATTATATTTGGCCTTATGATCAAACAATTTGTCCGATAATAAACGGATCCACCACGCTGAATTCATACGAATTATTCGGATAATAAAGATCACGAAAAATAGTCAGAAGAACATCATCGGAAACAGTGATCTGATCTTCTTTCAGAACCTCAAACAGGCCGGAGTCGTATTTCTGGTCGGCAGCAGTGAAAAGTTGTTTCAAAGATTCATAAGTCCCTGTCTGTTTCAAAGTTTCGTACTGCTCAAAACTTCGATCCTCGCATATGCGAAGGAAAATAATACGATTCAGGATCCTCTGAACACTGATATTTAGGGTGTCTTCATCTATGGTGGGCACATTTCGCCTGATATCTGCACCAAGATTAAGACGCCACATTTTGATCTGTTTCAGAAAATATTCATCAAATGGCTCCCGCCGGAATGCTCCACGGACAGTTTCAAACCTCTCGGCAAAGGATCCGGAGAGGACCGACTCTTTTGAAAGCAGCGAGTAGATCTCATCATATTTTTCTTCATATTCTGTAAAGGAATAATGAGCAATAAGAGCCACACCCACATCATCGCTTTCGACCGGGCGCACGGAACAATCATAGATATACAAGTCGGCGAAATTCGTCAACACAGAGATTTTCAGGTTTCCGCTCCATCCATATCTCCGAAGCTGAAACGCAGGTGCGCTGTCCACCGTAATATCTACAGAGGGCTTTTTCGTTTCCAGAAAGAATAGTATTTCTGTTCCTACGCGAAAGCTGTAGTCCGGTTTTTTGCTCCGCTGCCGGCCATCTTCCTCCACGAGAACAGTTGCCTCATGAGTTACTTCACGTAAATGCTGTGGAAGACCAGCCTCGTTATCCACATCCCATCCGAGTGCTTTAAAGAAAGGATTGACAAACTCAACGCGTACTTCGGTCTCGTTGTAAGTGGAGCGTGTATATTCTTTAATCCTTGCGGCGTATTGACGGGCACGTTCCGCCATCTTTTTTTCCATAGCATTTTTGTTGTTTATGGCGGAGTCGTAATGCGCAAACCTTTTGTTATGCATATCCGAGAAACCTGCCGTATCATTTTTCCGGCTATCCGGCTTGTCTTCATTTATCCCCATTACTTGCCCGCCCTTTCCGCTTCAGTCTCCCCTGACAGGAGCCATATTGCTTTGCGTATTGCCGTAGACTTTGGCACCCCCATTTTTTCGCAATATGTTTCCAATCGATTTTTTGTCGTTTCATCCATACGGATGGTGTAATTGTAGTCTTTATTATTATCGCCTCTGGGACGCCCAACATTTGCCATCGTAATATCCTCCAAACTGTATTATAATTTTTGCATTGCAAAAATTCAACACTTTTTGGAAATCTGTATTCAGTATCTTACTTTTTGTCTTCATTGCTTAAACTCTCATAATCTGTGCCGATTATTGTCAAGAGAAGGAATGATTGCTGGCGATACCTTTCAATAACCGGACTGCGACGGCGGAGGCTCCGGAAATAAAAAAGTCATTGAAGGAAATAAGTGATGTACCTCATCAGCTACGACATCACGAGCAACAAGCTCCGGCGTAAAATCGCGAAAGAGCTGGAGAACTACGGAATCCGGGTGCAGTACAGCGTCTTTGAATGTAGCCTCGACAAGACCAGATACAGGGAAATATATTCCAAACTGATACGGCTCATGGACTGCGTTGAGGAAGGAAGCATACGGATTTATGAAATCTGTCAGAACTGTGAGAAAAGGACGCGCGTGATCGGAACAGAACTCAAAAACGGGAAATATAAACGGGATGAAGTCATCGTCCTGTAGACCAGGATATGGCATAGGAGGAAGTATGTCAGTTTTATACTTGAAGGAGCAGGCCGCCAAAGGATTCGGTGAACGTGATCCTGAGCCTCGCCTACACCTTCCTGACGCGTGAGGCCTGCAGCATCCTGGAAGCGGAATCCTTTGAGCCTTACCTCGGCTTCCTGCACGGCATCCGTTACGGCAGGAAATCCCTCGCCCTGGATTTGGTGGAAGAATTCCGCCAGCCCGTCGTCGATCGGCTTGTCCTCCTTCTTTTCAACAAAAAGATGCTTGGAAGCTTTGATTTCGAGACGGAAGAGGATGGCCGCGTTATTCTAAATGAAGATGGATATAAAACATTCTGCCGCGAGTACGAACGCTGGATGACTGGCCGCAACAGCGCCGCAGGCGATTCCTCCTTCCGGAACAGGATGAAACAGCAGGCGTCCCTGCTCCGCCGCGCTATCCAGAAAAATGAACCATACATACCGTTCCGTCTCCTTGAAAATGGTGACGGAAAACGAAAAGAAGGCGAAGTGCATAGCACACAACAGTAAGATTATTATTCAATCAAGAAAAGCCGGGGATGTTCAGGCGGCCTTAAATGCGCGCCGATATCCCCGGCGTTTCTCATCTCCGGCAATTATTCGTGCCGGTATTTCTGACATGCAGACACTTCCATGTCTGATTATCTGTTCCTTGAAATTGCAGAAACGAAATATGCACGGATAATTGTTTATGATTAGCGTTGCTTATTACTTCGGATAGGTTATAATAAAAGAGTAGATTGCCTCTGAAAATTGTACCCTAAAAAATACAATTCGCCTTCTGCCCACTTTTGACCCCTGTTTTGCGTATTTTGCAGAATATTCAATAAAATACCTGCAAAAACCTAAATTAACAGATAATTAAATGGCTATAATTTAGCTATTTTCGCTATTGTTGTATTGTTTCAAAAGTGGGTGATGACTCCATTTTTTCGCCAGATTACAGGCAAGAAGTGGTGGAAAAGAAGCATAATTATTTGGATTTTATGATTGCTTGTGGGGAATGGTGGAAAAAATCAAATTGCGAGAAATATCGTAATAACGATATAAAATTTTTGATAAAACATTCCAATTAAAAGGCAGGGTAGAAATGAGGCTTGCCCGACATAGGGCATTGACAC
>DEPS01000115.1:3199-12341 GCA_002358875.1 Lachnospiraceae bacterium UBA3386 | reverse complement strand
ACAACAAGCTCCGCGCCGGTAGTCAGATGGGCGCCCGTTTTTTCGGCAAGATAGGAGTGCTCAAAATAGGCCGCATTGTACCTTCCCGGCGTCAGGATCACCGTGTGCCCGCCGACGTTTACATGATCGATCACCGTGCGCAGAAGCCTGGCATAGTTTCTGTTATCCTCTATGTGCGTTGTCGAATACAGCCTGGGATTACACCTTCTGCACAGTTCTCTTGCGATCATCGGATAGGAAGCCCCGGAAGGAATGCGAAGGTTATCCTCCAGAACATACCAGGACTTATCCTTTCCCTGCACAAGGTCGATCCCGGAAATATGGCTGTAAATCCCCTTTGGCGGCAGCACATTCTCGCACTGGGCCAGATAACCGCTTCCGGCATAGACAAACTCCTCGGGCACGACTTTGTCCCTGATAATCTTTTTTTCCGAATAGATATCTTTTATGAAGAGGTTGAGCGCCGTCACTCTCTGTGCCAGGCCCCGGTCCAGATAATCAAATTCATCTTTTTCAATAATTCTCGGGATCATATCAAATGGAAAGAGCTGCTCTTTAAAGGTTCCGTTCTTGTAAATACCGAATTTGACTCCGTACCTTGCAAGCAATTCATTTACTTCATCCGTATGACTGAGCAATACGCCTGTCTCCATAACCCAACTTCCTTTCAATAACCTTCAAAGAACAATTTCCGGATCTTATTTTTAAATAAAAAAAAGGCGCCTGCAGATCTATGATCTGCAAACGCCCTTGTTTACATTTTTTGAAGTATACTACCAACAAAATTTAATTTCAAGAACAATTATTCATCCGCTTCATGTTTTCCTGCTGAATATCCTGCTTCTTCTATAACAGACCAGTTCTATAACAGACCAGTTCTATAACAGACCAGGATCTTTACAGACCTGATTCTTTTATAACAGACAGGAATCTTTTATAACAGACCCGGATCCGCGGCTTCCATATCAGTTCAGATCATAGAATCCGCAAATATTCTCCTCATCATCCTTTACTCTGTCTGCCGCGATCCTGGCGCGGACAAACCTCTCCTCGATATCCGGCTCCTGATGAGCATCGACGAACACACCAAATCTTAATTTGATCCTGCCCGCTATCTCCTCATCGGCTGATATATCGGCCATGAACCCCCTGAACAGCCGCTCATAATCGTCCTGATGCGGACAGTATAAGAGGAATATATCGCCGCCCTGTCTGCAGCCGATCCCGCCGGTTTCCCGTTCTATTTTTTTGATATTGTTTCCGATGCAGCGCAGCACGCGATCGCCAAACTGCCGCCCGTATTGTTTATTGGCTGAATGGAAGCGGTTTATGTCGCAGACCACCGCATCCAGAGGGGTACCCTTGTACAGATGGTCAAGCCGGCTGACATACCGGTAGAAATAATCCTTGTTGAGCAGGCCGGTCAGCTTGTCGCGCTCCGTGAACCGGATCAGCTCTCGATTCTCGGACAGTTCGATGCATTTGGCAATGCGAGCCTTGACGATCTCAATGTCCGGATACGGTTTCGGAATGAAATCCATGGCGCCGATCTTCAGGCAGTCAAGCTCCGCAGCCTGATCGACAGTCAAAAAGATCACCGGGATAGACATGAGGTCTTCATCGACCTGCATCTCCGCGATCACTTCACGCCCGCTCTTTTTCGGCATCTGCAGATCGAGCAGGACCAGATCAATTTCATCTTTATGGCTCCGAAGTACTTCCAGGGTCTGGACACCGTCTTCCGCGAAAACAATATTGTAGTCATCCTCAAGGAGATCACTCAGAATTTCCCGGTTCATCTCTATATCGTCAGCTATCAGGATCGTTTTACGCGCATGGATGACCGGAATATATTCAGGACCCGGATCCGTTTCCGTTTTGGTCTCCTCCAGCGGGAAGGTCTTCTTCATGAATTGTTTTCTTTCATACATGGCTTTATCAGCCTCTTCGAAAACACTCAGAAGAGTACTATGCCTGCTTTTATCGTATTCGGCGATACCGACGGAAACCGTTTCCCCGAGTTTTATCTTTGACCGGTCCCCCGGAAGAGCGTTGATCTGTTTCATCAGCTCTTTCCGATGGTTATAATCCTCCCCGGACAGGAGAATGACAAATTCATCTCCACCGATCCTGAATACCGGACTGTGGCTGAAGACCTTGCATATCTTCGCGCAGGCATTTTTAATGCAGGTATCTCCTTCTTTATGCCCGTACAGATCGTTGACGGTTTTCAGATTATTAATATCGCAGACCACTACAGCAAACGCTTCACGTTCACCATTATTTATCTCTTCATTGAATTTCTCTTCCCATTGCGCATATGCGCCCCTGTTCTTGACATGGGTCAGCGGATCGACAAAAGCCTGCTTATTCAGATCCTCAAACATGTGCCTGCTCTCATCAGCGTCTTTCCGGGCAGCGATCAGCCGGTGCTGTATCACAACGATAACGATCAGAGCAAGGATCCCAAGCATAAATGCGCCGACAAGAAAAGGATTCTGACGTATGAAATCACCCAGAGTGATCTCCGATACCTCAGAAGAATAATAGTTCAGGGCCGCGTTGATGGCCGTACCATTCACAAGACCGGTCGTCCTCGTGAGGATGGAATACAGCTCATTGTCGCCCCGGTTTACAGCAAAGTAAAGGTCGACGCTCTCTCCTGTCGCAAGCATAGTCAGATCATACTGCTCAAACAGACTGTCAAGACTGTTGTACTGGTAGTTGCTGACTAAAGCGCAGTCCGCATTTCCCTCGGCCACAGCCTTAAGGCATGCCCGGATATTCGGATATTTCGCCGTTTTCCAGTCATGAAAATGATCCTGTATGATCGCGTCATAATTGGGGGCATTTGCTTCGATGGCAGCCGTAACCTGCTTTTTTTCCGAGAAATTTCCCCGGTCATCCGAGCGGACAACAGCATAGATGTCCGTAGACATCATTGCCGGAGTCATAAAAAATCCTGAAGTCTCGCCATCCGCAGTGCTGAGAGTGGAAGGGAACACACAGTCCACCTCTTTGTTTTTCAGCGCCTCCATGGCAGCAGAAGTCGTGGGGTAGGGTACCGGCTCGAACTCCAGCTGTGCGTTTTTGAAGCAGACAGAAGCATAGTCCAGATAATTCTTCAGCGCGCCCGTCAGCTCTCCCGTTTTCTTATCCGCTGCACTGAAAGCCAGAAAGTTGTCCTTATAGCCCACCCGGATCTTTCCGTGCGCAGAAAGCCAGTTTTTATCTTCAGTACTGAGAAAAAGATTCGCCCCCGTACTGCTGATATATTTGCGGGACAACTGCTGGTCGTAATAACGGTTTTCGTTCTGGATCCTGGTCATGGCGGTATTCAGCTCCGCCAGCAGATCGGGTCTCTTCCTGTTGACCGCGAAAAAGAAATCCGAGGAACCTATCCTGAAAACAGGAACGCTGTCCTCCCAGCCTCTGAAAACATCCAGTGTGACATAGGCATCCAGCCTGCCATCCCGCATCATCTGCATGGATTCGCTCTCGTCGCAGACCTGCTCGATCAGCTCCGTCTCAATGCCGTACTGAGCCGCCCATTCACGAAAGAGACCCGCCTGAATACTTCCCTTGTTTACACCGATCTTCTTCCCGTCCAGAGTATGGGGATCATCCGGCCGGATTTCAGAGTTTCCGGGAAACATGAATACATAGTATTCCTCCGCGCCCATTGCCAGTTCGGAAAAGAACATCTGCTCCTTTCTCTCGGGAGTATAGGACACGTCGCTCATCAGGTCGATCTCGCCGTCGATCAGCTTCTGCATCAGCTCAGGCCAGCTTCCCTCCACATATTCATAGTCCCAGCCGCTGTAGGCGGCGATCTTCTGCTGATACTCATAAGCATAGCCTGATCTGCGCCCTGCATCATCCATCATGTTAAACGGCGACTCGTACCAGCCGACGCGCACGTTTTTCCCGGATTTCTGCTCAGACGCTGCCACAGGAAGCAGCATAGTAAGCGCCGCAGCTATGCCAATCAGGAGCGCAGCAATTCTTTTCATTCGATAAATCGCATTCTTCCCTGATCTCATGTTTAGCATTCGCCCCGCTTTACGTAAGTTAACACCACATCATAACCAAGCTGCTCCATCATGGCGATAAAGGTCTTGTTGACTACATTCTCTCTGTTTTTCACAATTCTATTAACATAGGAAGGTGTAATGCCGACTCCGTCCGCGAGCTTTGACTGCGTCGTTTCCTTTTCAATGCACTTTGTCTTTATATCCATCTCAATATTATTGAGCAGCATGCCTTACACCCCACTTGAAATTTTAACGTATAGGTAAATCTATCATAACACTGTTTTTCCCGTTTTTCCACCCCTAAATAAAAAAGCCCTGCACCCCTAAATAAAAAAAGCCCTGCACCATGGCATTTTCCATGGTACAGGGCAGCAGCCTTCGCGGTCCTGAGTGGGTAAAGCTTTTCATCCTTTCATTCGTTTCTGCCGGTAATTTTTGCAGCCGCCACGCACAGTGCGATCGTTATGACCATATCTACAAGTGTATAACCGACCGGCGTATCTGCGTTCATCAGGAGGCGATAGACGATAAAGCCTGCCGCCCATACGATCATATTGGGCAGAAATAATCTCCTGGATGATACATCGCGCCTCAAAATAAAATAGTCCGCAATCTGGATCGCGATCATCCCTTCTTCATCGCTTATCTTCATTCCGGACAAGACCTCTGCCTCAGGTATATTGGGAGTCAGAACAGCCGCGAGCGGGAGAAGTTCATCCGTGAGGGTCTTTATGGCGTCATCACTGATCAGTCTGGCGCCGCTGGTGGCCACCATGACCGGATCGACAACGATGTTCCTGCCGCGGTAAGAAATGTCTTACGCGGCTGTGCCCATCATTTATAGTGAACGCCAATTTGACCTGCCGCCCACTGTAAATAAAAAAGGCTGCCCTGATAAGGACAGCCGCACTGCATCAAAAAGAAATATTTCCCTACGTTGGCATTATCCAAATCAGGTTACAGGTCGAAACTACGATTGTTTCCTCTCAGCCCCAAAGAAGGAGCTCCCTTTTTGAAAATATTTATATCACAGAATGGTATAAAAACAACTCTGCCTGAAAAAAACTGCATGCCGGCTATGGCCGGGTCGAATCCGGTGCCCCGTGAACAGTAATGCCGGATAATCAATAAATGCTCCTCTGCATTATCCGGTACAGATTTTAGAGCCGCTTAACTCAGGCAGAAACTTTGTGCAGAACAGGAACTCCCTGCTCCTTGATCCCGGGATCGGCATCAGGACGATCTCCTCCGGCTTATAGCTTCCATCTTCCTGCAGAACATGAAATACCGAGGAGATGTAACCCCGCTCGCTTTTACCGACACGCTCTACTAAAGAGCCATATTCCACAAAAGCTGCGAATGCCTCCTTCTCGTCTGAACGGATGATTCTCTCAGCGATCATTCCAAGCTGCCTCTTCAGGCCCGGATCCTCTGAGCCGTGATCCGATAAAAATTCATACTCGCCAAACAGCGGGCTCAGGCAGTCGTTCCCGAGGTCGATCATGTAGATGACCTCAAACATCTGGTTGAGTTCGCGAAGCCGCAGGTCAAATTCTTTTATCTTCTCCTTCTCCTGCTCCATGGTGAGATTGATCAGGGACCCCTTCATGAGATAGCGGCCGTCATGTTCCGCGATCAGCTGCGCCTGAAGACGAAGATAGCTGCTGGCCCCCGTATAATAGAATGTCTCCTCCTTGCCGGATTTTTCCATCTTATTGGCGAATTCCCGATACTTCTTTAACAGAGGAGAAGGTGTGTGGTAAATGCGCCGGTCGGCTTCCAGAAGGTCAGGGTAGTCATTAAAGATCTGCTCCATATAAGCCTTGTTCATGAAGAGGGTCTTGAAATTCTCTCCATCATCTTCGACGATCTCCAGAGGGACATCGGTCGGCTTAACCTGCTCACAGGCTGTTTCATAGAATCTTGCCTGCTCCCTTGTTTCGACCGGAACCTGTGTCTCCTCCAGATGAGCAAACATTTCCTCGATCGGCTGGGGCTTTCCATAATAATAGCCCTGCACCTTCCCGCAGCCGATCTCTTTCAGATACTCCAGCTCCTCTTTCGTTTCAACGCCCTCGGCAAGTGTTTTTATTCCCAGCTCTTTTGCCATGAGAACGACCGACCGAAGGACTTTCTTTGCCCTGTCCGTAAATGAAGTCAGAAAATTCATATCCATTTTCAGAAGGTCAAAGCTGTAATCCTTCAGGAAAGTCAGAGATGAATAACCGCTCCCGAAATCATCCATCCAGACTTCATACCCGGCTTTCTTAAAGTCATCGATCACACGCCGCATCAGAGCTTCATCGGAGGCGATCATACTCTCCGTAACCTCAATATGGATATATTCCCTCGGAATTTCATAGCGTTTTACCGCCTGTTCCACCACCTCCAGCATATTGCATAAGTAGAAATCCAGGCGGGAGAAATTAATGGATACAGGCACGACCGGTTTTCCGGCCAGCATCCGGTCATGAAGGTCTGCACAGACCTGCTCCACGACATACTTATCCACTTTATAAATCTGCCTGTTCTTTTCCAGAGGTTCAATAAACTGATATGGCAGAATAAAGCCGACTTCCGGATCGTCCCAGCGGGCCAGTGATTCCATGCCGCACATCGTGCCCGTCAGCGACCGGATCACAGGCTGGTAATAAACCCTGATCCATTTGTTTTTCACCGCCCGGTCCACGTTATCCACGACATATTTCGAGATTTTTATACCGCGAGCCAGTTCCTCTACCGAAGGCGTGCTCTCTCCTTCTTTCCGGAGACGCTTGTTCTCATACATCATCTGATCGGCGCGCCGGACCACATCGTTTACGGAGGTGTCGTTTTTCGGATCGTACACAGCAAGTCCAAAGGTTATTCCTGTCTTCTCCCAGGGATTCTCAGATGCTTCACGCATCATTTTCTCCTCTTTTGCGAACAGGCTTAACAGTTCTTTCCGTTTTTTAAAATCCTCGTCCTGCAGGATAACAGAAAACTCATCCCCTCCGATCCTGAATACCGGACTCATTGCAAAAATGCGGCAGATCAGACGGCTGGCCGTCTTGAGGTACAAGTCGCCTTTTTCATGTCCGTAATTTTCATTAATGGACTTAAGATTATCGCAGTCAAATACAGCGACAGCAAACTCAAGTTTCTCTTTAGAGACGTCCATCCGGTCCTGCATATCCCGGATATAAATATCATAACCTCCTTTATTTGAAACCGAGGTGAGCTCATCAATAAAGACCCGGCTGTTCAGACTGCCGATATGGCCTTTTTTGCCGCTCAGAAGATGCCTGAAGGTATTTGTCAAAAAACCCGGCTCATCATTTTTACCGCGGTCCGGCGCTTTCCCAAAATTCCCGCCGTCCGCCTGACCGGCATCCTCAGGAAAATCAGGGGAGGACTTAAAAAGGCGTCCGCCAAAGCGCATGGCCAAAAATCCGAAAAGCGAATGCAGATTTTTTTTAATACGGGTAAAACGCATAGGGGAAGACCTCTCTAGACAGCAGAACAGGAAACCAGGTTTGAATACATTTTGACGTCATTATGTAGCATACTCGTATCGAACATATAAATCAACTTTTTTAGAAAGAACTTGACGGAATTTAAGAACCTGACGGTGATTCTTTTTTATAGAAAGAACCTGGCGGGGACTGTAACTTTTAGAGCCCGGCTGCTGCCGGCTCCTGACATAAAAAAAGAGGCCTGCCGCACAGGCGCGGGATTATAAATCCCCCGCGCTGATGCGGCAGCCTCTTTGCTGTTCTAATATCTCGACCTGTACAGCTGCATCCTGCATTCATGCAGGCGCACAAAAGCGCTCCAGCCGTACAGTCAGAATTATTATATGTGGATTTCTTTTATCTTCCGATAAATTACTTGGCCTGCTCCAGAGCCAGGGTCTTGGTTGTGGCGTCGCAGACCTCTGCAGGGCCGTAGTACTGAATGGCGCCGGGATAGAGGAAGCAGGTATCCACTGCCCATTTTTCCCTGTTTGCGGCAAAGTATTTGAAGGGTGCGCCGTCGAGCTCGACCAGTGCTTTCCTGATAACAGGCTTGTCTTCGCCGTTCCTGCGCTCGATGTTCATCATCTTGGTGATCGGCATGCCGCCTGCGACCCACTCTTCTGCCGGTGCAGAGAGGTTGGAAACCTTGGACAGATATCCGGTAAAGCCATACTGGATCAGCATAAAGGCATTGTAGCCCAGGGAGTAGCAGTAGTCACTGTCAAAGTTCGAAGGGAATGCGCATCTTCCTTCATAACCGAAGAAGTGTGTCAGAGTTGAGAACTTGCCTGTGTAGGTGCCCGCTGCCGCGCGCTCCGCCAGTTTGTTCTTAACCAGCTCTGCGAACAGCTTCTCGGACTCGATCAGGGAAACCTGGACGTTGCCGTGAGGGTCTCTCTCGAGGAAGAGCTGCTGCTGAATGCCGAGGGGAAGGATGGCGAAGACAGCCATGGACTCTGCCGTAAGTCCTTTCTCGATGAATGCATACTTTTCATCCCAGCTGGGAAGAGCATTGAACTTCTCTGTGTTCTCGCCCGCGAGGAGCTCGTTAATCTCGGCGATCAGCTTGGAGAACTCAGGGACAAACTCAACGATTCCTTCAGGAATAAGCGCAACACCGAAGTTGTCACCCCTGTTTCCGCGGGCAGCGACAGAATCGGCAATCTGGTCAGCGATCTGGGAGAGGGACTGCTTCTTGGCTGCGACTTCCTCGCCTACCAGGCAGATGTTGGGCTGTGTCTGCAGGGCGCACTCCAGTGTGACGTGGGAAGCGCTGCGGCCCATCAGCTTGATGAAATGCCAGTACTTCTTGGCCGAGTTGGCGTCACGCTCGATATTGCCGATGACCTCTGCGTAGGTCTTGGTGGCGGTATCGAAGCCGAAGGATGTCTCGATATCCTCATTCTTCAGGTCGCCGTCGATGGTCTTGGGGCATCCGATGACCTGAACGCCGGTCTTCTTCTCCGCCATGTACTCGGCAAGAACCGCCGCGTTGGTGTTGGAATCGTCGCCGCCGATGATGACGATGGCAGTAACGCCATGCTTTTTGCAGTTCTCTGCTACGATCTCGAACTGGGGAACGGTCTCGAGCTTGGTTCTGCCGGAGCCGAT
>DEPS01000115.1:0-3159 GCA_002358875.1 Lachnospiraceae bacterium UBA3386 | reverse complement strand
TCAAATCCGCCGGTGTTCCTGTACGCATCGATGAACTCATCCGTGAACTCAATATAGTCGTCATCAATGAGACCGCTGGGACCGCCCTTGAAGCCGAGAAGAACGTTGTCCTTATCGGTCGCTTTCAGCGCATCGTAAAGACCGCAGATGACATTGTGTCCGCCCGGCGCCTGACCGCCGGAAAGGATCACGCCGACAACCTGCTTCTTAGCCTTGGAGGTGTTCGCGCCTTTCTGGAAAGTGATCTCATTCTTTCCATAAGTGTTCGGGAACAGCGCTTTGATCTTCTCCTGATCCGCAACGCTCTCTGTAGGCGCCCCGTCTTTGACGCAGATCTCGGAAATACCATTTCTAAGCATCCCCGGAAGCTTGGGAGCGTAGCAGTATCTTGCTTTCTGAAGGGTTGAAATATTCATAGCATTCATCTCCTTTACAAAAAAATTTTGTAACTACCCTTCTATAATAAGGTATATTGCCCAAAATTTAAATGCCTTTTTTACAGTAATCGTGCAAAAAAACGGAAACGCCATAACGTTTCTGTCATGCCTTCCATGATACAGCAGGCATTTCACGGGAGATAAAAACCCGAATACAATAAACTCATCAAAAGAAAACACATAAAACAATAAAAAACAAAAAAATAACAAAGGCAGCAGAGGTAATGATGAAAGCAGGAGCTGCGGGGTTCCGCAGCTCCTGGCTTAGTCATACTATACGCAAGTTTTCCTGTTCTTATGCCATAAGTCTGACTACATCGTAGTTTTTGTAATCACCTTCGAACAGATTTCGGACCTGGCCGAGATTGTGCGCCACAGCGCACTTGCAGGGCTTTCCGTCTACGATGATCGCAACTACTTCCGGATCGGAGGCAAGGTTCCAGCCGGCTGCTCCGAGCAGCTCCTTGTACGGAAGCACCCCGTCTTCCCAGGTCTTATCAAATGCCTGCGCAGCTCTTTTATGCGGCGCTCCAATGTGAGCAGAAGAACCTTTTACAGATATTACACGGATAAGTATGCTTTGTTGACAGCCATGTAAAAGCCCCGGCCAAAATCCTTCCGCCCGAGACCTTTCTTCACGTCAATCTGCTGAATCTCAGAGACGGTTCCATGATACAGCGTCTCTTTATATTTTTGATACATACTGGTCAATTTCCTCCACCATCTCTTCGCCGCTCATGCTGTCAAATATGTCAGGGCATTCCACAATATAGTTCAAAATAGCAAAATCTCTGTTCAAATCCAAAAACTCCTGATTTGACAGTTTATGAGCCTTTTTATAGTTCTCGGTGACCAGGTACATCAGAAATATTGTGTTATTCAGTCGTTTTTCTGACATCACCGTCAATCCTTTCCATTAAACGAAACAGGGGGACGGTTCTTCGTTCCACTCCCGTCCCGCTATCTGATAGGTTTTCCACGCTTTAGCATCCCGTCTGCCGGACCAATAAACGTCCTCATTTCAATTATATACAATCCTTCAGTTATTGCCAATGCTTTAGAACCCAACGCAAAACACGGGTAGAAAGGATTCCAGCGGAAAGTTCGTATTATAATGTACCCATAACTATGGACACGGAAAGTTGAGTAGTCCCTGATTGTGCGATTCCCGATTATACAATTCTGCGGCTCACGATCCTAGGTTTCTTTCTTTTAGATTTTGTGTGGTAACTTAATTCTACAAGGAACTTGGAACCATGTCATTTTTTTATTCAGTTTTAAATTTGCGCAACTAATTATACGTTATCTACGAATCACATTTGATCCTCCTTCCTGCATCTTCATCTGGTTTCTATCCCACTCCTTACGCCCTACCTGTTCATCGGCGAGCCTGCGATAATAAAAATGTCCCCCGAACAACATTGTCGTTGTTCAGAGGGCATTTTCTATGTTTTCTGTGTTATTGCAAAAACGGTCAGCAGGAACTTCTGTATCCTGATTCAAAACTGATAGACAGCTGAAAAATCTGAAACAATTCAGTATCATTCATCAAACCATCAGGAGTAGTATCAAAATAGTATCAGCGTAGTGTTATCAAGCTTATCTCTTTATTTTGCCGGTCGTACTGTTTCAAGAGGAACTATTGCTAATGTCTTACCTAATGCTGTCAGAATTTTTATCACTGTATCCAGTTTAGGCACTGCAGCTCCACTTTCCATTCTGGCAATAACAGGCTGGCTGACTCCACTCAGTTCCTCCAGCTCTCTCTGGGTGATGCCCTTCTCGTTGCGTGCACAAATCAGTTCATTAATCAGAGCTACACGAAGTTCACTGGCGGCAATTTCCTCTGGAGTGAAGATTTCTTTTTCAAAATCATCCCAGCTGTCTCCGATTGGGCTGTATCTCATTTTTCTGCACTCCTTTCTTTCAAATCCCCATACAGGCGCTTCGCCTTCTCTATCTCCCTCTTGGGAGTTTTCTGTGTCTTTTTCATAAAATGACTTAGCAGGACAAAGCTGTCATTTACCCAGGCAGCAAACAAAATCCTGTCTCTCAGAGGCCTAAGTTCCCAGATTTCTCCCTCCAGATGCTTTACAAAAGGTTCACCAGCCCTGGTCCCATGAATCTCAAGAATCTTCATATAATCTCTGATCTTATTTAGCTTGATGCGATTATCCTTGCCCTTTCCAGCCTCCAGTTCCCGTATATATTCTTTGACTGGCTGATGCCCTGTACTGTCCTGATAAAAAAAGATTTTATACACATGGAACCTCCTTTCAAGTTAATGATAACTCGCAAGGCATCAGAATGCAAGTCGTTTCCTCTTCTATCTTCAACATTGTGTCCATCTTTTTTCCTCCCAATATAAATCTACATCCACCGATCTAAAGAACGTTATCACAGTACTATCTGATTTTACAACGTCAAAATCTCGTGCTTCATTTCCATTTTCGTATGTTGTCCTGTTTCCGAGGTATTATAATAAAATAAAAAAGGCTTCGAAATTATGAAAACTGAAGTATTTAGGGAGATTATAAAACAGAGAGAATATGTTGAAGAAATCAGCTACGGCGAGTGGGCAGACGGAATTGAGGTATGCTGCAAACAGGAAATCTCAATTCTTTCGGAAGATATTCCCGGAACAATAGCATTTTTGAAAACCGAGTGTACTGCGTCTGAATATTCATGGATTAGTGAAGTAATTGATGACTTGGCTGCTTAT
>DEPS01000073.1:4575-8676 GCA_002358875.1 Lachnospiraceae bacterium UBA3386 | reverse complement strand
CCGTTTATAGATCATCGACGGACTAAAGGTTATGTCATTCCCTGTGAATATAAAGAATTTTATACGGGGAAAATACCGCCGCCGACGAATTCCCTGCAGAGAGAATTGCCCGGCACAGGGGTGGGATCGATCCCGACAAAGTAGTCGAGGAACTTGATCAGGCGCTTGGCTTCATAGTATTCAGGTTCGTTGGACCTTACGCCCAGAAGGAGCGGCTCCGCGAACTGCTTGATGATGGCAAGCTCGTAGATCAGGACCGAGTTAAAGACAGCATCTGCATCCTCCTGATAGGGGAAGATATTCTTTTCCTCGCCCTCTCTGACGTTTTTCCATGAGCGGAGGGTCTCCTGGGCCGTATAGTGGCGGGTCCTGGCATCCCGGACCAGCCTGCGCAGAAGGCGTGCGTCTGTGGAAGGGATGCGGTTATGTTCGTCGATGTTGAGGCTGGTCAGAGCGCTGATGTAAATTTTAAAAATATTTTCCGCAGGAAGATTTTCCGTGGTCCTGGGATTGAGGCCGTGTATTCCCTCGATCACAAGAACATCGTTTTCCTCAAACTTCAGAAAATCCCCTTTATAAACTCGCTTTCCGCTCTTGAAGTCAAAATGCGGCATCTCAATGGTCTCTCCGGCCAAAAGATCCGCCATATCGTCATTGAACAGTTCAAGATCCAGCGCTTCGATGACATCAAAATTGTAATTTCCGTCAATATCAACCGGCGTTCGGTTCCTGTCTACAAAATAATCATCCATGCTGATGATATGGGGGCGCAGGCCGAAGGATTTAAGCTGGATCGACAGACGGTGTGAGAAAGTCGTCTTGCCGGACGAGCTGGGACCTGCCACCAGGACGAAGCGCACTTTTTTCCTGTCGAAGATCTGCTGCGCGATCTCACCGATCCGGCGTTCCTGCAGGGCCTCCTGTACGAGGATCATGTCACTGATGCTGCCCCTGCAGATCTGTTCGTTGAGGTCTCCCACTGTACTGATATTGACCAGATCCCCCCACCTCGTGGAGAGCATCAGCTGCTCGAAAAGACTCGGCTGCTCAACAAATTCGTCGATCTCGTCGGGCCTGTCCGCGCTGGGAAGGATCAGAAGAAGGCCGCATTTATATGACTGGACGTGGAAATGCCTGACATATCCTGTGGCGGGAAGCATATATCCGTAAAAATAATCCGAATAGCCATCCATCCGGTAAACATTGACGGTAGAGCTCCTTCTGTAATGGAAGAGCTTGACCTTGTCCTTCATGCCCTGGCGTCTGAAGATCTCGATCGCGTCATCGATCGGATAGGTTTTCTTTATGATCGAAATATTTTTTTCCGTGTACTCCCGCATCTTTTCTTCGATTTTCGCAGCCAGCTCCGGGTTGGTGCGGATCCCGCCCAGAATACTGCAGAAGCACGCATTCCCGAGCGAAAACTCGATCTTGATGCGGGCTTCTTTTCCTGTTTCTCCCAGGATCTCAGACACCGCTTTTAACAGCATCATCTGAGCTGTGCGCACATAGGCATTATGCCCCGCGCTGTCGGATGTCGTGATAAAGGACAGTGCGCCGTCCCTCTCAAGACGTTTGGACAGTTCCTTCATTTTGCCGTTAAAATATACAAGCGCAATGGAATAATTGTATTTTGGCTGGTACTCCCTGACTATAGATTCAAACGTCGTTCCCTTGTCATACTGACGGATCGCCCCGTTGATCATGACTGTCGGCATATTCATTCCTCCTGACCTGGAAATCTGTTAGAGTCTTCTGCTTTCAAACGACATGGCAGGGCTCGCTTTCGGGAGCCGCCAGAATATCAAGCGGGGAGAGCTTCCTGTGAAGGTAACCCTCCATGTACGGAACAAAAATTTTTTCAACGCCGTAATGGCCGGCATCAATGACGGCGATCCCCTTTTCCGCGGCATCGATCCCGGCATGATGGTTGACATCCCCTGTCACCATCACGTCCGCTCCCTTTGCCGCAGCAAGATCGATTTCCTCCCTGCCGGAACCCGGCAGGATGGCACAGGTGACGACCGTATCCCCGGGATCACCGTAGACACGCACCTGGTCCAGACCAAAAGCTTTTTTTACAAAGGCCGCGAATTCATCCAGCCGCATATGTTCGGGCAGTTTCCCGATCCGTCCGATTCCCTCCTTGGACACATCGTCCTCAAAGGTCACTTCCAGAACCTCCCGGTCTGTCAGTCTGAGAAGATCCGCTGCGGCATCCGCCATACCCATCACATCGAAGTTAGTGTGCATGGCATAACAGGCTATATCGTTTTTGATCAGCTCGATCACCCGCCTTCCGACAAAATCGCGGTCGTGAACGCTTTTCAGGCTGCCAAACAGCAGCGGATGGTGGGTGATCAGAAGATCCGCCCCCTGCTCTACCGCGAAATCGATGACCGGGGTCGTCGCATCTACGGCAATACAGATCGTCGAAATATCCTGTTCATACCGCCCGACCTGCAGCCCTGAATTGTCCCAGGACATGGCAAATTCCGGGGGGCAGAGATGCTCGAGCATAGTGATGACCTGTTCCAGCTTCATAGAATGATACGGGCCTCCTGTGATAAATGACTTTCGTACACGGTCAGTGCGGCACGAAATACGACAAGACTGTGTTCGATCTGGGCTTTTCTGGTCAGATGCCTTTCCTGAAGAGGAGATGCACTTCCCTCCCCTTCCTGACCTGCTCTCATATTCTCAAGGGCAAGGCTGATGGAGCGCAGTATCTTTTCAAGGACCGCAGTCTGCCTTACAAGATACTCCTTAAGAAGGGGATCCTGCCTGGACAAAAGCACGGGACCGAAAAGATCCTCAGCCTCCTGACGGATGCCCTCTGGAATGTCAGCGGAAAAAAGGCCGCAACCGCAGCGAACTTCGGGACCCGGGGCTGAGTTTTCCTCTGCTTTCAGGCTGCTGTCCGGCAGGACACAATCTCTGGTTCCATCTGTATCAGTTTTACAGCATGTAAGCCCCTGAGCAGTTTCCTGTAAAAAGTATTCTGCTTTGGGATGTACAGCGCGCAGGATGGTGTAGTATTTTCCGTCCTCAAAAGTAATGCGCTCCTCGTCGACCACAAATCCCAGGCTGCGCAGGGCTAAGCGCACTTTATCGGGATCAGACTGCGGCCCCAGAACCAGCTTTGAGACCGACCGGGTCTTTTGAGGCTCCCTCAGCAGGATCTCCTGCATCATTGTGCCGCCCATCCCGGTGATCACGACTGTATCCGCTTCATTTTCACATAAAGCGTCCATTCCGTCGGAAAGACGGAGCTCTATCCGGTCCTCCATCCCGTACAGGGCAAGATTTCCCGCCGCTTTTCCCAGAGGGCCGGGGAGGACGTCCATTCCGATCGCGCGCATATACTGTCCTTCCTGAAGCAGGCGGATCGGGACATGGGCGTGGTCACAGCCGACATCACAGACAGTCTCTCCGGACCCGGCCAGCTCCACGATTATCTCCAGGCGCCTGGACAGGGAAACCGGACGGGTAAGCAAATTGACAGACATATGGTTTACCTGATAACGGAAATTAATCCAGATAGTCCTTGAGCTTGCGGCTCCTTGAGGGATGGCGGAGTTTGCGAAGCGCCTTGGCTTCGATCTGCCGGATCCTCTCACGGGTGACATTGAATTCCCGTCCTACCTCCTCCAGAGTCCTGGCCCTTCCGTCATCGAGGCCGAAGCGGAGGCGGAGCACCTTCTGCTCCCTCTCGGTGAGGGTCCCAAGGACCTCATGGAGCTGCTCTTTGAGCAGAGTAAAGGCAGCGGCGTCAGCGGGAACAGGTACGTTGTCATCCTGGATGAAGTCGCCCAGATGGCTGTCCTCTTCCTCGCCGATCGGCGTCTCAAGGGAAACCGGCTCCTGGGAGATCTTGATGATCTCGCGGACGCGCTCCACAGGAATGTCCATCTTGTCCGCGATCTCCTCAGGGGTGGGCTCACGGCCCAGCTCCTGAAGGAGCTGTCTGCTCACGCGCACCAGCTTGTTGATCGTCTCGACCATATGGACGGGAATGCGGATGGTCCTTGCCTGATCCGCGATCGCCCTGGTGATGGCCTGGCGGATCCACCAGGTGGCATAGGTGGAGAACTTGAAGCC
>DEPS01000073.1:0-4509 GCA_002358875.1 Lachnospiraceae bacterium UBA3386 | reverse complement strand
TCCTGGATCAGGTCAAGGAAGAGCATGCCTCTGCCGACATAGCGCTTTGCAATACTGACGACCAGACGCAGGTTTGCCTCCGCCAGCCTCTTTTTGGCCTCCTCATCGCCTCTTTCCATCCTCTGCGCAAGATCGATCTCCTCTTCCGCGGTCAGAAGGGGAACTTTCCCGATCTCCTTGAGGTACATGCGCACGGGATCTTCAATATTGACACTATCCGGAACTGTCAGGTCGATGTTCTCGATATCGGTATCCTCGACACTTTCCTCCTCAATATCAACCAGCTCGCTTTCAGGGACCTCTTCCTTCTCCTGGGTGCGGATGATATCGATTTCATGTTTCTCCAGAACCTGCATGATCAGGTCATACTTTTCCTCATCGAGCCTGAGTTCATGAAACATCTCAGTAATTTCCTGATACTCCAGGACATTCTTTTTGCTTTTTCCCCTCTCGATCAGCTCTTCGAGCTTCTTCTTAAAATCTTCCATAGCTTTCTCGTCGATATGCTGCATGCTCATGAACTGTGCTTCCTCCGGTTTTTGTTTTATTATCAATAAATTTTTCTAACCTGTATGGCTGGAATTACTCTCCCTCATACCCGGTATATATGCGATCCGTCTTAAATACGAAATTTCATAGTCCTTAAGGCCAGAAGCTCTTTTTTGGCGGCCAGAAAATCCTGCAGCTGCGCACCGCCGCCTCCCGGTCCCGCGCTCATCCTGCGCACGGCTTCCTCTTTAACGGCACAGACAAGCTCGCGCAGAATCTTTTCCCGATCCCCTTTATTTTCCACACCGCCGTCACCGCCTCCATCCTTTTCATCCTTTTGTCCGTCCGCTTCCAGCGGGTTTAACGGCATATTCAGGGGCATGTTCAGAATCCTCGCGGCAGCCTCCTGCTGCCGGGAAGTATCGAAAGCGGAAATAATGCCTGCAGTCTGTATGTGGTTTTTTGTCAGATCTCCTTTTTCCGGGCTTTCCTGTGCCTGCTTCCAGAGCAGCTGCGCCGTCCTGACAAAGAGCTCCCCGGAAAAATCCTCCGGGTGCAGGACTTTTATCACCTGATCCAGAACCTTTGGGTCTTCAGCCGCCCAGGTCAGCAGCATGGCCTGTCTCTCAAGAAGTGTCTTCCCCGCCTTTGACATTGATCTCTTCGCAGCTGCGGGAGGTCTGACTTTCGCTCTATCCGCCGTGGAGGGCATAGCCTCAGGACTTTTTCCAACGGAATCCTTACCATCGGGATTGGGGACTTGGGAATCTTTCGTCCCGCTGTCCGACAATTCTTTTTCCGCTTCTGAAACGGATGCTTCGAAGGAACCTGACCTGCTTCTGCCTGATAAAACGTTTTCTTCACTTCGAACCGGCATTCTGCTGCCGGCTCCATACTGATTCTGACCTGAAGAAGCATTCCCGTACTGGGCGACCAGCCGCCTGAGCCCCTCTTCCCTTATAAAATACTTATCTGCTGCGGCGGCAATATAATTATCCCGCTCGATCTCATCCGAAAAGGAACAGAGCTTTTTCGCGATCTCCCTGTGGAAGGCGGTCCGGCTCGACGGATCATCCATCCTGTATGTCTTTTCCAGCATCCTCAGTTCATAAAAGAAGCTGTTTTCCGCCTGTGCGACCCGCTCCTCAAAGGCATCTTTTCCTTCCGCCTTAATAAACTCATCGGGATCTTTATGAGGACTGAGGTCAATCACAGCCGATTCGAGGCCTCCGGTCCTTAAAATACCGATATTTCGCAGGGCTGCCCGCACGCCTGCGCCGTCGCTGTCGTAAGCCAGAAGGATCTTCCCTGTGTTTCGTTTCAGAAGTGCAGCCTGTCCGGGCGTAAAAGCCGTTCCAAGGGATGCCACTGCCTCCGTAAATCCCGCCTGGTGCATGGCGATTACATCCATATATCCCTCGCAAAGGATCAGGTGGTCCTTTCTGCTTCTGCGGGCAAGATTCAGCGCATACAGATTACGTCCCTTGTCAAAGATCTGCGTGTCAGACGAGTTGATATACTTTGGCTTTGCGTCCCCCAGAACACGCCCCCCGAAACCAATCACCTTTCCACCGGTATCCTGGATGGGAAACATGACCCGGTTCCAGAAACGGTCATGGATGCCCTGCTTCTCGTTGAAAATCGCCAGGTCTGATTTCAGGATCAGGTCATCGGAAAAACCCTTTTTACGCAGATAAGCAGTCAGATCGCTCCTGTACCCGTCCGCGAAACCCAGACCGAATTTCTTCATCGTCTCAGGAGAAAGTCCCCTGTCCGAAAAATATTTCATTCCCCGCGCTCCCCTGGCGGAGCGGAGCAGACGATAGTAATAGACAGCGGCCTCTTTATTGACGGCAAAGAGCTCCTGCCTCTGCCGCTCTCTCTTTTTTGTCTCCTCGCTCATATTCGGAGCAGGAAGCACGACTCCGGCCCGGTCCGCCAGCTCCCCCAGAGCCTCCGCAAAAGTACTGTTGTTGTACTTCATCAGAAAGGTAATGGGACTGCCTGCCGCGCCGCAGCCGAAGCAATAATACATGTTTTTGGCCGGGATGACATTGAAAGAGGGCGTTTTCTCGTTATGAAAGGGACACAGTCCGACGTAGGTCTTCCCCCTCTTTTTCAGATGAACATGGGAGGAAACCACATCTACGATGTCTGTTTTTGCGAGGACTTCGTCCAAAACCTCCTGAGGGTAATACATCCGGATCCTTTCGCGGCTTTCCCTGGCCTTACTCCCGACTTAAAATTTCTGTTTCCTGACGCCTGACTGAAACTGGTCCTGCCTCTCCGCAGAGCCGCTCCAGGCCCTTGGCACGAAGAGCTCTTCGTATTTGGCGATGGCAAAGCGGTCCGACATGGCGCTGATATAATCGCAGACCGCCCTGATCCGGGACTCCTCGTCCACGATCATTTTCTGAAAAAAGAGAGGAAGATCCCCTGGATGCGCGATATAATAATCATATAGGGCTTCGACCAGCTTCTCAGCCTTGTGTTCCTCGCCCTTGGCTGCAGGATCAGTGTAGACTCTGCGATGCATGAAGGCGCGCATCTCTTTCAGGGCTGTCTCAACAGGCGCCGACATGGTGATCTGCGGTTTTCCCTGACTGGTGCGGATGATATCGTGAATAAAGCGGTCCAGACGTTCACCGGAGATCCTGCCGACCACCTCTGTAATCTCATCAGGAACATCTTCCTCAGTGAGGATGCCCGCTCTCACCGCGTCATCCATATCGTGGTGTAAATACGCGATCTTGTCGGAAAGACGGACGATCTGTCCCTCCAGGGTCGAGGGAGACCCGCTGGTCTGATGGTTCAGGATCCCGTCCCTCACCTCCCATGATAGGTTGAGCCCTCTTCCGTCCCTCTCGAGGACATCCACCAGGCGCAGGCTCTGCTGGCTGTGGGAAAAACCCAGCGGACAGACCCTGTTCAGAGCGCGCTCTCCGGCATGGCCGAAGGGAGTATGTCCCAGGTCGTGTCCCAGCGCAATCGCCTCGACCAGATCCTCGTTGAGGTACAGGGCTTTGGCGATCGTCCTCGCGTTCTGGGAGACCTCCAGCGTGTGGGTCATCCTGGTCCTGTAATGATCGCCTGCCGGAGCAAGAAAGACCTGCGTCTTGTCCTTGAGCCTCCGGAAGGACTTGCTGTGCAGGATCCGGTCACGATCCCTCTGAAAAGCCGGCCTGATATCACAGGGAACCTCTTCCCTCAGCCTTCCCCTGCTGCAGGCAGACAGGCCTGCCCAGGGCGCGAGAATCTCCTTTTCCCTCAGTTCAAGTTCTTCCCTGATCGTCATCCTTTCTGTCATCAGTGCCCCCTGTACAAGATTCCAAATCCGGCGATATTTATAATTATTCTGCTTTTTTTACCGGAATCCTTTAAAAAACACCAGGAAAACTGATAAATTTTCTATAAACTGTGCAGATAAGCCCGTTAAATATGCGCAAATATATAAAAAAATGCTGAAATTTCCGTCCAACCGTGACAAAGACAGGAAAGAAGGGCGCAAATGTCAAAAAGCGATACCATGATGCCTGAATCGATATCAAGATATCTGAAATTGATATGCTGGAGAAAGAGACACAAAAATTCCGCATAAACCCGGATGAAATCTTAAAATCCGGCGTTTATGCGGGTTCTTAAATAGTGGAACGGATGGGGTTCGAACCCATGACCTCTCGCGTGTGAGGCGAACGCTCATCCCGGCTGAGCTACCGTTCCATACCCGGCTTCTGTACAGACTGTATGAATAACAGCTGTCCATAAACCATAAGGTGAACTATATCACTTAAAATATGTGATAAAAAAAGGGAATCTGACGATTCCCTTTTCGTGCGGAAGATGGGACTTGAACCCACACGCTGTAGCCAGCACAAGATCCTTAGTCTTGCTCGTCTGCCAATTCCGACACTTCCGCAAGCACTTCCAAAAGGAAGATGCAGGAGATGGGACTTGAACCCACACTATGTTGCCATAACAGGCACCTGAAGCCTGCGCGTCTGCCATTCCGCCACTCCTGCG
>DEPS01000138.1:7332-7630 GCA_002358875.1 Lachnospiraceae bacterium UBA3386 | reverse complement strand
AGTGGAAAACATCACGCAGACAGGAGAGTACATTGTTATTCAGTATCTGGATCCTGAGGAAGGAACGAGGTTTGGCTACCTCATGAATGAATATTTTGAGACGCTGGCTTATCTTCCGGGTCTTTGCGGTGTCGAACAGGGGCAACTGCTTTTTGAAAGCCCTGATAAAAGCATTCGAAGGACACCTGTCTATACCCTTCTGGAGCTTATCGATCTGGCAATGTGAAACAGGGGACGGTTCCACGGTTCGTTGAAATGTGAAACAGGGGACGGTTCCACGGTTCGTTTGAAAAATGCC
>DEPS01000138.1:0-7256 GCA_002358875.1 Lachnospiraceae bacterium UBA3386 | reverse complement strand
ATCAGAGCGAAACAAGGAACCGTTCCCAGTTCCACCTCGGAAACAGGTTGGATGAAAGAGGAAATCTATATGATAAAGTTGTCAGAGAAATGGAATACAGAGCATAGGGGCTTATTACATGAGGAACATAAGAAATGGAAAATAATAATATGCCCTGCCTCTTTCATGCTGACTATGTCCCGTCCCCGCATCATTTGAGACCGGGGTCGATCCTGAAGGAACGGTATAAAGTCGGGCGTATTCTGGGAGAGGGGGGCTTCGGAATTACCTATATTGGATTTGATCAGGTCCTTGAAATGACGGTGGCAATAAAAGAGTATTTTCCCCTGGCGCGCTGTACCCGGAATAACAGCGCGGGAAATGAAGTCACTGTCCTTTATGGGCTTCCCGGGAAGATTTTTGCGAAAGGGAAGCAGAAGTATCTGTATGAAGCGCGGATCCTGGCAAAAATGGAAAAGCAGCCCGCAGTGGTGGATGTCCGCGACTATTTTGAAGAAAATAATACTGCCTATATTGTGATGGAATATATAGAGGGGATCACGCTGGAAGATTACAGGACCTGCGGCGATGATCCGCAGCAGATCAGGTGTGTCTCAATCGAAAAGATGCTGGATATTTTTAAACCGGTACTATATGCGCTTGAGGTCATCCACGAAAACGGCATTATCCATCGGGATATCTGTCCCGCCAATCTGATTCTGGAGAAGACGCAGGATGTCGGAATGCGTCTGAGGCTCATTGATTTTGGCTGCGCCCGCGAAGCTCAGACGCCGGAGGATACTCAGACCATTATACTCAGGCATGGTTTTGCTCCCATAGAGATGTACCAGCAGGGAGGCGGCCAGGGTCCGTGGACGGACATCTACGAGATCTGCGCCACGCTGTATTACAGCCTGACCGGTCTTATTCCTCCCATGTCGACAAATCGAATCGTCCGGGATGAGATCATACCTGCTTCGAAGCTGTGCAGCAGGATCAGTCCCGGGCTGGAGCGGGCACTGATGAAGGGACTTCAGGTCAGGCCGCACAGGCGGTTTAAAAATGTCAGAGAGCTCTGCGAAATCCTGTATGCAAAGGATTAACGCTATAAATTAGTACCGGGACGTTATAGGCTGCCACGAATTTGAGGCGTTTTGCGCGGCATTTTCGCGCAAAACCCGAGTTTGACGCCGGGACCACAGGGCTCTGCAAAGATACGGGAAAAAATGATCAGATGGCCTGCGCTTTCCGGCTGACATCCCGAAACAGCTCGTCGATCACTCCCTCCAGGCGGACACTCATGGATTCCTCACCGTTTGTTGAGACTGAATAAAGGATGAGCCAGTCAAAGGCATTGCGAAGATCCATGGGAGCCATTCCGCAGTCTGTAAGCATGGCATTGAGGGTCCACCAGTGATCCTCTACTCTCTCTTCCAGAGATATGTAATCTTCATCAAACTCCGAGTAGTCATCCATAAAGCCGCTGTTCTCCGTCACTACATATAAGAGGAGAAGGAGCTTTCTGGGGACATCCTCCTTATGGCTGAGAATTTTTCTGATAAACGTGGTGTTGGGCCAGTTCCGCTTGATCAGCTTCTGTACAAGAGAATAGCTGGTGCGCTTTTTGCCGGCAGGCATCTTCAGCGTCAGATAGGTGTCCATTACTGTTTCAATCGAATAATCCAGCTCATTTTTCCCTGCGACAGGGCGGGGCTGGATCAGCCGGTTTAAATACTGACAGAAATAATAATAGCCTCTGATATGCATACGGCCGAACCTGTTCAGGTTATGAAGATAGCAGATACGCAGATCATCCGTGCTGCGGGCCTGCATAAATTCGTTGCGGATCTCCTGTGTGATTCCGGAGATCTCAGCAAGAGAGGCTGTACATAGCAGGGGAGCAGCATTTATCCGCGGTGACTGGCCGGAATTTTCATTTACTTTTGAAGGGTCAGGCGACCCGCATGCGGAGGGTGAAAACACGCTCACGGCGGATCCTGAATCGGGAGAGGGTGTGCAGGCGTAATCTGAAAAAATGTTGCTTTTTTCGATCCGGCCTGAGTTTTTTTCAATATCTTTTAACTCCTGCAGGAAAATAAGGGCATCCGCATATTCTGAGCCGTTGCGGAGAAACCATGCCAGAACTGCCTCTCTCCCGTCACGGTACTGGATCGCGTAGTCTGTATAGACTCCCAGAAGATAATTCAGCTGTGCTTCAGTCAGTCCAAGAGCAAAAGCAATGCGGAAATAATCCTCCCTGTCTGAAGGATGATTGCGCCCGGACAGCCAGTTCTGGATATTTCTGTCTACGGACCGCTGTTTTTTGTCAGACAGCACTTTGCGGTAAAACTGTCTGAGACGCCTCTGAAGATCCTTTCCGGGGTACATCTGCTGCAGGGTTTCCAAAAAATCCGGCACTGATATTTTTTCATTTCGAAGATATTCCGCAGCCATTTTGGGCGTCATATTTCCGTAAAGAATCGTTTCATATGCCATGGCTGAACCATGAGTCAAGTTCAATGCCATATTCCGTCCTCCGTACAATTAACTACATTTTGATGAGTGGATCACTCTGAGATGATCTCCGGTGTTTTTATCGCATGGCAGTCTACAGGAACAAAGGGACAGCTGGCCTGACGTTTAACAGCCGTACAAGGGAGACCAGCTCTTTAAACCGGGTTGAATTTTGTGGAGGACGGCACGAAGGCGATGGAGGCCGCATCTTCCTTTGAGACGATGTCGATGTTGTATTCCTTTTTGAACTGCTCGTAGTAGTGCTGGAAGGCGCTGCTGCGGTCCTCGCGCAGGTTGGTCAGGTAGTCGTGCATGTCCATGGAGTCGTTTCCCAGAACGATCATGGCGACGGCGATGTTGGAGCAGTGGTCGGAGACCCGCTCGCAGCCGGAGATGATGTCGTTGAAGACGAAGCCCTGGTTGATGGTGCAGATCTTGCGCTGCAGGCGTTCGATGTGGTTGACCTTCATGGCGTCGCAGAGGCCGTCGATGACTTCCTCCAGAGGCTCGATCTGTTCCGCCAGGGAGAGATCGCTCTGTGTGAAGGCTTTGACGGCAAGGTCAGCGGCCTTTTCTACGGCGTTTGCCATGATATTGAGTTCTTTCTCCGCATTGCCGGAGAAGTGGCCGAACTTTTCATGCGCTTCCCGCACGCCCATGGCTATGACGAGGGCCTGGTCGGAGATGAGCTCCAGGTCCGAGATCGTGTGCAGGTATTTGGACACATATTCGTTCTGTTCGCCGGTCAGGTCGCGGCCTGTCAGTTTGACCAGGTAGCTGCCCAGTGCGTCCTCGTAGTCGTCCACGGCATCTTCCAGCTTTTTGACCTCGTCAAAGTTATCGACTTCCATATTGCGGACCATCTGGAGCGCCAGTCCGACGGCCTTCTGGGTCAGGGCTGCCATGTCATTCATGGTGATGCGGCACTGTTCGAGAGCCATGGCGGGATGCTCAAGGAGCATCTCCTCCAGCTGGACGACGGGGATCTTCTTATCCGCAGGACCAGGCTTGATGAGATTTATGATGATCTTTTCAATCAGGCCCATGAGCGGGAAGAGAAGAATGGTCATAAACAGGCGGATGAAGGTGTTGACGGCAGCCATCGAGAAAGGATTCATGACTGTCTCCATAAAGGGGAAATGGACGACAGCGTTTATGGCATAGAAAAGGGTGGCGGAGACGATGGTTCCCATAATGGTGGAGATGGGGTAGACCATGGCTACGCGCTTTCCGTCTGTGTTGGCGCCCAAAGCTGTCAGCATGACAGGGGCGGAGGCTCCGATAGAGATGCCAAGGAGCAGGGGAAATGCTTCTTCAAACTGCATGGCGCCCGTCACGGAGAGGGCCTGCACGATACCGACCGCGGCGGAGGCGGACTGAAGTACTGCGGTAAACAGGGCACCCACGATAATGCCCAGAACAGGATTTGACATGGAGGTCAGGGCGGAGATGAACCACTCCTGTTTTCCGAGTCCGCTCACAGAGCCGCTCATCGTGCTCATGCCCACCATCAGGACCACGAAGCCCATCAGGATATCGCCGACATACCTGGCAGCCTTTTTTTTGGCTGTCATCCTCATCAGGATGCCGATCACAGCGACGAGGCCTGTCAGGGTCGCAGTCGAAAGCAGGGCTGCTATACCGTCTGCCGATTCAATATAGCTCAGGCAGATGACCCAGCCGGTGATACTGGTGCCGAAAATGGCCCCCAGGATCACGCTGATGCCCTGGGAAAGCTTCATCATTCCCGCGCTGACGAAGCCGACGATCATGACTGCAGTCGCCGAAGAGGACTGGATCACTGCCGTGACACCCGTGCCCAGCAGCACGCCGCGAAAGGGAGTTCCAGAGAGCTTGTAGAGGATGGGCTCCAGCTTGTCTCCCGATACCTTCTTGAGCCCGTCTCCCATTAAAGACATGCCGAACATGAACAGGGCGACACCCGAGAACAGTGCTATGATCTGTGTGATATCCATAGACAGCTCCTTTCATAAACATGTTATTTATCTATAAATTATAACTGAGGAGATTTGAAAATCAAGGGAAAACACATTCTGCTGACTTGTGCCGGCATTGCACAAATTGCATGCAGGAGATCATATTTTTGATTGAAAGGAATAAATATTTTGTGGAATATTTTTGGACTATTTAGATATAAAGTTGTATTATAATATGGATATATTGTATATTTTTGCCATATCCGGGGATGTCATCTTCCATCACCGGGTGAGGGGAAAACACAGTAACCGGAGGTCGTCTCGCGGCAGGCTGTTTCGTGTGTCTTTGAGACATTCACACCTGCGGCAGGCCGCAGAGGCACAAAGGCCTGGTGTACAGGATCAAATACGCGGACCTACTGCAGATGCGTATACCTTCAGACCAGGCCGGCAATAATTTTACGGTATCAGACGAGGAGGAATGAGATGAAGCGACAACAGGTGATTTCGGTCATACTATCGGTCATCCTGTCATTTTCCGCATGCCTGTCGACGGGCGCGACAGCTGTTTTTGCGGCAGAAGATGACGGTTTTCTGGTGATCGAAGAGGATGGAGAGGAAGATCAGGATATCCGGAACGATCAAAAGGATCTAAATGATGAGAGCAGCCAGGGAGAGGACAACGATGAAGAAATCATCGGTTCCGACGACGCAGTTGAGGAGGACTCTTCCGATGATCTGCCAAAATCACAGGAGTATAGTCCGGAAGACGGGACGGTCATCGAAACAGATGATGAAAGCACGGAGTCTGAACAGGATAAAGCTCAGAACAGCTTATCACCCGCAGAAGATGGCGGTGAAGCAGGATCTGTGCAGGAGGAGGAAGGCCTGTCAGAGGATGTGCAGGACAATGCACAGAACTCTGCAGCTGCTGATCCGGCTTCCCTGGAAGGCGTGAACGGGAAAAATCAGGAAGACGCTTCGATCGTTGAGGGTGAAGAGGAGCAGAAACAGGAAGAAGAGCTTTCTGACAGCCAAAACGACCCTGAGGAATCTTCTATTACTGTATATGAGCCGGGTGAGGAAGGACAGAATGTTTACTGTATCGAAGGCGAAAGCGTTTCGCTGTTTGTAAGCGCTGATTCAGCTGATGGAACAGATTTATCCTATGCATGGTATAAAGGCAGCTCGGACAGTGAAAACAAAGAGGCGGTAAATCAGGATGCCGATGATCCTACCTTTTATGATTTTACGCCGCAGTGGGGGACCGATGAGACTGTTAAAAATTTCTCCTGCTGCATTTCATCCGGGCAGGAACAGGTCTGGCGGGATTTTCGTGTGATCAGATCTGTACTTCGGGCGACAGCTGTTCTGAAAAAAGACGGTGAAGAGACTGGAAATGAAACAGATCCCGCTTACGCAGGCGCGCAGGATCCCACAGAAGCCTGGCTGGCCCTTCAAAAAGGAGACCGGGTCAGTATCACGGTCAGTGCTGCAGGCCCTGAGGGAGAGACCCTGAGTTATGAATGGCAGTACCAGGAGGGCGAGGGAGACTGGATGCCCGTAACGGGTGATCCCCAGAGCAGCTTTACTTCGGAAGCACTGGATATAGATACCGTTTACGAATGTACTGTAAAAACAGAAAAAGGAGAAACGGCTTCTTTTCTTTTTTATATCACTCTGACAGGACAGGAGCCCGGAGGACAGCAGGGATCGCTCCTGGTATATCCGGAGGGAAATGAAAAAGACGATCCCAAAAAAATGATCGACCTTGTCGAGACCGGACTTGTACCTGTGACGCTTGTCACGACAGTTGAGAATGACGGTCAGTATGATCTCACATACCTGTGGGAAAAGTATGATCCTGATACCGATAACTGGGCACAGGTGGAAGGTGACGGGTCAGAAAGCAGCTATACCGTCCAGAATCCCGCTAAAGACGACCAGTACCGCTGTGTCGTGACAGACCAAAACGATAATGATATTCAGGGAACTGCTTTCTTTACGTTTTTTGCGGATACACAGGTCATCGTAATTGCTGACGGCCCTGATGTGATGGACGCGGCTGATTATCCGGACGGCGTGACCCTCGCGGTGAATACGTCTGAATCTGTGCCGAATAAGGATCTCACATATCGGTGGTCTTCACGAAAAGGGGAAGGAGACTATGCGGCAGTCGAAGGTGCTGAAGGTGCTTCCTGCTTTGTGGAGCACCCGGAGAGTGACACTTCCTATCGCTGTACAGTCACCAACCAGTTCGGAGATGAGGACTCTGTCGAATTTTCCTTCAGAAAAGACAATCATCTGAAGGTATATGCGGCTTCCGGCAAAAAAGAAGGGGAGACTGCATTTCTGGATCCTTCAGCAGGAGGCTCGTTTACCCTGTCTCCTGTTGTCACTGCGGATGTCACGGACGGAATGAAGTTCCAGTGGCTGAAAAATGATCTGCAGATGACAGGTGAAGAGGCTGTGAACAGGGGACTGACCGTAACGGCGCCCCAGTCCGGAGACACATACGAGTGTATCGTTACCGACTGTTACGGAAATACCGCAAGCGCGCGATATGAATTTATTGTGGACACCCACCTCACTGCATATCCGAAGGATCATGAGGACATGTCCCGGATCCTTATCGGCATTGACGGAAAGAAAACGGTCACCCTGACCGCTCTGGCGCAGGCTGATGAAGGCGCCGGACTCACATACAGCTGGTATGCCGGCGATGATGAGCCCGTCGAAAGCGGAAACCTCACGGACCAGGAGATGTCTTATACTGTTACGGATCCGGCGGAGAATAATTCATATAAATGCGTGGTCACAGATAAA
>DEPS01000120.1:1543-2699 GCA_002358875.1 Lachnospiraceae bacterium UBA3386 | reverse complement strand
GACGGCCTGCTCACCAGTTCTCTGGTCAGAAGCGGCATTGACTCCCAGAAACAGATGCTGATCGACAAGATCAAATGCATCGCGGACCAGTTCGGGGCGGATGTAGAGACCAGAGGCGCCTATCCCGCCTGGGAATACAGGGAAAAATCAAAATTCAGAGAGCTTGCAGCAGACAGCTACCGGCGTGTTACGGGCAAAGAAGCAAAAATCTCCGTCACGCACGGAGGACTTGAATGCGGCCTCCTTGCCGCCAAGGTTCCCGGACTGGACTGCATTTCCATCGGACCCGACATGGAGGAGATTCATACGCCCGGCGAGCGGCTGAACATCCCCTCCAGTGCAAGGACTTATGATTTTGTAAAGGAATTTCTCAAAGACTGCTGACTTCCCCTTTCCCGGGGATGAAGGTGTCCATCCCTGCAGGATGGGCCACGAAGGGGCGGATGAGGGAGATCTGAAAAACCGGATCTCTGCTGGAGGAGTAAATTATGCCTGCGATCACGGGAGACTGGCTGGAAGCGCTCCGGCCGGAGTTTTCCAAAGAATATTATAAAGACCTGTATGTATTTTTGCAGGAGGAGTACAGGACGCGGACCATTTATCCGCCGGCCCGGGATCTGTTCAATGCTCTGCATGAGACGCCTCTTGGCAGCGTGAAGGCAGTCATTCTGGGCCAGGATCCCTATCACGGAGAAGGCCAGGCCCATGGGATGTGCTTTTCGGTCCGGCCCGGCTGCCCGGCTCCGCCTTCTCTTGTCAATATTTTTAACGAGCTCCATGATGATATGGGATGTTATGTCCCTGACAACGGATATCTGGTAAAATGGGCCCGCCAGGGTGTGCTGCTCCTCAACACGGTATTGACTGTCCGCGCCCATGAGGCGAATTCCCATCGCGGGCACGGGTGGGAGCAGTTTACGGATGCAGTCTTAAAAGCTGTCGCTCAGCAGGACCGGCCTGTTGTATACATGCTCTGGGGAACACCCGCCCAGACAAAGGCGGCGAAGCTGGCCAATCCGCGCCAGCTCGTCCTGCGCGCCCCGCATCCCAGTCCGCTTTCCGCCTACCGCGGGTTTTTCGGCTGCCGGCATTTCAGCAAATGCAACGCTTTTCTTGAAAAAAACGGCGAGCAGCCCATAGACTGGCAGATCGAGAA
>DEPS01000120.1:0-1443 GCA_002358875.1 Lachnospiraceae bacterium UBA3386 | reverse complement strand
CAGACTGGCAGATCGAAAACACAGGAAACAGGTAAAGAAAGACAGGTAACACTGGAAATTAAGAAGTGAGGAATGATTGATGAACAAGACCCCTTATGTAACAAAAGAAAAAGCGGAAGAGATCGCAGGGCAGTTTCCTACTCCCTTTTATCTGTATGATGAAAAGGGAATCCGGGACAATGCACAGGCTGTGAAAGAGGCCTTCTCCTGGAATCCCGGCTTCAGGGAGTACTTTGCTGTCAAGGCGACCCCCAATCCTTATATCATGGATATTTTCCGCGATTACGGCTTCGGATTCGATTGCTCCTCCATGACGGAGCTGATGCTGTCGAACGCGGTGGGGGCATCGGGTCATGAGATCATGTTCTCCTCAAACGATACGCCGGCCTCGGAGTATGCCTATGCGGCAAAGCTCGGCGCCGTGATCAATCTCGACGACATCACCCATATCCCTTTCCTGGAGAAGATCCTGGACGGCAAATTCCCGGAGACAATGTCTCTTCGCTATAATCCGGGCGGTGTGTTCGAGCTGTCCAACGGAATCATGGACAACCCCGGCGATTCCAAGTACGGTTTTACAAAGGCTCAGCTTTTCGAGGGATACCGCATCCTGAGAGACAAGGGAGTAAAGCATTTCGGCCTGCACGCCTTCCTTGCCAGCAACACAGTGACCAACGAGTATTATCCCGAGCTCGCGGGCCAGCTCTTTGCCCTCGCTGTCGAGGCGAAAAAGACGCTCGGGATCCATATCGCCTTCATCAATCTCTCCGGCGGCGTCGGCATCCCTTACCGCCCGCGCGAGACGGCCAACGACATCCGCGTGATCGGGGAAGGTGTGCGCGAAAAATACGAGCATTTCCTTGTCCCTGCCGGTATGGGGGACGTCGCCATCTATACCGAAATGGGACGTTTCATGCTGGCTCCTTACGGCGCGCTTGTGACCCGCGCGATTCACGAAAAGCACACCTACAAGGAATATATCGGTGTTGATGCCTGCGCGGCCAACCTCATGCGTCCTGCCATGTACGGCGCCTACCACCATATCACGGTTCTTGGCAAGGAGGACACCATACGCGACCACACCTATGATGTCGTCGGTTCCCTGTGCGAGAACAACGATAAATTCGCGGTCGACCGCGAACTGCCCAGGATCGACAAGGGAGATCTTCTTTTTATCCACGACGCCGGCGCCCACGGATTTGCCATGGGCTATAATTACAACGGCCGTCTGTGGAGCGCGGAGCTCCTTTTAAAGGAGGACGGAAGCGTACAGCAGATCCGCCGTCCCCAGGAGCCGAAGGACTATTTCGCGACACTGGACCAGACGCCTTATTACAGGAAGATGTTCCCTGAGAACGCATAAAAGAGAGGAAAGTATAAATTGGAAAAGAAATTCTTTTTCTTTGATATTGACGGGACCCTGACGGATCGTTCGAACGGAAA
>DEPS01000092.1 GCA_002358875.1 Lachnospiraceae bacterium UBA3386 | reverse complement strand
AGCGTCGGATCGAAGTCCTCAATGAAACGCTTGATGTAGCCACGGAACCGCTCGTCAGAACAAACGGTGTAAACGCCATGATCATAGACATATTTCAGCCGCGTATCCCGGAGGCTGTCCTGCACCAGGATATACCGGAGGTTGTTCTTCACATGGATCGCAAGCAGCGCAGGGTCCACCATCAGGCAGTCAAGCCTGCGGTTATAATAAATGAAATCCGGCTTCTCTTTACCGCTGTGATACTCGGCGGCCTGTATCCGCTGCCGTTCCAGGCGTTCCTGCTGCTTCTTCCGCACCTCCGCTTCCTTTTCCTTCACCGACTGCTCATAAAGCTTCATGCTCATTTTGTTCTTCTGGACAAAAGAACGGATCCGTTCATAATCCGCCGGGCGGCTGATCCTGGCATAAGCAGCGAGAAGAAGATTGTCAGCGGCATACAGATCGTCTGTAGAAGGGGAAGAAGACAGCAGCATATCCAGCCGCTCGTCAAGGCCGGGTGTACCTGACTCTTCTGGCTGATCATCAGGCTGTGCTCTTTTGTGATCGTCAGTCTCGTTGTCACCGTGGTCTTCTCTATCGGATCCGCTCTGTTTCTCGCCTTCAGATCCGCTCTGTTCAACATCCATAAAGAAAAAGTCCGCTTCGTCCAGAGAACCATTTTCTCCGTAGCCGTCTTCACCGACGTCGTCAAAATCCTCCGCCGCGGGAATGCGGTTATGATCCGGATTGTAAAAAGCAGAACAGCGGTTTATAGCGTTTGTCATAGATACGATGCCATAGGTGGAACCGGCCAGTCCGCGATCCCACTTATCCCGCATCAGGCCAGAAGCACGGAACAGCCTGTCCATCTGCCCCATATCGCCGCGGCAATAGAACGCCAGTTTCATGAGGACTGTCATATCCGCATCGGACTGGGACCAGTTTTCATCTGCTCCGTAAGGCTCCCAATTGCCCTCATACATATCAATGAACTTCTTATCCGGCTCAGAAGCCAGCTTCTGCAGCACTTCCTCGTCAGAAAGGATCGATCCTCCTTCCGGTACGGACACCGCAACCTTCATCAGCGTTTTCCGCTTCATATGGGTGTCCAGAAAGGTCTGAAGCTGCTCTGCCGTTACGGACATATCGCCGGTTCTGTAAACATCCCCGGTCAGGGTCATGAAGTGATTGGTGACGCCGGGCAGATAGATTTCCTTCCCGCCCTTGCAGTTATTCACATAATAGACATCCTTGTCAAAAACAAAGCCCTCCGGCACAAGGAAAAACTGGTGTAGCCCTGTTCCGGAAGGTGATATCTCCACCACGGCATTCGGCAGCAGATCCAGCGCCGCCAGCACCGGTTCCTTCACCACGCCATCCTCAACACAGTGATCATGGTCAATACATCCGACCCTGGCACGTTCCGGGCCATCTTCGGAAATATTGAAGCCGATACCGGAGTAACGGTTCCTGTACAGCGCATCCATCGCTTCATCCAGTGTACCAAAGGTTGACGGCGTATCCGTCTTTGCCCTGCATCCGGTTTTCGGATCATAGGGAACCTTCGTCTCGCGCCCTTTCTGTTTTTCCCACCGCCAACAGCAAAAGGGATGCTGCTTCATGGCCTCCGGATATCCCAGAACGCCATCTTTGTTCAGATACTTCTTCATTACGCAACTACCTCCATAATAACTGCCCTTGTGTGATCAAGGGCAAAATGAAGCGGAGGAGCTTTTTACCTGCCCCTCCGCAAAGTTCCACAGGAAGCAAATCCGGCAGCCGCCGTATGCATTCCTCTACTGTATAGGCGAAGAAAACCGGACTGATTCGCATAAACAGGCCATATTTCTTCCTGCCTTACAGGTTTTCGCCGGAAACAAAAAACACGGATCACATCAGGCGTTTCCTCTGGTTTTCACCACACCTGTGCAATCCGTGTTCTTCTTCGCGGCGGCACGCTTTTTCTTCTTTTCTTCATAACGCTTTTTCTTTGCTTTCTTTTCTGCTTTCCAGGCTTCAATCCTTTCATACTGATATTCGTAGATCTGCCGTGTCCGGGCGATCACAGGGTGGTCTTTCACTTTCTTCTCTGCCTTTGCCAAACGGTAACGTACCGTGGATTCCGCAATCCCCAGCTTCTTCGCAGCGGCTGTCCTGGTCATCCCTTTCCGGTACACCAGGGTGAACACCCGCCGCTCGTCCTCTGTCATCTGTGCTTCCGCTTCTTCAAAAGCGTCTGCCAGAGGATTGTCATTAAGGCCGAGCTGGGTTTCCACCGACGGCGCTCCCATAAACGCCATCATATGGTCAGTGCAGTCTTTGCCGTTTTCGTCAACAATGGCTCCTGTGTTGATAACCAGCCTGTACGCTTCCAGCTTCGATTTCAGTTCTTCATAGCGGTTCGGCAGTCCTTTTTCCATCTTCGCCTTTTCTTCCTCTACCGCTTCCAGCAGATCATAATCATCCGATTCCTTGTGCTTCTCCTTGTTGTTGCGGTATACCTCACGGTCGCGGGCACGGTGCAGCCAGGCGATATCCTCTTCGGTCACCACCTTGCCGTCAACAGGGGACACATCTCCCGGCATTACCGCGTAATACGTCCTCTCCTTGTCCACAAAGGTGAACGCATAATCGCGCCGCCTGTCCTGGGGGATCTTTCTGTATTCATTGAAATAGCAGCTGTAGTCATCGTAGAAGCCCTTCCGGTAAGGCATAACGGGCGTATTATCCCAGGGGATATACTCCCTGCCGTCATCCGCGTCCTTTGCGGACAGCACGGGATATGCTTCCTGCGGATTCTCATCTGCAACCTCCCCGGCAGCATCCGTGTCGTCCTCTACATACTGCTTGTACCATTCCGGATTCTTCTCCTGGTACTTTTCTTCCAGTTCAAAAACATCAGGGTTATACTTACGCATTTGCTTGACCTCCGTAATCTCGAAAATGAAAAAAGCCAGGAACTCAGCTCCTGGCCACGCCCGCGGGCAACGGGCTTACTGCATTGTTTTTAAGTTCTTCATTTTCGGATCCGGAGAACGGCATCTCTGGCTCATGGCTACCTCCCCGCCCTTTTTCGGGCATAAAAAAATGCCCCGAAAGGCGGCAGGCACCATTGCCAAACCATCGCTTTCGAGGCTTGGCTATATTATACCGGAAATTGAAAAACGGCTGGAATTTATGAAATTCCATATTTTTCGTATGCAGGGAACATACCGGTATTCAGGCGGGTAAGCTTCAATCTACCGTTGAAATGCGCTCTTCTGTTGATAATTTTCGAGCAGAACAAAAAAAGCCCCCGGAGATTCACCCTTGTTCAGGGCAGATCCCCGGAGGCTATAAACTCCTGTGATTATGTTTTCTTTACTGTTGTTTTCCTGGCTGCTGTTTTCTTTGCGGCTGGCTTTTCTGCTGCATCCTTCGGTTTCTTCGCTGCCCGCTTATTTGTTCCCTTCTTTTCTTTTATCGCTTCTGGTCTCTTCGGCTCCTCATCATCAGCTTTCGCCTTTTCTTTAGGCTCTCTCTTTTTGGTGCCGACCTCCTCTACGCCAAGGAGGCGCAGCAGGGTGTTGAAAGTCCCCGCGTCTTCATACTGATCCCGGCAATGTGTTATGAGAAAACGGTACACCAGATGCTTAGGGATATGCTGGATCAGCAGATACCCGGCATGGAGCAATGCATCTTCCGTGGTCTTTATATCCAGATGGTATCCCGCACAGACTGCTATGACCAGGCCAAGTTCAGGATTGTTCCAGTCATTGCGGCGCATCTCTTCAAACTTTTTAAGGTGTACCAGTGTCCGGTTCTGGAACACCTCTGGTTCGGTGATACGGATTGTTTTTCCGGTCTGGAAGTCGTAATGGAGAAAAAACCGGCTGCGGTAGCGCTTATCAGGCTTGAGAACCAGTTTTCCCTCATCCAGCCCATCATCCACTTCATCCCGGATATCCAGCCCCATATATTTCGTGTTCAGGTCCGTGATGATCGGCATCATGTACTCACAGAACGATTCTTTCTTTTCGAGCGATCCTATATACCGGGTCTTCATCTCTTCAAGCCTGTTCTTCAGCCTTGCCATCGCTTCCGGCTCCCTTTTCATGCGCTCGTCATAATCGGCTCGCAGGCTGAAATAAGCATCCTTTCGGAACAGCAGGCCACCTGTGGTCTCTTCCGGCTTCCGGTAGGTCTCGCGGAAAGTAAGGGCGCATTCGTTCAGATGCTCTCTCGCGTACTCCGTCAGGCTGTCTCCCTGAATATATTTCGGGTCGTTCCTGACAACGTACCCTTTCAGATAGCGGTAGATGCCGGCATCCAGCAGGTTCCGGAATGTTTCATCTTCTATATACTGTGTGAACATCTCCACGATGTCCAGGCGGCGGCGCACCGCGGGACTCCGCGATTCCTCATGCAGGCCAAGTTCATGAAGCCGCTTTCGCATCGCCGTTTTTGATGTGTAGAAGAAAGCCGCGCAGGCGGCAACGGCCAGTTCATAGCTGTCTGTGTCTTCCGATCCATCCTCTGAGAGCCGTTCCAGTTCTTCGCGGTACTTTTCCCTCACCGCGAAGCCCGGCATCAGTATCCTTGCGCCTGCACCGTTTGCCTGGGACTCCAGGTGCCCTTTGATCTTTTCGTAGTCATCCGGCTTGCCCATAATGTCGATAAAGGCCATATGCACCCTGTGGGCAAACCAGTGATAAATCTCGTGCGCAAGCGTAAACTGGAAGCTCCCAAGCCCGCGCTCCCACATGACATCCGGGTCGACCACAATGCTGCCCCTCGGGAATCTCCACGTCAGCGCCTCGCCGGATTCTTCGTCCGTGACCGTGACCTTCTGTGTTTGAAAAGCCGTCACTCCCAGGGTATCCATGTCTTCTGGCAGTTTATAGCCGGTATATACATGCAGCCCCATTTTTTCTTCGGCGATCTGGCGCAGCGGAACCGGGATGACGGAATAAAGAGCGTCCGGATAGAACTGTGCCAGAAACCGCTCCGCCTCCTGCTCCAGCTTTTCATTCCGCAACTTCTCATTGTATCCAAAAGCGGGATACAGGCTCTGGTTTACGGAAACACCCGGGAAATGAAGCGTATGATTCTGCCCCTCTTCTGAGTATTGGTAGTGGCGGTAGACCCCTGTCAGGGCGAATTCATATTTTTTCGTCCCCGGCGGAAAGAACAGGATCTTTCCTGCTACGTCCAGGGATGCACCGTCCGCATCCTCTATATCCTCTTCCCCGACAGGAAACCAGCAGTCAAAGTTACTGCAAAAATACAGGGTATCGCCGCTGACTGACAGCGTCCTGGTATGGTCAAGCCGTATAGCCCCGAGTTTTACATCTGCCGCTGCTGCTTCCTCTGTGATTGCCTTTATGCCCCATGACCGGATATGCTCAGGGATCGCTCTCTGTATGTATTCCGCGATCTCTTCCAGGCACCTGTCGATAATAAACCTGTTAAACTGTCCCCACGGCGGGCTTTGATTGTAATAGATCATCCTCCGGTTCCCTCCTCTACCCCCGCCGCGATGCGTTTATTGATCCGTTCCATTTTCATTTCTGCCCGTTCCCGAGCCGTTCTCCAGCACTGATCCAATATACGTTCCGGTCCTATGTTGGTGAATTGCCAGTACCTTCCGGATCCCATGTAAGTCTCCAGCTGCCATTTACGGACGACCAGATGATGGAAAGCAGAGCCCTGATACTCACCGCTCCATAGCATCCGAAGCGTTGTGATATAATCCTCCGCCGCCTGATACACAATATTCGCGCCAAGGTTGCCACAGGCGAGATTCACAGGATCCATCGGCTGTTTCCTGTGGACAGGGAAGCCAACGGTCTTATAAAAGTAATTCAGAGGAAGGGACACATATACTTCCTCACCGTCTGCAATTCTGTTGTACTCTTCCTGTATCAGCTGCGATCCCTTCTCTTCCTCCGCCTCTATCTGACGCTCTTTCTCGATCTCACGTTCCATGAGTTCATCAGGACTGAGAAGATTGCCATTCTCATCCGTTTCCAATTCCTCATCGTCATCATAATCGCCATAATCCTCCGGCAGGTCATCCTCCCCGGTTTCCATGGCCAGACGCTCATTAGCCTCGTGCAGGATCTCATACATGTGGAAGTTTTCTTCTTTGAC
>DEPS01000042.1 GCA_002358875.1 Lachnospiraceae bacterium UBA3386 | reverse complement strand
GCAAAATATGAATCCAACAAATGGAATGAAGTAGAGGCACTTATGCAGCAATACTGCTACCCAAAACCTCAACAATAATTTCGATTCTGCGGCTCATTCTATGCGGGCCGCAGAAAATACCAAAGATTTGTTAGTACACCCCTTCAGACAGGATGCCCACAGTAGGGTAGATGCAGCCCTGCTGCCCTCTGCCCCCGAGGGAAGCTGTTCGCCATCAGATGAAAAAAATCCTTGCGGCGGCCCTGCGATAATAAAAACCCCCGGGATCTGATCCCGGGGGTCACTATTGCAAGCATTATTCAACAGGCAGGTACCACCTGGGTACAAAACAAACCGGGTTTTCCGTCATCAATATGGAAGCAGTATCTATTCAAAATCCCTATGCATCCTATAGGTATTTACCAGGTTTTTTCGAATTACATAGTATTCTGCATAGGGTTATCCTTGTTTTTCAAGGAGAATACTATCGGATGCGGAAAACCATTTACCTGGAATACTTCCATACACTATTTTACCGCTTTCTTTGCCGGAAGATACCAATTCGGGACAAAACAGAACGGTTTTTCTGTCATTAGAATAGTGACAGCATTGTTCTCCCATTTGATGGCAAACGTGCTTTCGTCATATTCATATAAGATGAAAAGCTCTCCGTTATCATCCGTGCTGCCGGAGCACGAAAGTCCGGCTTCCTCAAGCTCTCCCTGATAGTCCAGCACGTCTGTTTTTGCGACATTGTTTATCGTGATCATGCAGCCGTCCGGAATCCTTTTCAGGACTGTGCCTGGATCGGGCATCGGGGAAACCTCCCCGTTTTCCTTCCAGTAATAATGAATATTCTGAATGTCGTACCATGTAGGATAAGAGAGTACATGCGGCATACCAGAGATTTCCGTCAGATTCTCTCCGATCGCGGTATAATTATCCTGCTTGAGAAGTTCCTCCATTACATTCTTTCTGTTCCTATGTGCTCCAATAATCTCATCTTCTTCATGATTCGTTTTCTGTATTGTGTCCAGCAGAATGTTTGTTTTCTCCTCTATCTTTTCAGGCGTATCCAGGACCGATGCCTGCCTGGCGCGGGTCATCGGGCAGTTGTTTTCCATAACGGCGTAGAATTTCCTGTTAAACGCCTCATCATTCAGGCTGGCCAACACCCAGTCCGCCGTGTTTGCAAGATACTGGAGATCATTGTCAATGATCTTCCTTATCATGCCTGCATGCTTTTTGCAGATTTTCCAGTCATCTTCAAGGAAAACGTCTTCCATAATACCGTAATTCAAATTGACGCAGGTATTCTTAAATGTGATCCGCTCCCCCTCAAAGGCATCCTCCGCGACTTCCAAAAAGCTCATGTCGGCTCCAAGTTTTTTCAGTTCCTTATGGTCTGCATAAGACATTTTCTGATCAGGAAACTGGAGTGCTTCGATTTTGCGCCTCGCAATGGAAAGGGCAGCCCTTGCAAACTGCAGGTTATCCCAGCTTTTTTCGCCATCAAACTTTTCGAAGTAATCCAACGCCCATAAGATATCAACATACATAGTCTCGCTCACGCAGATATAACCGGCAAGGTCGTTGGTCATTCTGGCTTTGGCTGAGTCCTCTTTCAAAAAAGATGTTGAAATCGATTCCGACGAAGACCCCTCTTTTGCAGTTTGGGAAGCAGACTCTGAAGCTGCAGCATACTCGGGCTTACAAAATGACAGAAATACAGCTGCCATGAACAACGTAAGAACTAATTGTTTCAGTGTTTTCATAAATTTCCTCCTTATCATTACTAAACAGGTTTTCATCCCGACTCTATGCGCAGGCACTGTCAAGTAATTATAATTTACTGAAAGATGGAATTGCTGTTGGCAACCCGGCCCACTGTCAGGCGCGAAGCCTGTCTGCGGAGCTGGCAGATCACTCTGTTTTCAGTGTCTCATTATAGGCGTCAACGGCTCCGCAGTTTAATATCATTCCAAACTGTTTATCCCGTATCTCTTCCAGGTCATTTAAAGCCTGCCTGGATTCAGCCGTACTTTCACTCATGTCTTCTGCCTTCAAGAATTCATTTTGACTCGTCACGGTAGACTGCAGGTTCCTGTAGGAAACGGCATTTGGCGAATAGTCTGCATATTTACCTGTCCTATGGGGCAGGCAGACAATATGATAGAGCTTTGCGGAAATTTTTGCATCTGTCACGAGAAGCTCTTTAAGAATCGCAGGATATGTTCCGCCATATTTCTCGTGCGCCGTCTCATCCAACATGACAAATTCCAATACGGACACAAACAGATTGTATTCTTCAATTCTGCTGTCAGGAAGCTCCAAAAGCTTCCTGCACGCTTCTCCATCCATTGGTTTATTCGACCATGGCATCACCTCCCCAGTTTCCAGCATGGTTGACAGAGCGTCAAGAGAGTTTTCCAAATCCATTTTCCCCTCCGGCGTCCTGTTTTTATAATATCCAAGCCTCACATCAAAGCCTTCCGGATCATTCATGGCGCATTCATTCAGATTGGCGAGCTGTTCGTACTGTTTTCCCATGCGGACATAGGCGGATTGCGCCCTGGCCATTATGTCCTCCGCATCAGCCTCATCATAAGGCGGCGGAGCAATGTATGACTTGTACACTGCAAACGAAGAAGCCGACACGATCAGGACGCCTATGCAGAACAGTAAAATACGGAGCCGGTGGAAACTGAAAATCCTCTTTTTGTTTTCGGAATCCAGCTTCAGCAGATACTCTTCGATCACCTGGTGCGAAACAGTATATCTGCCCTGCCCGTCCCGCACGATCAGCCCAAGCTGTTTCCACAGGATGTCGTGAACAGTCTGGCCGTACCACTCCTCAGCGTTTTTTGCGCCTCCCCGGATCGCCGCCACGCGCCCGATCCATTGGGGGAAAAACCGTCTGGACAGCGGCCCGTTCAGCAGGCGGTAGCATTTTTCCACTACGGGGAGAAGCTCGCTGTCTTTTAATCCGCATTTTTTTCTGTTGATCTGGGAGGCTATGGATGGAAGCGCCAGATACATCGCGGCATCGATCTGCCAGCGCCTGTCCGTCTGCCCGGAGAGGTCGCGGACAGCTTTCTCCTCCAGGGCAGAAAGAAAGTTCTTCAAAAGTTCGTCAGACGATCCCGCCCTGACCTGCCTCTTTTCCATCCGGCCCGACTGGATGTACATGGAAAGCATCATGGGCGTACGCAGGAGCTTTTGCATTTCAGGGGACTCCGGGAGCAGTATTCCCTCTTTGGACAGCGCACCCTCGACGGCTTTTTGTGTGAGTTCCGTCATACAAAGCCTTGGAAAGGGGAGGGCTTCCTCATCGGTCCGTCCCGCTACGACAAGTTTTATGCCGTTTAAAGAGGAAAGACGGTTTATTTCCTCCAGAAGCAGTTCGGGGTCGTCCGCTACTTCGTTTAAGCCGTCCAGAAGGAGGAGTAAAAGCGGTTTTTCCTTTCCTGTTATTCCGGACGATTGGTCAAGCAGTTCCTTAAGGGCTTTTCGCGCGTCTTCGTAGGTGTGTGTCTGGGGGCGGTAATGAAGGCAGTCCAGGATGCTGTTCATGATATAGGAGCTGTTTCCGGCCTGCCATCCGTAAAGGGACAGATACAGGATTGCCGGGCTGTCAGGCGAATAGCGCTTTCTCCGGGAAAATGCGATATGCAGCAAAGATGTGGTTTTTCCCATGCCGCCGCCTCCAAGAAGCAGGCAGCTTTCAGCATTTTTAAGGAGCTTCTCCTCTGCGGGGAAAACGCCCTTGTTGTCCGTTACCATGGCGGGGAAGAGGGCTGCAGGATCACGGATGAAGGACAGGGAAGGATTCTCCCTCACCATCCGTTCTATCTGCCTGTGGCCGGCTTCCCACAAGGCCCAGTGAGTGATGCCGATCCCGTCGATGCGGTCGATCAGCTCCTCTATATCGCGGCGCATGAGTGCAGTGCATAGGTACCTTCGCGAGGGGAGTATATGCAGTCCGCGCCTTAGGATCTCCTGAACCCATGCTTTTACCGTTTCCGGTTCATCCTTTATGCAGGGGCAGTCGGAAACGTCCGGAGGCAGGGCACGGGTCGTCTGGAAGCTGGTCAGGGCGTTACCTGTGAGCATCCTGTAAAAGACTGCTGTGACGGAATACATGTCCGCAGGGAAGCCGATCTCGTGGAACTTTCCCTTGCGCACCTCCGGCGCGGTATAGCCCTGTTTGATGCTGAGGACCGCAGGCTCATTTCTTCTGCCGGGTTCGATATCCATAATGCTGTTGAAATCGATCAGAAGCGCCCTCTCTCTGTTTCCTTTTCCCAACAGGAGAATATTGTCCGGCGCGATGTCCAGATGGACCAGCCATCTGTCATGGAAGATCTCCAATGCGTCCAGGATGGCCAAAAGCCTCGCCGCGCAAACGCGCAGGGAGCGGGCGGGCATCCTCTGTGCTGCGGCCAGGGTATTTCCGCCGCTTACACCAAGCACGGAATAAAGGGTTCCGTTAAACTCATAAGTGTTAAGGTTTGCTCCGATCTGATCGGGATTTTTTTCCAAAAGAGACAGATGCGCCCTGTTTCCGGCCTCAAAGCTTTCATAGTTCATTTGAAAAACCGCTTCCGCCCCGGGTTCCACGCAGATGGAACCATCTTCTTTGCGAAAAATCTTTCCCTGCCCGTCTAAAGGAAAAAGCTCCTTTACCAGAACATGGTGGAACCTGTCCTTTTCCAGAGCATCCTGATAGCTTCCTTCGTAAACCAGAGCATTGGATCCACGGCCAATCTCTTTTCCCAGTTCACAGGACAATCCCTGAAAACGCAATACGGTTCCTTTCGGAAGACCTGTTCTGATATCCAACATGATTCTTACCTGTCCGCTTTTGCTTCAGAGGCAGCTGGAATGCCGCCTTAAAACAGCCTGTTATTCTTTCCTGGCCGTGAGATACTGCCTGTATTTCCCGGCGTCCTCGAACATTTTCATGAAGATGCTTTTCATATAGTCATCAATGTCTAAAAAATCTTCCACGCATATGCTGTAAATGATGATCCAGTCGAAAGGGTTTCTGGGATCGAGAGGGGCAAATCCGCAATATGCCAGCATCAGATCCATGCGGTTTCTGAGCTCCTCAAAAGCTATAAAGTCGACAGTGCCCTTCCCCTTCCGGCCGCTTTCTCCCGTCAGGCCGTCGGGCCGGCTTTCATCTGGTGAAAACTGCGTGTCCCCATCCCGGTATATCCCGTCCGGGGCCGGCATCTCCTCCCAGGATGGTTCCTGTAAGTCCTTATCCTGCTTTTTCGCGCTTTTCATCCGGAGGTTTTTGGGACCTTTTTTCTGTTTTATGATGTTGAAGTAGTCCTCCATAAAATCAGTATTTCCGTCTTCGAAGCGGTTTCCATCCCCATCGTCCGTCGCCAGAAATAAAAGTATCAGTACCTTCCTTGTCACATCTGCCTTTCTGGACCTCATATTAGAAATCATTGATTGATCCGGCCAATGGCTGCATACCCTTTTCTGGATTTCCGAGAGAATGAACTGCCCGCTTTTGTCGATCTTTTTTGCCTTTGCCAGCTTCCTGGTTTTATTGGAGATGCTCTTCGCGTTAAGAACGGAATCTTCATACAGGTAATCCTGTATAATATCCCGGACCGTGAGCACTCTTTTCTTTTCCCCGCTTTCAACATCATAGTCTACACCTGCGAATCTGGCAGGATCTTCAAGAATCCGCATCATCCCCTCAAACATGACGAAAGCCTGGTTATGGAAATCCGCGAACTTCTCCCTCTCCTCTTTAAGAAGCAGCAGCAGTTCTTCGGTTGTATGGATCTGAGCTACCTTTTCCGCCATATGCTGAGTAAAATCCGAAAAATGCAGTTCCTCCCGGCCTTTGTTTTCGGCTTTTTCAAGCAGTTTCTCCATTTTTTCGCAGAGATTCACAGCACCCATGTAATCTATGCCGTTTTGCAGCGCGTAAATAAAGACAATCTCTTCCGGACTTCTGCTGTGCAGCCTCTCCCCGGACAGGATGGCAACAAAATCATCCGCATCCTCGTATTTAAGATCGAGAATGAAAGCTATTTCGATTGCATCCTTTTTTAAAAGGGACGATGTCTCTTCAGGATCTTTCCATTGATCTAACCGCCTTCTTTCGCTGTCACTGTTCATTTCAGGATGGTTTTCCATAAAACACGTGATGAGGAACTCCTCCATCTCCTGATCGTTCCTGCCGGCTGAGTACTTCATGATCCTGTTCCATACGCTCCTGCACGGAAGCTCCTCCTCGAGAAAACGCACGGCATCCTCAACCGATGTCATCTCGTCGATCGCAGTTCTGTAGGCTTTCTTTGTGAGCTTCGTCATGCGGCCTTCATCCATATAGGGATTCCTGTTCATTTTATTATACATTTATGGCCGCTCCTTCCTGATGGGATTAACCTGACATATTTTCAGCCCATCTCGTTGAGCGGGCCGGACAGAGCAGGGTTATAGCCCTGGCTGATGATCATATGCAGATGCATCGGCAAATATTTCCTTATGCTTCCATTATAAAAAAACCGAATGTAATTATCAATTCGATGAACAAAGGAAAACACTTTGACGTAATAAAAAAACCATATGCTATGGTTAAAAAAACCAAATACCTGGCGACGGTTTTTTACCAAAAAGCCGAAGCAGACGAATCCAAAAGAAAGGAGTTTGAATGAGACGAAAACAATCCATAGCTGTTCTTTTATCTTTTATCCTTGCAATGACTGCCTGTATGTCGATCAATGGCATCAGTGCGCAGGCACAAAGCAGCATTGCATCAGAAGAAATTCTGGATTACGAAGAGAATATTCTCACTGATGAGGAAATCAATGAAGAATGCGTAGATACTGGAGAAGAAACACAGGAGATTCTGCAGGACATTGAACAGGACATTAAAGGAGAAACAAAAGAAGAAGCCGGAGCTGTAACAGAAGCCGGAATTACGGAAGAAGTCAGGGATGAATCAGCGGAAGAAGCCGGAAAACCGGGGCGAATTCTTCAGGATGGATCCGTTGAGACAGGGAAGGAAACCGGGAAGCCGGATGAATCTTCCGTCCCTGAAAAAGCACAGGAAACAGAACATTCAGAAGTAAATCAAACAGAAAATGCAGATGAAACACTGGAAGAAAGGGATACGGCAGTAACAGTCACGGAGGAACCGACGATGGCTTCCTCTGATCATATCCACGCTAAGGATGGCGGAAATATCCTTTTCACGGCGTGGACGGATGCGGAAGCTGCTTCACAATATGGAAACAATGCCAGGACTTCATCCGACAGCCTTCCCATACAGGAAGGAAACTGGTTCCTGGAAAAGGATGTGAATCTGACAGGAACGTGGGCGGTCCCCGTTGGAACCACAAACCTTTGCCTGAACGGACACAGCATTACTATGGACAGCGACGGGGAAGCCCTATTAATCGGCGAAAACGCGGCATTGATCCTGTCTGACTGTGAAAATGCCCAGGGCCTGGTTACGCATGCCAGCGGCAAAACCGGCAGCGGCGTAAAGCTTTCCGGAGGAAGTTTCACTCTGGACGGAGGAAGAATATCCGGCAATACGCTGACCGGAGATAAAATCGGAGGCGGCGTCTATGTGATGACCGGAGACTTTGTCATGAACGGGGGCCTTATCAGCGGCAATACTGTCGAAGCCGGCGGGGGCGGTGTCGTGGTCAGCACCGGCTGTTCTTTTGTCATGACAGGTGGAGCCATCTCCGGCAACACCGCCTACAACGGGAGCGGTGTCTATGCCTATAAAGCCTCCGTAAAGATGACCGGCGGCAGCATCACAGGCAACATCTGCAAGAAGGGGAACGGCGGCCTGTTTCTGAACGAAGGAAGCACTCTCCTGCTCTCGGGCAGCCCTGAGATCAGCAAAAACCAGACGGAGAAGGATGAGAATAAAACAGAAGAAAATCTGGTTTTAAGAAAAAGCCTTGTCACGATTGACGGGAAACTTGCAAACGATAATCCAATCGGTGTGCTCCTTCTGGATGAGGGGTGGAATCGTCCTGAAGGCCTGTTCACCGACAGCAGCGCTTCTTCCATCAAGGCTTCCGCTTATCTGGAAAGGTTCACCAGCGATAATCCCCTGTATAACGTACAGGCTGAAGGGGATGAGCTAAAGCTTGCCATCCCTCTCCACACCCACGGCGAGGGAAGTGAAGCAGTCACCTTCCGGCTCTGGACTGACGCGGAGGCTGCTTCACAGTACGGGGACTCGGGAAAAACAGCTTCCAACAGCCTGCCAAACAAGGAAGGCTTATGGTATCTGAGCAAAGATGTGGTTTTGACTGAAGCCTGGAATGTTCCTGTTGGCACTACCGACCTGTGCCTGAACGGGAGGACTATCAAAAGAGAGAGCGATGGAGCGGCCGTTTACATCGGCGCGGATGCCGTTTTAAATCTTTTTAACTGTATTGATCGCCAGGGAACGATCACCCATGTCTCAGGCAAGGACGGATGCGGCGTCGAAGTGGCGGCGGGCGCCTTTACCATGAACGGAGGCGTCATTGCCGGCAATTCTTCTGAAAGCGGCGGGGGCGGCGTGCTCATCACCGGAGGAAGATTTGTCCTTCATGACGGATGCATTCGGGACAACGTTTCCGGCAATGGCGTCGGCGCAGGCGTGTATGTCAAAAAAGGCTCTTTCGACATGAATAGCGGCGTTATCAGCAACAATACGGCGCAGAACGGCGGAGGAGGTGTGTTTGCTGCTTCCGCCTGCACATTTACGATGACAGGCGGTAATATCAACGAAAACAATGCCTATAACGGCAGCGGCGTTTACGCCTATAACTGCACTTTCACCCTGAGCGGCGGAAGCATTACCGGCAATACCTGCAATGGAGGCGACGGCGGTGTATTCGTAAACGACGGCGGCACTCTCCTTCTTTCAGGCAATCCCGGCATCACCGGCAACCGGAAAAATAAAAACGGCAGCAGTATAGATGACGATTTCGCCCTTAGGGATAGCTTCGTCACTATCACGGGCGCACTTGCCTTCAAGACGCCGGTCAGCGTGAGGGTTTTAGACAAGGAATGGAACCAGCCTGAAGCGGTTTTCACGACAGGAAGCAGTGCTTCCGTAAAAGCCAGCGATTATAAAGACATGTTCAGGAGCGGCAATCCGGCTTATACCGTGCAGACAGAAGGCGCTGAGCTGAAGCTGGCAGTTCCTCCCCACATACACAGCTTTACCTATTCGTCAAAGGGTAATACCATCACGGCAAAATGCGTGGGAAGCGGAAAATGTGATCTCGCACAGGGCCTTAATCTGACGGTCGCTGCACCGTCAGGCCTTACCTATAACGGGAAAGGGAAGGCGGCTTCTCTGAATGCCGATTATTCAAAGTCGGCTTTCCCTTCACAGTATGTCATAATGTATACCGGCAGAGACGGAACGGTTTACGGTCCGACCAGCGCCGCACCTGTAAATGCCGGAAAATATACAGCTCAGGTAAAAGCGGAAAATGCTGACGCCAGCGTAAACTTTGTCATTTCCAAAGCCTCCCGGAAAGCTCCTTCCGCGCCCGCTGCTGCAAAAGTTACCGGGTACAGCATTCAGGTCAGCACTAAAGCCGGCCAGGAGTACCGCATCAGCGGCAGGAAAACATGGCAGAAATCGGGGTTATTCACAGGACTTAAATCAGGGAAAAGCTATACGGTCGTGACGCGAAGGGCGGCGGACAAAAACCATACAGCCTCCAGTTCAAGCGCAGGAACAAAGGTGAAAACCCTCTCCGCTTCCATGCTTCTGGGAGAGGGCTTTAAAGCAAAGGAAACCGGTAAAAAAATCACGGTAAGCTATGGGAAAGTTTCCGGGGCAGGCAGCTACGAAATCTATGCGCAATACTGTCAATACAATGGTTTTTCAAAAAAACCAGCCGCTGTTATAGCAGCAAACAAAAAAACGCCTGTCACCATCACCAGGATCAATGGCAAAGCCATCAAAACCAATGCTCCCTATAAAGTCTTTGTCGTTGCCAGGAAAGGCAAGACCGAGCTGGGAAGGACAGTCGTGGCATTCTGCGCGGGCAGCACGGGCAAATACACAGATGCCGGCAAGATCACGCTGTCGAAAAACACCTATTCCCTGCAGACCGGTAAAACAGCTGCCATCCGCGCGTCGCTCAGCCTTGCGGACAAAAGTAAAAAAGAACTTCCTAAAAAATATGCCGGGCGTCTTCGTTACCGGTCTTCCGACACCAGTGTGGCGACCGTTAACAAATCCGGCCTGATCACGGCGAAAAAGGCGGGAATCTGCACCGTCTATGTGACAGCCAGGAACGGGCTTACCAAATCTGTAAGTGTAAAGGTAAAATAATTATCGTCTCAGGCAGTGTCATGAGAAAAAGGCTTCTCCTTCGGGAAAAGC
>DEPS01000196.1 GCA_002358875.1 Lachnospiraceae bacterium UBA3386 | reverse complement strand
GGTTCGATTCCCGTCGGAGTCATGTTATGATTTGTATGAATTCATAACTTTTTTGGATCCTTAGCTCAGTTGGTTAGAGCAACCGGCTCATAACCGGTCGGTCCTGGGTTCGAGTCCCCGAGGATCCATTTCTCTGTTTTGGCCGCTCGTTAAACGACAATGACTGTCCGATCTTCGCTGGTTCTTTATAACTGAAAAGCGAGTGAAAGCTGTTTTTTGAAAACGGGTTTAACGATTTTTCTGCCGGCATGGCGGAATTGGCAGACGCGCGGGACTTAAAATCCCGTTCGACTTAAATCGAGTGTCGGTTCGAGCCCGACTGCCGGCATTGCAGCCATATAAAATGCTGCAAAGAAGAACACCCGCTTTTTAAAGGCGGGTGTTTTTTTGTCGCATGGCTGTAGAATTAATGATTTTTCTTACTGAAAGTGCTCTTATACACCATCATGTATCTGTTTCAGTACACTACATACTCTAGAATATGTGGCGTCAACTTGACAGGGTACAGCATATTTGGTATAGTGATCAAGATGTAACAAATTTGTAACAATAACAAAATGTCTGTAATGATTATTAAAAATATTTATTAGTTTTAAATGGTTTAAAGACAATCAGATGGAGGCACGATGAACTTAAAAAAGATAAAACTGTTTTCAGGGCTTTTATCAGTTACAGCGATTGCATCCATAGCTGCCAATCCGGTTTTAGCGAATGAAACCGCGCCGGAAGGTCCTTCAATAACGGATGCACATCATAAAGATACAGATGGCTCAGTAGCTGAGTTTCTGGGTTTACAGGACGCTGATCCGGAAAATACAGCTGCAAAAGAGGAGAGCGCTGAGGAGTCGAATATTACGGCTTTTCTTGGGGAGAAAGTCCTTGATGCGGATCAGTCAGAAGCCCTGGCGGAAGAGCATTCTTATAACGAGGCTGTGGAATCTTACAACGATATTGTACTTCCCGAGCTCTCAGTTTCTCTGGCAAATAATGACGTTGTTAACAATTTTGAAATTCCCGGGCTGACGGATGTGTCCCAGACTGCATCCACAGAATCTTCCATGGTACAGAAGCCCGAAGCTGCTGATAAGAATATCGTTGTTGCATCACCTAATGTATATCTTAATCTTCATGCGGAACCTTCTCTCGGGAGCGAAGTGGTTGGCAAGATGTACGGAAACGACGTCGCTGTGGTACTTCGAAAAGAGAATGAAAGGTGGTCAAGGGTCCGTTCCGGCAATGTCATTGGATATGCCATGAACGAGTATCTTGTGGAAGGGGAGCAGGCCCAGGCTCTGTCGGATATTGCCAGCAAACCTGTCGCGAAGGTTGAAAAGGGAAAAGAAAAGGAGATCCATCAGGATTCAGACGATTATTCCAAAGTTATCGCCAAGGCTGAAGCGGGTGATCAGTATGAGATCATGGAGAGCGACGGCGGCTGGATCGGAATCCTTACTGATAAGGGAGAGGGTTATATCCAGACATCTGATGTGACGCTCAGCATGGCCTATCCTGTTGCGGAATCTTCAAGACAGGAAGCAGAGCGGATTAAAAGGTCCAACGTTAAAGAACGTGCTGATCATGAAGAGCGCAAGGCCAGGAAGGCTGATGCTGTTGCTGAAGTAGCACAGGCAAGAGCGGATGTCGCTTCCGGACAGGAAGAAGAAACCGCGACGGCAGTCGTTGAGGTGGCGCTCCGCGCAGCAGATGCTGCAGCAGCACAGGCAAACGTCGCACAGGTGGCGGTCAGCCAGGCAGGTGCGGAGTCGGGCCAGGCGGTAATCGAATTTGCGACACAGTTTATCGGCAATCCCTATGTATGGGGCGGTACGAGTCTGACGCACGGGGCGGACTGTTCAGGATTTGTTATGTCGGTTTACGGGAATTTCGGTTTCCGTCTTCCTCACTACGACGCCTCCCAGCGCAGCGTCGGAGTGCCTGTTTCGTCACTTTCGGAAGCCCGTGCGGGAGATATAGTCTGCTACTACGGTCACGTGGGTCTGTATATGGGTGATGGCATGATCGTTCATGCACAGGATGAACGCCACGGCATTACCACTTCAAGAGCGGATTTCATGCACATCGTATGTATCCGCAGGCTGTTCAACTGAATTATCAAAGGTTAAATTTTTTAAGGGCTCCTGCGGTTGCGTATCGCAGGAGCTTTTATAAATTTGTTCTAAAACATGCACAATTTTTTTGGTTCTGCTCAAACAATCATTGTGCAAATTTTGAGCAGGTATGATATAATGAAGTCGTGCATAAGCAGTTCATTCATTTCATGCCTGAAATGTCCCGTTTTTGCATGTTTTCATTCCCCGAACAGGGCTTAACAGTGCTTTGAACGGGGAAAATACAGGCAGCATATAAGCTGCAGAAAAGAGGCATCTATGAAATACGTGATCGTCGGGAAAAATATGGAAGTCACTCAGTCGCTCAGGGATGCGGTGACACAGAAGCTGGATAAGCTGAACAAGTTTTTTTCACCGGAAACAGAGGTACATGTAACACTGCAGGTAAACAAGGACCGGCATAAAATCGAAGTAACCATCCCGGTCAGAGACAACATCATACGCTCTGAGCAGGTCAGCAATGATATGTATGTATCGATAGACCTGGTTGAGGAGGTCATTGAAAGGCAGCTGAAGAAATATAAGAGCAAACTGATCAAAAGGCATCAGGAAGCAGCGGCCTTCAAGAGAGAATATGTGGAGCGCAGCTTCGTGGATGAGGAGGATATCCGTATTGTCCGCAAAAAACAGTTTGAGGTAAAGCCTATGTATCCCGAGGACGCCTGTGTGCAGATGGAGCTCCTGGGGCATAATTTCTTTGTTTTTATCAACGCGGAGACGGAGCAGATCGCGGTTGTATATAAGAGAAAAGGCAGTACCTACGGTCTGATCGAGCCTGAAATCTGATTTTTATGGTTTTTTTTTGGGGGGGGGTACAGAAGAGTTTCTCTTCAGCGCGGGCTGTCCAAAGACGGGCAGCGGAACATTTTTCTACAGGCGTGAGCTGCCTGCCCTGCGGGCGGTTGCGATAGATATTTTCTTATCATAAATATTCTTTATAAGGAGGATACGATCATGAAAGTTGCAGTTATCGGCGCTGGTACAATGGGATCCGGAATTGCACAGGCATTTGCACAGTGTGATAAAGTGGAGAAGGTGTATCTTTGCGACATCAAGGAAGAGTTTGCTCAGGGCGGCTTCAAGAAGATCAAGGGCAACCTTGACCGTCTGGTAGGCAAGGGCAAGATGGAGCAGGCCGCTGAGGATGCTATCCTCGGAAAGCTTGTCATGGGCCTCAACACCATCGCTGTAGATCCCGACCTCGTAGTGGAGGCAGCTCTTGAAATCATGGATCTCAAGAAGAAGACCTTTAAGGAGCTTCAGGATGAGATCGTCAAGAACCCTGACTGCATTTTCGCCTCCAATACTTCTTCCCTCTCCATCACGGAGATCGGCGCCGGCCTTGCAAAGCCCATCATCGGCATGCACTTCTTCAATCCCGCTCCTGTTATGAAGCTCGTCGAGGTCATTGCCGGCATCAATACTCCTGCAGAGTATGTCGAAAAGATCAATGAGATCTCCAGGGATCTGGGCAAGGTTCCGGTCCAGGTCAACGAAGCAGCAGGTTTCGTTGTCAACAGGATCCTGATCCCCATGATCAACGAGGCGATCAATGTCAAGTATACCGGTGTTTCCGATATCGCCGGCATCGACACTGCCATGAAGCTTGGCTGCAATCACCCCATGGGACCGCTCGAGCTCGGCGATTTCATCGGTCTGGACATCTGCCTGGCCATCATGGATGTTATCTACGCAGACACAGGCGACAACAAGTATGCCGCCAGCCCGCTCCTTCGTAAGATGGTCCGCGGCAAGAGGCTTGGAGTTAAGACCGGTATCGGCTTCTATGATTACTCCGAAGGCCTGAAGAATAAAGTCGCGACCGACAAGTAAACCTGAATAATTAACCGAAACTGTTTTTACTGCCCGGGAAAGCTGCGAAGTGCGGCTTTCCCGGGTAACGGTCTTAAACGGCTGCCCGGTTTCTGCCCGGGATGTTTTTACGGACGTGTGCCGGTCCGGCATGTGACAGCCCGGAGACTGGCTTTCATATATGGAATAGCAGATCTGTTCATTGAGAAAGCTTGCGTGAAAAATAGTTTGCGTGTTATATTATTATATATGTACGATTCACTTTAGAAGGAGGCATTTATGAACATTCTGGTATGTGTAAAACAGGTTCCGGATACGACTCAGATTAAGATCGATCCGGTCAAGCACACCCTTATCCGCGAAGGTGTTCCGGCAATCCTGAATCCTTTTGATGGCTATGCGCTGGAGGCCGCTGCCCGTATTAAGGACAAGAACCCCGGCACTAAGATTACCGTTGTTACTATGGGACCGCCTCAGGCAACAGCAGTCCTCAAGGAGTGCATCGGTATCGCAGCAGATAAGGGTTATCTCGTTACGGGCCGCACGTTCGGTGGTTCCGACACACTGGCAACCTCCTACATCCTCTCTCATGCGATCCAGAAGATCGAGGAGACCGAGGGCAAGTTCGACGCGGTCTTCTGCGGCAAGCAGGCGATCGATGGCGATACCGCTCAGGTCGGCCCTGAGATCGCCGAGTGGCTTGGACTTCCCCAGGTTACCTATGCGCTCGAGTGCGAGAAGACCGAGGATGGCCTGAAGGTCAAGAAGGAAGCTGAAGATGGACAGCTGATCATCGGTGTCAAGACTCCCTGCCTCGTTACTTTCACCAAGCCCAGCTTTGATCCCCGCTATCCTACGATCAAGAGGAAGCTGATGGCCAACAAGGCGAAGTTTGTCACTATGGGCGATGATTTCGATTCCACGATGGATCCGGCTCACTATGGCCTGAACGGCTCCCCGACCCGCGTCAAGAAGTCCTTCACGCCTCCCGTCAAGTCCGGCGGCATGAAGATCAAAGAGGAGACCGGCGAGGATTCCGCCAAGAAGCTTGCTAAGATTCTTGTGGACAACAATATTGTCTGATAGGAGGGGAATTTATAATGGAAGCTAAGACAAAAGATTTGTGGGTATATGTTGAGACAAATGAAGATGGCTCTCCCAAAAAGGTTGGCCTCGAGCTTCTGAACCCCGGCCGCAGGATGGCTGACAAGCAGGGCGGCAAGCTCGTTGCTGTCGTGATCGGCAATAACGTGGCCGAGTCTGTTGAGCAGGCCGGCATTTATGGCGCAGATCAGGTCATCGTCGTGGAAGGCCCCGAGTATCAGGTATATACGACAGATGCTTATGTGAAGGCTCTGTATCACCTTGTCGAGAAATACGGCCCTACGACCGTCATGATCGGCGCGACCAACAACGGCCGTGACATGGGTCCCCGTTTCTCCTCCCGCGTTAAGACCGGCCTTACCGCCGACTGCACGAGCCTCGACATCGATGAGGAGACCGGCAATGTTGCGTGGACGCGTCCCGCTTTCGGCGGCAACCTGATGGCCACTATTATGTGCCCTGATCACCGCCCTCAGTGCGGCACTGTCCGTCCCGGCGTGTTCAAGAAGCCCGAAGCAGGCGAGAACAAGGCGGAAGTTATCCGTGAAGAGTTCCACGTTGCTCCTGAAGATATCCGCACTGTCCTCCTTGAGGTTGTCAAGGAAGCTGCCGGCGAGATCGTCGATCTCGAGGGCGCGGACATCATCGTTTCCGGCGGCCGCGGCGTTGGCGGTCCCGACGGCTTCGCACCCCTCAAAGAGCTGGCTGACCTCCTGGGCGGCGTCGTGGGCGCTTCCCGTGCGGCAGTTGACTCCGGCTGGATCGCACATTCTCACCAGGTCGGCCAGACCGGTAAGACCGTCGGCCCCAAGCTTTACATCGCCTGCGGTATCTCCGGTGCTATCCAGCACGTTGCCGGCATGAGCAGCTCTGACTGCATCATCGCCATCAACAAGGATGAGGATGCCAGCATCTTCAATATCGCTGATTACGGCATTGTCGGCGATCTCTTTGAGGTCGTTCCTGCCCTGACTGCTGAGATCAAGAAGCTGAAAGCCTGATCTGCAAAAGTATGATCTTAACAGCTGCAGAAAGCATGTTCTGAAAATACTTAGCTTAAGGGTTTGTGAAAGCGGATCTGCATGCTGATGCGTGCAGAAGATGAGATGTCAGCCCGCTTTCAGATAATTGTATATGCATACAGGGAGCCCCCTCCGCAGTTTCTGTGGAGGGGGCTCTGTTTTTATAATTGCGATGTTTAGCTGAGACCGGGTATTGATAATGGTAATATGTTTTCCCGTTTCCGGAGATTCCAGCAGATTTAAAGCATAAAAAAAGCATCCGCAATGATGCAGATGCTTTCATGTACGTGACAAGATTCGAACTCGCGACCTTCTGGTCCGTAGCCAGACGCTCTATCCAGCTGAGCTACACGTACAAACGCTATTTCTTTCCCAACAGCGAATATTATTTTATATCTAAGAATAATATTTGTCAATACCAATTTATAAAAAAATCTAAGTTCCAATTTATAAAAAAATCTAAGTTCTTAAAGGCTTCTTATCGGCTTTCAAGGGGCCTGAAATATTTCACACAGGTCAATGCGGGAAGCGGATCAGCAAAAAAGTGGTGCGGGTTCTGCTGATCTGCTGCTGATCAGGTCTTCAGGAAACCTCGTCATTTGGGCTGAAACAGTTTTTTCGGGCTTTAATGTATATTGGATTGGTGTTAGTCAAAAAATGTG
>DEPS01000157.1 GCA_002358875.1 Lachnospiraceae bacterium UBA3386 | reverse complement strand
GTCTTTGAAAATATCGGCCTGCATGGCGAGTACGTTCATGCCCTCCTGAGGGAGTGAACAGTAAGCAATTCGTTACAGTATTTTTCAAAACTGCTGGATCAGGACCTGCTCCGTGACCGCCCTTCAAGCAGATCTCTCATAATAAGGTTCCTTATTGAACGTAAAAAAGGCGTTTTCGCGCATTATGCCGCACGAAAACGCCTCCTTTTTTACTGACTGCCTTTTTTCATTCTGTCCGCTCCCGGACACCGACGACCAGCTTGTCTTCCTTACCTTCTTTGAATAATGCAGCCTTTAGCGTGACCGGCCTCGGAAGGCCTCTTATCAGAAGGTGATAATCTATCCTGAAGCTTCCATGCCGGCGGATCTCACTTAATACATTGTCCAGAGTGACCTGCTTCTGAAATCGCTGCCTGTCCGGCTCATAGCAGTAGGTATATGCGTCGACGAATGCCTGGCCGAAGAAATCACTGCCGTTTTTTGCAGCGCCGAGGCTGTCAAAATCATCCGAAGAACTGTATTCGACATAGTTACCAGTTTTCGGGTCAACGGTAAAGAGGGTCAGGTATCCATCCGACAGAGCCATGACCCTGACAAGCATCTCTCTTTCCTTCTGCAGCTCCTCGAAATGCTTTTTCTGCTTCATATACTTGTCGATGTTGCTTACGCCAAGGATAATACGGTTTCCGCCGCTCATCCTGGTGATCTTCATATTCACGTACACAGGAGTCCCGCTGTCAATCGACCGATAGGACGTCGTAAACAGTCCCTGCGTATCCAGATCCCGGATGACTTTTTCTTTTGTAAACAGAGACAGGAAATGTTCTCTGTCCTCTTCATAGATACGGGTCGCGGTATCACGGCGTGCCGCTTCAAAGAAATCCTTTCCGCGGCGCTCGTTCGAAAGCTCTTCTCCTCCGACCCGGGATGAATATTCGATGTAATCGTCCGTATCCAGATCGATCACGAATAAATTAAAGTAATCGGCGGCAAGCGCTCTCGCAATATCCGCATAGGTCGTGCTCTCGTCCGGCTCAGAGATGGAGAGCACCGCCAGGGCGACCGCCGTGCTGCCTGTGACCGGATTGACACTGATCCTGCGGGCAAAGGAATGGACGACTGATCCGTCCTGCATCTTCTGATCAAAAAACGCACTTTTTCCGTTCTTACAGCACTGCTTCACAACTGAGATAAAGGTCACACAGTATCCGATATCGGAATCGTGAAAATCCGACGATTCCTCCGAAATGTCATAATCAAAAAACCGCTTTATAAAATTCTGGTAGGAAACGCTGCTCCGCAGATATCTGGCATGGCCGTCCTTATATTCAAGGATGGCCATGGGGATCGTGCTGAAGGTGTTCTGAAGGGCATCTTCTTCCCCGCTTGCGACCACACCGAAGTCAAACAGATTCACCCGGCTGATACTTTCAAAGTAGTCCGATTCCTCCGGATCCTCATTTTTGATCAGATCTCCTGTCTTTGACTTTTCCAGGATCTCCTCAAAAGGAATCGGCCTGCTGTAATAAAAGCCCTGGAGCTTGGAACATCCGATCTCCTGCAGGAAGCGGACCTGTGACTTCTTCTCCACTCCTTCACAGACAGTATCTATCCCCAGGGAAGTCGCCATCCGCATCAGATCGGTCAGGATGACTTTGCCTTCCTCGCCCTCATCAAGCTTTTTCATAAAGCTCATATCGAATTTGATCAGATCAAACCGGATGCTCTGCAGGACGTCCATGGAGGAATAACCGCTTCCGAAATCGTCCATCCACACAGGAAAGCCCAGCTTCTGAAATTTCTCCACCTGACCCTTCATGAACTCAAAATCCCTGCCAAGAACGCTCTCCGTGATCTCAATCGTGATCTTGTCGCGGCCCACTCCCGCAGCATCCACCCGCCTGCGGATCTCCTCCACGATGTCGCAGGCATCAAAATCAGACCGCGAGAGATTAATGGAATGAGGGATGACATCAAAGCCGGCGGCTTTCTGATCCTTCATGGCTTCCAGCACCTGGTCAACCATATACAGATCCAGCCTGCAGATCAGCCCCGCCTCCTCCAGTGCCGGGATAAAGACCGCCGGTGACAAAATTCCTTTCTCCGGGTCGATCCACCTGGCCAGCGCTTCAACATCACAGACCTTACCGTTGACACTGCGGATGATGGGCTGAAGATAGACCTTTATCCATTTTTCCCTGATCGCTGTATTAAAATTTTCTACGATATACTGCTTCTTTACCGCATCCTCGGCAAGGACGGCACTGAAGTAGTTAAAGCCCGAGGCGTATGAGCCTCCCAGCGCCCGGCAGGCAAGCTTTGCCCTGTCACAGGCCGCACTGACCGGCACGTCCTCGATCCGATAGGGATAAATACCCACATGGACCGGCGGCGTCTTTCCTCCGTACAGTTCTCCAAACTCGCGGAAAATACCCTTCAGCTTTTCCTCAAGCCCCGGCTCTTCGGTAAACACAGCAAAATGATCCGCCCCTATGCGGCAGCAGCTCTCGTTGCTGAAGGCATCTACCAGCATCCTGGAGAAGGACTGGAGCATCCTGTCTCCTTCCGCAAACCCGTGCTTTGCATTAAAAAACTTCATGCCGCTGAAATCAATATACAGCAGCATCATCTGTCCGCCTCTTTCAAGGATATCCTTCTTGCCCGCATCAGCCAGCTCAAAGAAATAGGTCATATTCGGCAGACCTGTCAGATAGTCATACTGACTGGCCTTGATGAGACTCTGCTCATGCAGGGCATTGCTCAGATTCCTTGTGAGCTCAAAGCCCGTCGCCTCGGAATCCTCCATATAGGTTCCTTCATCCGTATACCAGATCTGCGCGAGCCGGACGCCGTCCTCCGTACACACATGCTCGCCCAGGGCGTGTACGACAACATAACCGGGCCCCCTCTTTTTCCGCGTCCGGTAGACCGCCTCATACCTGCCCCCCTCTGTGGCAAAGCGGAAGGCGGCATCCGCGATCCTGGCTGCATCGTCGGGATGAGTGTCCTTGTACATGTTGTGGTCCATATCGTAGAGAGCATCTTCCCGGTTTTCATACCCGAAAAGCTCACAAAAACCATCCGACAACAGGAGTGTGACGACCCTCTTATTAATGAACTGATAGACAGCAAACGGCTGACGAAGGCTTTCCAGGGCAGAACGCTTTTCTTCTGTAAAGATATATCTTTCCATTCCAATCACCTTTTCCTGTTAAGATTTTTAAGCGATAGTCCGTCACTGCTTTTTTCCTTCGCCTCTTTAAGGCAAAATCATCTTTCTGTTTAGATTTTACCACGTTTACGTTGCATAATTCCACCCCAAATGCAATAAAAGCGGCACCCGATGGCGGGTGCCGTAAATCTATATAGATTGTGTCAATCCCTTAAGCATGCATACGCCAGGGCGCTGGCGGCATACTTGCAGCAGTATGCCCTCCAGGACAAAGGGCCTTTTTATGAACAAATAATCCAAACAGCAGGTCAGGATGCCCCAAACTGAATCCCTTTTATTTCTTTTCGGATCATTTCTGCTGTTTTTTCCTGTAGATAAAACTCTGCAAGTTTGCTTTTTTTGTATCTCAGATAATCGATGCCCTTCGTTTCATTAATCAGTAGTTCTGTAAAATATTGCTCCCAGCTCATGAATTTGGCGCTGTCTGCATACAATTCCGGCTGCTCGATCCTCGAGGGTTCTATTCCCTGGATCACTCCCGACTTTAAAACTATCCATTCAAACGATTCCGGAAGGAATAATGCAAGTTTTCTGGGACGAAGCTTTTGCTGTTCCACAAAGTCATTGATCTCCGCTCCAAAAGCGGCTCCATCAGCGATTACGACCACATTCCGATCGGTATATTGACTTATCTTTTTAAAAATCTTTGTCTTTCCTTCTGCTGAAACGCATTGTATGCCGGCTTTTTCCGCCACCTGTTTAAAAAACTGATATCCGGATCTGTTGTCTTCCGTTACGACAATCTCCGGAATAAACGGTAAATATCTTGAGGAAGGATGGTCGTACATGCGATCTATCTCCCGGTATACCCTTGTGAATTTTTTATTCTTCGAGCCGGTAAGTTCATAGATCTCATCTACGCTGATCGGAAGCTCCGCAAGGTAATTTCTCGTTATCAAAAGATAATAATTATCGCTTCCCTGAACTGTCCTGGCAAAGTCCCTCGACCTGATAAAATGGCTGTCTTCATCTATTACAATTATTGCCGACGGATGAGCCAGAATATCCTCTTCCCATTGATCACCGTCTATTGCGATGATCTCCCTGTCGCAGGAAATGGAAACACCACTGTTTTTTCCAAAGCGATTGTATTCATGAATCATGTCAAAAAGAGTGGTCTTTCCGCGGCCGCTCTCCCCTCTCAGGACTGTAATGTTTCTTCTCAGTTCGAAAGAATATGTATTCCGGCTGTTCTTTATCCGGATCCTGTACATGCCATGCATTTATAGTCCCTCCCGCAGATAATGAGCGCCCGCTTCAAGGAACTCCTGCATGTTATGCGCAAGCAGTTTCTTATGATTCAAAATGCGTATCTGGAAGTCCCCTTTTCCAAAGTTCATGACATGAAAAAGATTGATCGTGAAATCCTGCTCCTCCCCCAGTTTCAG
>DEPS01000158.1:8272-15968 GCA_002358875.1 Lachnospiraceae bacterium UBA3386 | reverse complement strand
GTACACGGCATGGCACAGCGCGGCGGCAGCGTCGTAACCTTTGTCCGTTACGGCAAAGAAGTCGCCGAGCCCATCGTCGAAGAGGGACAGGCGGACGTCCTCATCGCCTTTGAGCGGCTCGAGGCCCTTCGCTATGCGAATTTCCTCAAAAAAGACGGCGTTCTCATCGTCAACGACTGGCGCATCGATCCCATCAGCGTCGTCATGGGCACCGCCAAATACCCCGAAAATATCATCGAGAACCTGGAGAAGACCCACAAGGTCTATCGCATCAATGCCATGGAAGAGGCCTTAAAGCTCGGGAACTCCCGCGTCTTTAACAACATCGTACTCGGCCTCGCCGCCAGGCATATGGACTTTACCCGCGAGGAGTGGCTCAAGGTCATTGGCGAGAAGGTCCCCCCCAAGACCGTTGAGATCAACACCAGGGCTTTCCTGGCAGGTTACGGGGAATAAATTATTCTGACTCCACGGCCGGATCGCTTTCAGCAATACAACCGTACAGGTCAAAATAATTTCAGCCGGTAAGGCCGCGTTTGACGGCGGGCTGAAATTGTAAGATTCTGCATCAATTCAGGCACCGCTGACCGCGGTGCCTGTTCCAAAATATCTGTTCAGGATCCTGCGGTTTCTGAACGGATATCTGAGAAGACCGCAGGATTCTGAACAGCTGCATCGCAGCGGTAATTACCAGGGAGGTATTATGGTCAGCTTACAGCTCGAGATCCCCGAGGAATTCTGGAAAGAGGAAGTCCGCTGCGGCTATACCGTCACCGCGAAAATGAAAAGAGTCTGGGCGGTGGAAATGGATCTTCTCTATGTTTTCGACAGGGTGTGCAAAAAATACGGCCTGCGCTATTTTGCGGATTCAGGCACCCTCCTGGGCGCCATCCGCCACAAGGGATACATCCCCTGGGACGATGACATTGACCTCGTGATGCTCCGGGAGGACTACGAGAAGCTTCTTGAGGTGGCGGACCGGGAATTTTCTCACCCCTATTTTTTCCAGACGATGTATAATGATAAAAAGCTGTTCCGGGCTCACGCGCAGCTGCGCAACAGTGAGACGACGGGATACATGCCCAACGAGGAAAACCGTCCCTATAACAAGGGGATTTTCATCGATATCTTCCCTCTGGACCTTGTACCCGACGAAGGCCCTAAGTTCAGGCTTTTCGTCAAGGAAGTCAACCTCTTCTGGCGCACTATAGAATACGGCGGTTATGTCAAGGATGCTCCCCACAAGCTCAAGGGGCTGGTATTTCGGGGCGCCACAGGCCTTTTGTACCGCTTTACCGATTACCGCAAGATGTTCCGCCTTTACGAAAAGCTGTGTACCAGGTACAATGGTACAGACTGCAAAAGGATCAGCTATATCGCCTATTCAAGGGGAAAAGAAAAGCATATGTTCCAGAAGGAATGGTTCAGGGAAGCCATCGACATGCCTTTTGAGTTCATGACGATCCCCGTACCATCCGGATATGATGAAAGACTTCGCAAGGAATACAAAGATTACGAGGTGATCCGGAATGTGCCGACTACCCACGGCCAGGTGATCCTTGACCCGGATACGCCTTACAAAACCTATATAAAGAGGAAAAGAAAAGCCGGGGAAAACAAGTGAGGATTTTGCCGATGAAAAAAGTAATTACAGTAGGCGTTTTTGATTACTTCCACCTGGGGCACCTGCGCCTGTTTGAAAACGCCAAAAAGCTTGGCGACTACCTGATCGTCGCTGTCCAGGACGGAGACAGCATTCTTAAGACAAAACCTGATGCTAAAGTCCTTTATACGACACAGCAGAGGATCGACCTCGTGAAGGCTCTCCGCGTCGTGGATGAGGTCATCACTTATGAGGATGTGGACACCATCCTTCCCAAAGTGGATTTTGACATATTCGCGATCGGCGGTGACCAGAAGCATGCGGGCTTCCAGCGGGCGGTCAAGTGGTGTGAGGAACACGGAAAACAGGTCATTCCTCTCCCCCGAACCCCCGGAATCTGCTCTTCTGATATCAAAAAGCAACTTGAGACGCTGGAGTGAATCCGGGCTGCCGGCACAGAGGGCTTGTCGGGATCAGATGCGCGAAAGCTGTACTTCTGTAATGGAAAAAGGTTTTTTCGCGCTGCCTGCACAGAGGGCTAGTCGGGAGCAGATGCGTGAAAACGGCATTTCTGTAATGAGAAAAAGGTTTTCCGCACCTGCAGGTGTTTTTGCCTATAGGGAAAAAGCATGTATAGAAAAAACGTGATTTGGAGAAAACGCGGCGGACTTTTACTGTCCGCCGTAATTCTTTTTGCAGTTGTTTACTTTTTTGGAAAATGGGGAAACCGGGAACCTGACACACTGGAAAGATACATCCAGAGATATGGAGAATCCCCGGTCGTTTTTTCCTGCGGCAGCGGGTTTTATGAAGAAGAAGTCGTCCTTGAGCTGACGGCTCCCGGAAAGCTGCCGGAGGGAGCGGCCATCTATTATACTGTGGACGGAACGGAGCCGTCGGAGTCATCCAGGAGGTATGACGGTCCTGTGCATCTTGGGCCGGACACTGGAACCATCCAGACTGCGGATGAGGATTCTGCAGGAAAGCCGGAAGAAACAGAAGGCGGACTAAAGGAAGAGCCGGCCGCAGACTCTGTGGGGAAGCAGGCAGGGGAAAACTCCGAAAAAAAAGACGGGGAGGTCGAGGCATCGTCTCCTTCATCAGGCGGCTCTGACGAAAGTGAAACGGCAGGAGCTTCCTATGATCCTCAGTGCGCGGCGTTTAAGACCAGGGTCGTTACAGTGAGGGCCCGGCTCTGCCAAAAAGACGAGTCGACGGTCTCCCAGGGCGCTGTATATGCATTCGGAAAGGATATTCTGCAGGGGCAGGATGAATATATTTTCTGCCTGGACTCGGATCCCGAGGGGCTGTATGACTACGAGAGGGGGATCCTCGTCGGGGGCAGGGAGCTGGCGGAGGGCGGCACTAAATATCATGGGAATTATATGAAGAAGGGAGAAGACTGGGTGCGGCCCTGCCATATGGCAGTGTTTGACTCAAAAGGCGGCCTTGTGATGGAACAGAACATAGGGCTTTCCGTCTCCGGAGGAATGTCCAGAAGACTGGATCAGAAATCCCTGAATCTGGACGCAGGCCTTCCCTGGGGGGAAGAGGGCGGCCATTTTCCCTTTGACATATTTGCGGACTGCGCCCAGGCGGACTGCGCCCACGTGGGATGCTATACACATCTGCGCCTGCGGGCCCGCAGCCAGGTGACACGATCCTTCCGGGAGACACTTGTGGGACAGCTGGGCGCCCAGAGCGGTTACAGATCTGTATCGGAGCCGGCCCCATGTAAGGTATATCTGAACGGAACTTTCTATATGCTTGCTGAAGCAGAACCGACCTTCAGCAGCTCATGGCTCTCTCACAGATTTGATCTTCCGGATACGGATCATATTGAAAAATACAAAGGCAAGGAGAGCAGCGTCTACAGAAAAATGAAAGTGACGGAGCTTTTTGCTGCCGACCTGACGCAGGAAGAAAACAGAAAGGCTCTCGAAGCTGCCGTCGACATGGACGATTACCTCCTGTATTATGCGGTCAATATTCTTGACAATGATCTGGACTGGCCGCGCAACAATGTGCAGGCATGGAGATACACGGGAGATTACGTTCCGGGAAGGCCATATACAGACGGAAGGATCCGCTTCACGCTTTATGATTCCGACAAGGCATTTGATCCGGATCCGTCTTTAGTAAAAGCCTTTGGGACGGATAACTTTGTTTCCATGATGGAAAATATCAAAAGGGGCTACGGATCCCGTTTCCGGGATGTCATGAAGGCGGACGAATACCGCAGCCGCCTGGTCACGATCCTGTGCGACCTGATGAACACTTCTTTTGAAACGCAGCATGTTCTTTCCCTTCTTGAGGAGGATTTTGCCCTGGCCAGGCAGGAATGCAGTCCCCTTTTCACCGCCGAATATATGGAGCTGGTGGAAAAGGATGCCGACATGGCAGCGAAAGCCGTTGCCGGATACAATGACAGGATAAGAAAGGACCTGCTTGACTACTTTGGACTGGATCAGCAATACCGCATGTCTGTCAGGACCACAAAGGGCGTGGAGGTGACATGGAACAACATGCTGGTTTCACCGGATCAGGAATATGACTGTTCCTACTATAAAGGTGTCCCGGTCTGTTTTACGGCATCAGCCCTGCCCGGCTGGACATTTGACCACTGGGAGGTCAACGGACAGCCCGTAGAAGGGGAGAAGGTCCTGGCAGACGGGAAAAACCTACCCTCTGCAGAAAACAGTGATATAGAAACAAATGTCCTGATTGTTGACGGAAGCCTTCTTCAGGACGGGATCTGCACAGTCCGCGCGGCAGCTTCGAGAGAGGAAGGGGAACGCGTCCTGATCGCTGAGATCTCTGCTGCCGGCTCCGACGACTGGATCAGGCTTTACAACGCGGGAACGACTGAAGCAGACCTGGGTCATTACTGTATTTCCGACGATCCGGCTGAGCCGACGAAATTCCGTCTCCCCAAGAAGACCCTCCAGCCCGGAGAATCATGCCGCATCAGCGGAAGTAAAAATGAAGCCGGAAAGGCGGATTCCCTCTGCAGCTGCAACTTCATGCTGTCAAAAAACGAGATCCTTACACTTACGCCGGACAGGGAAACAGGCCTTGCTCCGGACGCAGTCCGCGTCCCCTATATGAGCCGGGACTGCACCTACGGCAGAAGAAACAATGGAAACGTCCTGTGTTGGTTTGACCACAGGGAGGAGGCCATCCCCGTGCTGACCGGCAGGCGGTGAGAAAATCCTGTAAGAAGTAACTGAACGTCCTGAAGTTTGTTGTATCATACACACCATTTAAGACGCATTTATATACAGTTTTGTTGTTTCCCGGAATTGTTTAAGACTATTTGGCTGTTTTAAACAATTTCGGTTTTTTTTATTTTTGCGCTGAATATTGCTCTGAAAGAATCTGGATATTATCTTTCATTTGTTTCACGGTCGTATCGGGAGCTGTGATTTTTACCTTAGTACCAAGTGCCATGATCCATCCAAAGAATTGATTACTGACCGCAATATTTACAGTGGTTTTAAAATGAGTTTCGTTGATTGGAACGATATTAATATTTCTTCCGAAACGGTCGATTAATACATTTGCCATGTCATTTTGTGCTTCAAGGGTGACGGCAGTTTCAGTCCCGCTATACATTCCAAACAGACTTCTGGTGTATAGTGCAGCATTTATGGCACTGAACTGTTTCTGACCAATACGTACTTTGTCAGTTATGATGATATCTTTCATTTTGTCAACCCGATAATGTTTGATCTTATCTTCTTCCTCATCATAGCCTGCAAGATAGTAATTCTCGTTATTACACGTTAGCAGCCAGGGACTGATTTGATACCAGGCACCATCTTTACGAAGTTCCATCTTTTTCTGTACGTTCCATTGAAAGTATTTAAATTGTATCTGACATTTTAAACTGATTGCCTGGTGGATTTTGTCGACATTATAATAAATACTTTCGTTCATGGTTTTAACCCGGCCGGAAAGGAGCACTTGTCGGTGAAGCATTTTCGCTTCGTGATTGCTGACGAGAGCTTCGAGTTTTTTTATCAGCTGTTTAGATTTCTTATCTGTAATAAATTTAGCTGACTGAACAGAATCGACGAGGAGTTTTACTTCCGGAAGCTCGAAGTCACGTTCTCCAAGATGATAATACCAATGGCGTCCTTTTTTGACAGTAATGATGTCCATCCCATAGTTTCGGAGTTCCTCAAAGTCGAGATACAGAGTTTTCCGGTCTGCATTTACACCATAAGCAGAAAGTTTGGAGATGATTTCCGATATAGTGAGAGAATTAAGATCATCTGTTTCTTCTGAGAAGATCTTTTTTAGGTAAAGCATTTTTAATTTCTGATTATCTCCTTTGTGCTTTTTTAATGCCATAAGAAACCTCCATAGGATGTGATGAATAAAGCACTAAAAAACAGTTCGTTACATTGAGTATAGCATATCTAGCGAGTTATTCTTTTGGTGATCTTATAATTGAGTCCTGAAAATCGGACATAAACAGACGTATAATATAAGTATGACGGAAGCGATGATATAAGTCTTTACGATTTTGTCGTGGTACCGGAGGAAGAAGATGGAAAGTGAGAAGGTTTACTATGCTAAATCGAAGCAGGCAGATGGTCATCAGCCTACTGTAAAAGAACACCTTGAAAAAGTGGCGGAGCTGGCAGAGGTGTTTGGTGCTGAGACAGGATGTCAAAGGGAAGCAAGGCTTGCAGGTCAGATGCATGATTTCGGAAAATACAGTGATTCGTTTCAAAAAAGGATTATAGAAAAATACAAGTATGGTTCCGGGGTGGACCATGCAATCTGCGGTGCAGCCATTTTATATAATTTCACAAAGAAAGCCAGACCTTACCGATGTGTATTGGAAGCAATCAGTGGGCATCATAAAGGACTCGTTGAGTTTGGCGAATTGAAATCTGTACTGGAACATAATCTTAAATACAATGAGCCTGTTGAGAGGGATGGAAAGTTCAGTGCATTGTCAGGAGCTGCTCAGTATAGTACTGCGTTTAATGTGTTTCGCAGTGATTTTCCAGAGTTTAGAATTCCCCGTATTAGGGAGACGGAGAGGAACATTATCGATGAAACAAAGGATGTAGATATTAATGAGATGCTGAAGACCCGCATGGTTTTTTCCTGTCTTGTCGATGCGGACTATAGCATTTCCGCAAGTGATGAGAATCCGAATTATCTGAAAGAAACCGGATCTATTGAATTTGATGCCGGAAAAATTTTGGAAAAACTGTATTCTTATCGTGAAAATATCCGAAAGGGTTCCAGCTCTGAAAAAAGATTGAATGAAATCAGGGATCTTGTTTTCGAACGCTGTGGAGATGTAGGAGACAGCGATGAAGAAGGGCTGTTTACGCTTACGGCACCAACAGGGGTGGGGAAAACACTTGCGCTGCTGCATTTTGCGCTTCGTCATTGTATCGCCAAAGAGAAGGAACGGATCATTATCGTCCTGCCATTTTTGACGCTTACAGAGCAAAATGCTGATACTTATCGGAAGATTTTTCCGTATCTCTTAGAGGATCACAGCCAGAGGGACCTGGATGACAGGGAGCGAGAGTATGCAGCGAGATGGAGTGCACCTTTTATCGTAACGACTTCTGTTCGTTTTTTTGAATCTCTATTTGCATATAAACCGACAGACTGCCGGAAGCTGCATCATATTGCCAACAGTGTTGTCGTATTTGATGAAGCCCAAAGCCTTCCTGCCGATGTGACTGTCTCTACCTTACAGGCAGTTAATGAGCTGTGCAAAAAATACCGTTGTACCATGGTTTTTTCGACAGCTACTCAGCCGGATTTTGATTCGATTAAAAAAATAACTTGGAAACCCAAGGAGATTATTCCTGACAATAAGTCTATGTATGCAGAACTTGCAAGAACCAGAGTGGAGTGGAGAACAAGTGAAAAGACGGCTCTGTATCGGATTGCCGAAGAGATGACAGAGAGCAGTAGTAGCTGCGTAATCGTTAATCTCAGAAGGCATGCGAGAAAGCTGTTTGAAGAACTGAAAAAGCGGTGCTGCCCGGAGGAGGTGTTTTTTCTCACAACAGATCTGTGCATGGAACACAGACGTAATATTGTAAGTAGAAT
>DEPS01000158.1:1435-8160 GCA_002358875.1 Lachnospiraceae bacterium UBA3386 | reverse complement strand
GATCTCGATTTTGAGACAGTTTATCGGGCATTAGGACCTTTGGATTCTATTATACAGGCTGCGGGGCGCTGTAACAGAAATGGGAAACTCAAGGGCAAAGGCAAGGTTGTAGTTTTTAAACCGGATGAGGAAGAGCCGGCCTATCCTGGAAAATGGTATGAACATGCAGCGCAGACTGTCGAGTTTATTTTGAAAATGCATGAAATTGATATTCATGATGTTTGCTGCATCAGGGAATATTATCGCCTGCTTTTTGATTCCGCGTCTGATAAGAAGAATTTGATCAATGCGATTCGACTCAGGCAGTATGAGAAAGTCGACAAACAGTATCAGCTTATCAACGATGAGGGAGTGAGGATTATTGTTCCTTATAAGTCATGTATGGAGGAGTTCAATGAAATAAAAAAAAGTGCACTTGAAGATGGAATTACACCTTTTTTAATTAAGAAGGCTGTAAACATCACGGTTTCTGTATCTCGAGGAAAGGCGGAGCAGATCGATATTGTGGCTGAACGTCTTTGCTACTCCGAAAGGCATGAGAGGTCTGAACGTGTAAGTGATTTTTATGTTCTTCGGCCATCTTTTGAAAAATGCTACTCGGATGATATGGGTTTGCAGATAGGCTCTGAAATAGATATTGATCCTTTTGTCGAATGCCAATGATTGAAATATGAAAACCATAGAAAGATAGATTGACTATGTTTTACTTATAATATATAATGACATTAAACTTGCATGCATGGGTTTATAGTCAGAATATAGTGCAAGTGCACCTGTATAGGTGGGAATTGAAATATTATTTCTTATAAGTGGCTCCGTGTGAGGCTTTTTCCGGAGACAGGAAAGACGGACTCTCACCAGACTTTTCAGAAGGAGGATAAGCCTGCATGGAGCAAAAGTTTTAATTTGACGGGAGGTGAACTGTTTGGAAGAAATTGTAGTAGAGGTCTGGGGGGATTTCGCATGCTTTTCAGAACCCGGAGCTAAAGTGGAAAGGCTGACGTATCCTTTTCCGACTCCGTCTGCCGCGAGAGGGATACTGTCTAGTATCTACAGTAAGCCTGCAGAATTTTACTGGCAGGTGAACCAAATTGATGTTTTAAAACCGATCCAGTATATCAGCTTTAAAAGAAATGAAGTTAAATGTACGGTCAGGGATAAACCTGTTTTCGCGGATGAGGAGCGGACACAAAGGCAGACGGTTGCTTTAAAGGATGTGCGTTATCGGATCCATGCGTCCATTATTCCGAGGGATTCCTATCGAGGGAGAGAGAAACAGCTTTATGAACAGGCGAAAAGGAGAATCGATACGGGAAAATGTTTTATGCAACCAGCTCTTGGCCTTCGAGAATTTGTTGCATATTTTGAACCTTACAATCCGTCAGTTCATACAAGTGTGCCGATCATGGATTCTTTGGATGCAGGTCTTATTCTTTATGATGTTTTTGATTTGCATGACTATGCGGTGCGAAAGAAAACGAGGACAAGGCTGTCCCTGTTTCATGCGATGATGAAAAAGGGAGTTATTAAAATACCTCCTTATGACAGTCCTGAAGTATTGAAGGGAGAATGAGTAATGCTGAAATCTCTTTATGATTATGCAATGAGAAATAGCCTGACACTCCCTCCGGGATATATCAACAAGTCGGTCAAAGCATATATATTGCTTTATACTGATGGATCCTTTCAGGACGTGGAAGTCCCTGAAAACGAGGTTGTTGCAGCTCCTGATATTGGCAGTCTTGCAAATGGAACTGATAAAAGTAATGTTCTGCTTGAAAAAAGGAGCGTGGTATTTCCGGACGGGGAAACAAAAAAAAGCAGGTTTTTTCTGGACGCATTGATTGATGGAGGCAGGGAGGAGCCGATGCTTAAGCTATGTGCGGATGCATTACAGGATAAAGATATCTACGAGCAGATCCGGCTTCGCCTTGATGAAAAAAAGATCAAACCCTCTGACAGAGTGACCTTTAAGGTTGGATTTCGTTCCATATTGGAAAGTGAAAGGACACAGGCGTGGTGGTCTGGGTTCAGGCAATCTGTTTCAGGATCAAGTTTAAACGAAGGCAGGACACGTTGCCTGATTACAGGCAATCTGATAGTGCCGGTTCAGACAACGACTCCGATAAGCGGTCTGAAGGTTGTCGGTGGACATGCAAGAGGAGATGCCTTGATTTGCTTCGATAAAACTGCATACTGTTCTTATGATTTAAAGAAGGCTTTGAACGCGCCCGTTTCTGAAGAAGCATTTGCCGCAGTAAAGGCAGCCCTTGATGACCTTTTGCAGCCGGAAAAGGCACCGATTCTTTCCGGGATGAAATTTGTTCACTGGTATGACCGGACGGTCGCGCCGGAGAATGATCCTATCATCGCATGTCATGATTTCATCGACATGGACGATTCCGATGAGGAAGAGTCTGTTCAAAGGGAAATGTATACACAGGAAGTTGAGGAAGAGGTCTGCGGAGAATTTTCCACAATTTCAGAACATGATGAAGAAGAAAAAGAATCTGAAAGGGACGCTTTTAAGGCGGCGAACGAATTGGTGCTCAGTGTTGGAAGCGGGAAGAAGGTATATATGTCTGACGATGTACAGTATCACATTCTTCTCCTGTCAGGAGTGAGCGGCCGCGTGATGATTCGTCGTTATGAGAGAGGAAGGTATGAGGATCTCAAGGAGAAACTGGAAAAATGGCATGAAGATCTGAAACTGGTAAACAGGGGAGGAAAAGGGGAGATAGCTTCCTGTAAGCTTGCAGCCCGCATGATGCGCCTTATGAAAAGGCAGAAAAGGGACAGCAGGCCATTTGATCGGATGGCAAAAGAATTGTCAGGCATTACGCCGGCTATTATTATATCGATACTTACCGGGGGGATGATTCCGGATTCCGTACCTGTCCGTGCTTTATCCACAATCAGATCGCAGATGCAGGACGACGATGCCAGTGAACTGGAAAAAGCAACTGTTTGTTACGCCTATCAGTGGTTAAAGGTCTGGCTGATAAGAAACAGAAAGAAAGAGGGATCACTTTTGAAAGAATATAATCCTAAATACATAGGGAGTGCGTATCACTGTGGAGCAATGATGGCGGTTTATGAAGAGATTCAGAGAATTGCAATGCCACAGGTCAATGCGACTGTAGCACAAAGATTTTTTGCATCTGCGATGCAGACCCCGGCGTTAGTAATGGGAACATTGAGCAGGATGTCCGTTCATCATCTTGAAAAGTTTAATAACGAATGGCTTGCTAACGAAATGAGGGATCGCTTAAAGAATATCAGTACGGCAATCGATGAAAGTATTCCAACCACTTTGAATTTGGAACAGCAGTCAGAATTTGCACTTGGTTATTATCAAATGGGTGCTGAAATAAATCGTATACGAAAAGAAAGAAGTGCAGCAAAAAAAGAAAGAGAAGAACGGAAAGAGCCATGATTACTTAACACTTTATGAATGTGTACAGTACAGAGACTCCTTATTAATGACAGAGCCCCTTTATTTATGGCTGAAAATCTAAACTAATATTTTGAAAAGAGGTATATGAGATGGCAATTCAGAATCGATATGAGTTTATCTATTATGTTTCCTGCACAAATTGCAATCCGAATGGAGATCCGGATATGGGAAATACACCTAGAGTCGACCCGCAGACAATGCAGGGGTATATCACCGATGTGGCGACGAAGCGCCGTATCAGGAATTATGTAGAAACGGCTTATGAAGGTGTGGAGGGTATGAACATTATCATCCAGCAGTCAACAAATATTAATCGCCATATTGCAGAAGCAAAAAAGGAAGCGGGATATGAAGGGGCAAAGGGAAAAGAGGCTGTCTATGCTGCAAGAAGGAAAGCATGTGAAAAGTTTTTCGATGTGAGGACATTTGGGGCAGTTATGTCTACCGGTCCAAATGCCGGGCAGGTTAGGGGACCTGTCCAGATTACTTTCGGAAAGAGCCTTGATCCAATTCTGCCACTGGATATTTCCATAACCCGCATGGCGGTTGCGGGAGGCCCTGAGAAAGCGGAAACCGTAGAGGAATATCTGAAATGGGAAAATGAACAGAAAGAAGATGAACTCAGGACAATGGGAAGAAAGCAGATCATCCCATTCGGGCTTTATGAAGTCAGAGGTTTTATCAGCGCGAATCTGGCTGCCGAGACAGGATTTGACAATGATGATCTGAGAATACTCTTTGAAGCAATTCTCAATATGTATGAACACGATCATTCTGCAAGTAAAGGGGAAATGACAGTAGTATCTCCGCTGATTATTTTTAAGCATGTCGGGACAGATACAGACGAAGCACAGCGTATTCGACAGGCGAAACTTGGATGTGCACAGGCGCACAGACTTTTTGACTTAATCGAGGTCAGAAAAAAACCAGAAGTAGAATATCCGAGATCGTACAGAGACTATATTGCAACTATTGATTTAAAGAAGATACCAAATGGCGTTCAGGCTGGTTTTCAGATTAATCCCTACGGAGATCCTGTCTGGGATCATATTCCGGAGGAAGAGGAATGGCTCCGTGAAAAATGAGGACGACTACCTTCTGCTCAGTCAGCTGACCCACGCAGGCTATTGCCTGCGTAGGGCAGCTTTGGTCATGAATGAACAGCTTTGGAATGAGAGTACAGATACGGTCAAAGGCCGTCAGGAACATATGAATGTTCACGACCGAAGAATAGAGCGCCGAGGAAATGGAATCAAACTATTTGAACATGAAGTTGTATCTCATAATTTAATGATAAGAGGAAGATGTGACTGCATTGAAGCTGTATGCGATGAAGCAGGATGCAGGGTTCCTTTTTCTGAAAAACCTGTTTTTCTGAAACCTGTTGAGTTTAAGCATGGCAGGGTCAGAGAGGAAGAAGAGTATAATATGCAGCTATGTGCTCAGGCAATATGCCTGGAGGAGATGTACGATACGAAAATTGAGGAAGGAGATATTTTTTACACTTCTTCCCATAAACGTCATACTGTACTTTTTTCGGAAGAACTTCGAAAGAAAACAAAGGATCTGATCAAAACGCTTCAAATGATTCGTTCAGAGTTTATCGTTCCATCTGCGGAGTATGGTCCTAAATGTCAAAAATGCTCCATGGCCGAATTATGTATGCCGAAGATGAAAAAGACTGCAGCTACATATTGTAAACAACTTGAAAAAGAGGCACAGGAGGTTGATATTACGTGAAACAGCTTCTGGAAACCTTGTATATTTTAACGCCTGACAGTTACGTTTTTCATAGAAATGATAATATCTGCGTATCTATTGGAGGGGAGGAAAAGGTATCTGTTCCGGCTGGAAGAATCGACGCGATTGTGTTTTTTGGAAAGAATTCGTTGTCAACATCTCTTCTTTTGTTTTGTGGTACGAAAGGGATTACGATTACTTTTCTGAATGAATACGGGAGATTTTACGGGAGAGCCTGCGGACCCGTGAGCGGAAATGTTCTTCTTAGAAAGAAACAATACGACAGTATGAATAATAAACTGTTTTTGTGCCAGTTTGTCAGGGATGTATTATATGGAAAAATATTAAACAGTAAAAATATTTTGATGCGACATGCAAGAAATTGCAAAGAATCAGAACCGGAAAAAGAAAATAGGTTTCGCCAAAGCGCGATTATACTTGGGGAGCTTGCCGGGAAACTGTCGGAGTGCCAGGATGTCGATTACATGAGAGGCGTTGAAGGGGCGGCTGCTACAGCGTATTTTCAACGGTTTGATGATATGCTTACAGGCGTAAACGGTTTCTGGTTTGAAAACCGGTCGCGAAGGCCGCCCGGAAATGAAGTAAACGCGGTGTTGTCCTTTTTATACACACAGCTTACACATGATGTCCGCTCTGCCCTTGAATCGGTTGGACTTGATCCGGCGGCAGGATATTTACATACACTCAGGCCAGGAAGACCTTCTTTTGCTCTTGATATGATGGAAGAGCTTAGGGGGGCTCTTTGTGACAGGATGACAATAACCCTTTTTAATCGTGGACAGCTGTCAGCAGCTGACTTTGAGAAAAAGACAGATGCTGTGTATTTAAATGAAAAAGGGCGAAAAAAGGTCCTTACAGCATGGCGTGACAGAAAAAGGGAGGATATTACACACCCGTTTCTTAATGAGAAGATGAAAATAGGGATGATTGTACATGTACAGGCAATGCTTTTTGCCAGAGTATTGAGAGGAGATCTGGATCGATATCCACCTTTTATATGGAGGTGAAAAGGGAATGCTGCTTGTTGTCGCTTATGATGTGAATACAAAAAATATGGCGGGTGAAAAAAGACTTCGAAAAGTTGCAAAAATATGTGAGCGATATGGTACTCGCGTGCAGAATTCGGTGTTTGAAGTTCTCGTCAACGCAGCTGAAGCTACGCAATTAAAGGCGGAGTTAAGGAAAGTCATTGACATGGAAAAAGACTCGATACGTTTTTACAGATTGGGAAATTCTTTTGAACAGAAGATTGAAAAAATGGGCAGACAGTCCTTGGTACAAACCGGTGAAGCATTAATGTTTTAGCTGCGCCAACCATTCCCACACATAAAACATGGGGATGTTAGCGCAGGAAAAAACGGTATATTAGATGAAATTCGTTTTATTTTGATAGTCTATAAATGGTAAAAAACTTCAATTTATGAATAATCACAAAAAAGCAGCTGTTGTTACAACAAGATTTGTGACATTTTGCTGTCGCCCCTCTCGCAGGGGCGAGAATTGAAAT
>DEPS01000158.1:1147-1355 GCA_002358875.1 Lachnospiraceae bacterium UBA3386 | reverse complement strand
CAGGGGCGAGAATTGAAATATGGAGATCTTGATGGCGGGCGGTAATGCGCTGGCAGTCGCCCCTCTCGCAGGGGCGAGAATTGAAATTTCCCGATCGTATAGAACAGGCCCGGGACTTCCAGTCGCCCCTCTCGCAGGGGCGAGAATTGAAATGTCTTTACATCTCACCACAAAATGATCTTTTGCGTAGGTCGCCCCTCTCGCAGGG
>DEPS01000158.1:0-1083 GCA_002358875.1 Lachnospiraceae bacterium UBA3386 | reverse complement strand
GTCGCCCCTCTCGCAGGGGCGAGAATTGAAATTTGTTTAGTGCTAGGGCATGGCAAACGCTTGATGTCGCCCCTCTCGCAGGGGCGAGAATTGAAATGATATTCAGGCAGGACGCTGCCTCTTCATCCGTGAGTCGCCCCTCTCGCAGGGGCGAGAATTGAAATGTAGTGCGCCCCCGATCTCGCCCGCTTCAGCCCGTCGCCCCTCTCGCAGGGGCGAGAATTGAAATATCCCGATGACGCCCGACCTCTTCTCTTTACAGGTCGCCCCTCTCGCAGGGGCGAGAATTGAAATATTGACGATGATGGGAACATCAGATTCAAATTTGTCGCCCCTCTCGCAGGGGCGAGAATTGAAATGGCAATCTCTTTGTGTACCTCTGCGATCACCATCGTCGCCCCTCTCGCAGGGGCGAGAATTGAAATATGCGCTGCGCTACGTCATCGTCCTCGCAGATCAGTCGCCCCTCTCGCAGGGGCGAGAATTGAAATCTTGAACACGATGAAAGACCTCGGCTATGAGATCGTCGCCCCTCTCGCAGGGGCGAGAATTGAAATTCCATGGTGTTCTTCTTAAAATCGTCCCATTTTTGTGTCGCCCCTCTCGCAGGGGCGAGAATTGAAATTACGACAGGGAATCCCAGACCAGAGAAATCAAGTCGCCCCTCTCGCAGGGGCGAGAATTGAAATGGGATCAGCGCCGGCGACTTCAAAGTCGGGGATATGTCGCCCCTCTCGCAGGGGCGAGAATTGAAATCCGCGTCTTGGGCATATCTTTACCGGCGTAATCGTCGCCCCTCTCGCAGGGGCGAGAATTGAAATCCACTCAAACCCCGGTTCGTATTCTGCATCTCCGTCGCCCCTCTCGCAGGGGCGAGAATTGAAATAAGCTCGATGTCTAAAATCACTTTTCCTACATATGTCGCCCCTCTCGCAGGGGCGAGAATTGAAATCTCTGTAATTCCATGCTTTTAACGGAAGGTTATGAGTCGCCCCTCTCGCAGGGGCGAGAATTGAAATCTCATCATGGCGCACCGGGGCGAACTGCTGGAGTCGCCCCTCTCGCAGGGGCGAGAATTGAAAT
>DEPS01000063.1:12860-23177 GCA_002358875.1 Lachnospiraceae bacterium UBA3386 | reverse complement strand
CACCGATTCGAGTTTAAAAAATCGGCGCATCAGCGCGATTTTTTAAACTGTCTCCCTTGCTCAGTTTGATCAGCTCGATAAACGCTTCGATGCGGATCCGCAGCTGTTCAACGTCTTCTTCGTTGTAGTCTGTTTCCAGCCGGATGACGGGGATGTCCATTTTTCCCAGTTCTTCCTCCAGCATGTTGTATTCAAAATCATAGACCAGGCATCCGCGCAGGACGTGGTAGATCACGCCCTGGATATGATAGTCCTTTATCATCTGGCGGATGCGGTAGATCCTCTCTTTATTGTCCGCAAAGGTGGGGCAGGAGCAGGGGCGGACGGCCCGGTTGGCGAGGGCCCGCATCATGCCGTCGAAGCTCTCGTCCACTACCACGGCGGGGTCGGAGAGGCCGCGCTCACCCATGCAGGTCTCATCCGCAGCCAGAAAGCCGCCCATTTCCTCGATCAGAAGAGGAATCTTGACGTTGGGGAAGATCAGGGGGGAGCCGGTGACCAGGATCCGGGGCTGTTTTCTGGGCACTGCCAGGATCCCCTTCTTTTCCCTGTCTTCAAGTTCCCTGTTCAGGCTGTGCAGATGATCCGACCAGATGTCCTGGGGAAGGTAGGAGGCGGCGTTCATCACTGCGAGAGCGTGGGTGCCCTTGATGAGGTAGGGGAAGCGTTTCTTTAGTTTTAAAAAATGTGAGAGCTCGCGCTGAGCATAGCCCGTCAGCTCGAAGCTGTCCGCCAGACTTTCCCAGGTCACCTCCCTGTGAGTCACACTCTCCAGTCTGCTGATCAGCCGATAGAGCTCCTCCACATACTGGCGGATGTCCTCGTCCTGTCTTGCCGCGGGGACCTGCATGGGGAAGACACTGTATTTCTCTTCCAGGATCTCCACCAGCTTCTTTTTGCAGTCGCAGGTGATGGGGACCGCCATCATGGCGCAGTTCTGGTAGAGAGGCATGGTCTCCATTTCCTTAAACCCGGCAACGGCCTTTACCAGAGGGCAGGCATCCCTTGGCGCCAGGTCGTCGCCCACGGAAAAGCCGATATAGTTGCCGCTGCAGAGTTTTACGGGAACCGCCCCCGCGGCGTAGATCAGCTCCTGGGGAACCATGACGCAGTAGGTACCCACCAGTGTTTCCCCCTCCAGGGATTCGGGAAGCTTTTCCCTTACATATACGTCCTCCAGGGCGGCCAGAAAGGGCTCCAGCCCCTCCGGCATCCGGCCAAGCTCCCGGATCCGATTCAGGTAGCTGCGGCTGGTACGGATCTGCCTGGCGGAAAAACGTTCGTTTTTGATCATATTGGTCCTTCTTTCTTACCTTTTAAAAGCCTTCACTATCAAAGGGAAGGCTCTTTTAGTAACAGCCTTTTTGTTTTCGCTTTTTAACAGGTGTTTTTTATGGGCGCACTTGTTAATGAGTGTTTTTGTTTCCTTTACAGTTTGCGGAGCAGTCCGGTGTGCATTTTCCAGAGCATTTCCTGAGGCTGGAGGGGCGGCGGTAGGGGCCTGTCACGTTTTCTCTGGATGCTTTGTAGAATGTTTTTCCGGCAAAGGTCATGTACAGGGCATTGTCCTCGGGGCATCTGCGGATGCATTCTCCGCAGAGGATGCAGTTGATGTCTGTGACGTCGGTCTTTTCTCGCTCCGTATAGATCGCCTTGATCCCCATGGGGCAGGCTTCGTAGCAGGCTCCGCATTCCGTGCAGGCTGTGGTGTCCTTTTTGAGCCGGAAGGGGGAGATATGGTGGAAGAGGCCCAGAAGATATCCCATGGGGCAGATGCTGCACCAGGCCCTGCGCTTGAAAAAGCTGCCGATGAGGACCAGTATCATCATGAAGCCGCTCAGGTAGAGACTGACCTTCATTCCTGCGAAGACGGGGGAGGTGGCGAGCGCCGGGCAGAAGCTGCAGAATTCTCCGCCGGCAAAAACGAGGCCGATCATGATCAGGACCATGACCCATTTGACGGGAAGGAGCCAGGCGTTCATTTTTTCATTCACGAAGACTCCTTCCACCCTGGTTTTCTGGCGGATGAGGTGCATCAGGTCCTGGATCAGGCCCATGGGACACAGAAATCCGCAGATGATCCTGCCCAGAAGAGCTGCGCTTCCGACTGTGCTGATCACAAACGCCGCTATTCCGGCAGGAGAGTATTCCTCCAGCAGCGTGGGGAGATGGGAGAGAAAATAGCAGCTGCTCTCAAATAGCTGGTCCCTGTTGGTCGGGCAGGCCAGGACAGGAAAGCTGAATCCGCTGATGGTAAAGCCCAGGAAAATGCCCCCGAACATGACTGTCACAGAAAAGACGATCATGCAGACCCAGCGGATGATATGAAAGGCAGAGGGGGAGGGGATGGTCACGTGCCCCCTTCCCCGTAAACAGCGCTTCCCTGCAGTGTCCCTTTTCATGGGATCCGACCGTAAAAGCCGTCCCCGGAAAAGGACTGCCAGAATGATGCCTGCGGCGGATATCAGGAGGATCAGGGCAAAAGGTGCCAGCCTCTGCAGATGCTGCAGGGAGAAAAACTCCTCCAGAGTCGTATGCAGCTCCGCCTTATCATAGATATAAAAAGGAAAATGCCCTGCAAAATACGCGAGAAGGACCAAAGCGGCACAGCACAGCAGCTGTAAAATTCTTCTTTTAGTGCTTTTTTTCATAGGATCGACGGTGCCTCCCAAAAATGAGATGTATTAAGATATTTTCGATGCAATGCGGGGGATGAAATCCGGTCAGGATTTATATACTTTGTAATGTTACGGATGAGATCCGGTCAGGATTTACATACTTAATGTTACGGATGAAATCTGTTCAAGACATATGCTTTGTATTGTTATTGATGAGACCTTTACGATCACGCGGGCAGGCCGTTTCTGCCGCGGACCTGTGCCGCGAGTTTTCTCTGGACCAGCATTTCCCGGAAGGCTTCCATGCGGATGCGGAGCTGTTCGATGTCCTGGTACTGGTAGTCTGTCTCCAGGCGGAAGGTGGGGATGTCGAGTTCGGCAAAGTAGTTTTCAAAATACGCAAGCTCGAAGTCGGGTTCCACCTGTCCTTTGAGCACATGGAAAACCACTCCGTCAACCTCGCCGGTCCGGGCTGCTCCCGCGGCGAGAGTACGCAGGCGGTCGTTAGCTGTAAAGGCGGAAGAAGCGTCGTTTTCATACTAGGCGGGGGCATAGCGGCGGATGCAGCTGCGGGAGGCGGACGCCCTCAGAGGATTTTTCCACAGGCCTTCAGGGTCTTTGTGACTTCCGATCCGGGGAGGTTCCTGGAAGTGAGCGGTGGATGCATCCAGATTTCTGAAGATGCAAAGTCCGGTCTCTTCCAGAAGAAAGGGAATCTTATAGCCCGGGAAGAAAACAGGCGAGCCCATCAGCAGGACCCTGGGGCGGGCGTCTTGACCGGAAGGTCTTTTTGCGGAGCGCGAAAGGATCTCCATGGTCAGCTGTTTCACCGATGCGGTCCATTCTGTAAGATCCCTGGCACAGTAAAAGCTGTTCTGAACGAGCATCCTGGCGGAGCCGGGAATCAGGTCTTCGTTTTCCGAAGCTGCTTTTAAAAACTCATACAAAAAGCCCCGCGCTTTTGAGACAAGGAGGGTGTTTCGGCGCAGCTCCCTTTCACGAAGTCCGTGCCCCAGATGGTCCTCCAGCTCTGTTGTTAAAAGCTCCATCTGCCTTTCCCATTTGATCAAGGAATTCGAATCACCGCGCACCGGCGGGATGTCTACCGGCAGGACCTTTTTTCCGTCCTCCTTTAACAGATAGGCGGCCTTGCGCATACTGTCGCTGGTAAGAGGGACAAGAAAAAGCGATTCGGAAAGATCCGGGGCGTCCGGGCTGTTCAGATATCCGAGGATGGAACGGCTCACCGGATCGGTGTCTCGCGGGACCAGATGCTCCGAAAAGGCGCAGGTTTCGTGACTTCCTCCGGGAAGATACAGAGAATGTGCCCCGAGGGAGAGGACCAGCTCAAGAGGGATGCCGGTCCCAAGGACGACGACCGGAAAATCCTTAATGCGCTTATAAAAATCCATGTACCACTCGAACATGATGTCGGTAAAATATTCGAACCGGGAAAGACCGCGGTTTTTATGCCAGATACGGTTCAGCTGGCTGATATATTCATTTTCATTTTTTATATTCATTTTTTCATACTCCTTTCGCTGCTGCAGGCTTGAGAAGCTGCCGATGCAGTTGTCAGGTGTTGCTGTCGATGGGTTCGCAACTGCCGTTGGAGGGGGCTGCAGCCGTTTGCCGGCTTGCGCCGCTGTTGTCCGCCTGCGTTTTCCGACAGTATACCCGCTGACCCTTAGAATTCCCTAAAATGATTTTTTTAGGTTCGTTTTAGGTTTTTCGCAAACCAGAGTGGATTTTCGGTTACAAGTCACACTGCCGCCAGCAAGTTACCGGTCACCGTTTGACCGGTAACGATTTTCGCGATACATCATATTTGTTTTCATTTTAGAAAGAGCTCTTATGTGGTACAATTAATCAAAGTATTTTTTTCAACCTGCAGAAAGAGGGAGGGTTACGGGTATGGTTGTCGGGGTCACAAAGGAAATTAAAAATAATGAGTTCCGTGTGGGGCTCACACCGGACGATGTCCACGCTTATACGGAGGCAGGCCATTCGGTCCTGATCGAAGCCGGCGCGGGAGAAGGGTCTTCTTTTACTGACGAGGAGTACGCGGCGGCGGGCGGTGAGCTGATCGAAAAGGCTGCGGATGTCTGGGAGCAGTCGGAGATGATCGTCAAGGTCAAGGAGCCTGTTGAGCCGGAGTATAAATATCTCAGGAAGGATCTTATTCTTTATACCTATCTGCACCTGGCAGCGGACAGGCCGCTGACGGAGGCTCTGCTCGCGGCGGGCACCAATTCCATTGCCTATGAGACCATCACGGGACCGCGCGGCGGGCTTCCCTGCCTGATTCCGATGAGCCAGATCGCAGGCCGCATGGCCGTGCAGGAAGGTGCGAAATATCTGGAAAAAACCTATGGCGGGCGCGGTGTTCTGCTGGCGGGCGTTCCCGGCGTCAAAAAGGCCAAGGTGGTGATCCTGGGAGGCGGCAGTGTTGGGACCAATGCCTGCAAGATCGCGGTCGGTATGGGCGCGGATGTGACGATCCTGGATATCAGCGCCGAGCGTCTCGCTTATCTGGACGACATTTTCGGCAGCCGTATCCAGACGCTCTACAGTTCACGCGCGAACGTTCTTTCGTCGATCAGTAAAGCAGACCTCGTAATCGGGGCTGTTCTGCTTCCCGGCCGCAAGACGCCGAATCTGGTTCTGGAAAAGGATCTGGCTCTCATGAAAAAGGGCGCTGTGATCGTCGATGTGGCGATCGACCAGGGAGGCTGCATTGAGACCTCCCACGCGACGACGCACGACGATCCTGTCTTTATTAAAGACGGAATCGTTCACTATTGTGTCGGAAATATGCCGGGCGCGGTCTCCCGCACCTCAACGCAGGCTCTGTGCAGCGCCACGCTCCACTACGGTCTTGAGCTTGCGGACAAGGGCTTCGAGCAGGCAGTCCGCGAGGATGCCGGCTTAAGGTCCGGGGCGCAGACCTACCGGGGCAGGATCACCTTCCCGGGCGTCGCGGATGCCTTCGGCATGGAATACTTCCCGGTTGAGACCCTGATCTGATATTATTGCAGATGCTTTTCGCAGATTTTTTAAAAAGAGAGGCTGCCTGTGTAGCCAACAGGTAAATATATTTCTTTAAAGGAGTAAGCAGAATGAAGAAATGGACAAAAGAAGAGAAGTATCGTTATCTGAGAGATCCGCAGGAACTGTGCGGGCTGTATGAGAAGATCTCGAAATCGGTCTACCGCCAGCATTTCCACATTCAGGCTGTGACGGGACTGATGAACGATCCGAACGGGTTCGTGTGGCATGACAACCGCTGGCACCTGTTCTATCAGTGGTGCCCCTGGGGCGCGGTGCATGGCTTAAAGCACTGGTACCACATCGTCTCGAAGGATCTTGTTACCTGGAAGAATCTGGGCGTCTGCCTTCTTCCGGACCAGGAGGACGGATATGACAACAAGGGCGTCTATTCGGGCTCCGCGATGCCGATCGGCGACAAGATCTATCTGTATTACACGGGAAACCACCGGGACGCGGACTGGACAAGGCACGCCTACACCTGCCTGGCCCGGCTGGGCAACGACGGATGGCCGGAGAAATATCCGCTTCCTCTTTTTGGCGCAAATCCCGCCTATACGGAGCATCAGCGTGACCCCAAGATCATCCAGGTTCCGGGGCGCAAAACCTATTATATGATCATCGGCGCACAGACTCTTGACAAACGCGGCTGCGTCCTTGTTTACTCTTCGGAGGAGCTCCAGCACGGATGGACCTTTGCCGGAGAGTTGAAGGTGCCGGGCTTTGAGTCCTTCGGCGACATGTGGGAGTGCCCGTCTATCGAGCATATCGGAGGCCACGACGTCCTCCTTCTCTGCCCGCAGCACATGACCCTTCCGGGCAGGGGGCAGAGCCAGAACCACAACGGATACATCCTGGGCAATATGGACTGGGACACCCTGACCTTTACGCCGGACGGCGCCTTCCACGTCCTCGATTTCGGCTTCGACTCCTACGCCGCCGCCTGCGCCAACAATCTGCAGGATGCGGACAAGGCGATCCTGATCGCCTGGATGGGCGTGCCCGACGTCACCTATCCGACGGATGAAGAGGACTGGGCGGGATGCCTGACTCTGCCCCGTGAGCTCACCGTCAGGGGCCGCCGCCTGATCCAGCAGCCCCTTCCCGAGCTGAAAAAGCTCCGCGTAGAGAAGATCAGCCTGACAGATCCTGCCTCCTTCAATGAAGCGGGATGCTGGAAGCTTCCCACCGCCTGCGAGGTCGAATTGGACTGCAGGAGGGGAGACGTGCGGCTCGACATGTTTACCGACAAAGACGGAAAGGGCGGCCTCTCCATTGTTTACGAGGAGGAGAAGAAGGAGATTACCGTGGACCGCAGCGGCATGCATATCCGCTTCAATGAGGCGGAAGGAGAGAGCAGGACCAGGCCTCTTGAGAACGGCCTCCATCACCTGCGCATCTTCGTTGACAGCAGCTCCATCGAGATCTTTGTCAACGACGGCGACGCCGTGTTCACCTCCCGCATCTTCCCTGACGAGGGAGAGCACTTCTTCAAGATCCAGGGCGACACCTTTAACCGGATGTGGACGCTCAAAAACGCCGTCAAGGATCATTTCCTGATCTGATCCAGACAGGCCTTTTTGCTTCACCAAAACCTTAAAACAGCCCGCAGTGCCTTGTGGCACTGCGGGCTGTTTTTCGGAACAGGGGACGGTTCCTTGTTTCATCCCCCTCTGTTCCACGTTATTTGACGATTTTCGCGCTGTTGACAAGGCTCCAGGCGGAATACGTGCGTTTTCCGGATACGTTCTTGTAACTGCGAACGCGGAAGAAGTAGGTCTTGCCCTTGGACAGGGAAGAGATATTGCTGGATGTCTTGTCCGCTCCCTCTACGGTGATGGTTTTTCTGCCGGAGGGGAATGATTTCTTAACGCTGTACTGGATCTGGTAGCCGTTTGCGCCTTTGATCTTTTTCCAACTGGCGTTCACTGTTCCGGCTTTTTTATTTGCGACGGAGGGCTTGCCGGGTGCTGCCATGCAGGTCAGGCTCATGCCCTTGGTGTTGTATTTGCTCGCGGCGAGTTTGCCGTCCTTTGTGACGCATTGGACGGTGAAGGTGTATTTTGTACCGCTTTTGGCTTTTTTCCAGGTGAAGGTTTTGGAGGTGGTGTCTCCGGCCTTTTTCCAGCCCTTACCGGCTGTTTTGTAAAGAATGCGGTATTTTTTAGCTCCCTTTACCCCGCTCAGGGTGATTTTGATGCCGCCCCTGACGTTTATTACTTTGGAGATTTTGGGGGTGGAAAGGTATTTGACTTTGATCTTTACAGATCTGGAGGCGGAATCATAGTTTTTATTGCCCGGAGCTGTCACGGTAATGGTAACTGTCCCGGGAGCTTTGCCGGTCACAAGGCCTTTTTTGTTTACGGAAGCGATTTTTGTATTGCTGCTCTTGAAGCTGAGGGCGGTTTTGTTTCCGCTTCCCTTTACAGTAAGGGTATTACCGACGGTGAGGTTTTTGCCTGCCTGAATGGCAAGGGGCTGTCCGGATTTGTTAATGATGAAGGTTTTAGTGAGAGATCCGGTATAATTGCCGCAGCCTGTGGCAGTGACAGAAGCCGTTCCGGCATCGGTATTATTTTTATAGGAGAGTACGTAGTCAGTACCGGAGATCAGCGTTATGCCGCCCAGCCTGATTGAAGGGTCCTGGGTGAGGGGGCTGCCGGTGTAGGTTTTTTCCGTGACACCTTCCATGGACGCATTTTCGATAGACTGCTTCTGATCCCTGTTTTTTTCAGAGCCGGTGGGCTGGTCTTCTTTGTTTCCGGGAGAAGAGGGATCCTGGTTTTCCTTATTTCCGGAAGAAGAGGGATCCTGGTTTTCTTTATTTCCGGGAGAAGAGGGATCCTGGTTTTCCTTATTTTCGGAAGAAGGATCTTGTGCGGGGGCTTTGGGGCTCAGGATGAAGCGATCCGTCTGTTCCAGTTTCTGGCGGAAGGTGAAGGCTGTGAAGGTCTGGTCAGAGGTTGTAAGGTTTCCTTTTTCGATTACAAAATACCGTCCTGCGTTCTCGTTCCAGAGAGAGCCGTCCTCCTTTGCAAAAAGCGCGCAATAGGCGTCTGCGCCATTTCTTTCCCTAAGAGTCGGCGCTCCTGTCCCGTCCTGGGTCATAGTGAGGAAGGGCGCGTTTCCTGTCTGGTCATCTCCTGCAAGTGTAAGGTACCAGCCGGAGCGGTCTTCTGACTCGATCGCTTTCCACTGGAAGCCTGCGGGCAGTTCCGCGGCGCCGTCCCAGGCCGCGCGTCCAAGGACGCCTTCCTGTGCGCCCAGTACGAAGAGCTGTCCATTATCCTCCCAGGTGATAAGATAGGTTTTGCCTGCGGCGAGGTATCCGGCCTGTTCAGGGGCCCACTTTGTCGAGTCGGTGCTGTCCTGTGTGACGGTGCAGTCATCCGGAAGGCCGGAGCATTCCACGGTATATTCTTCGGTGTCAGTCAGGCCGGAGATGATTTTCGTCCAGCTGTTGCCGGCATCGAGGGCAATGGTGGCAGCGGGAGTTCCGCTTTTGTCCTTTATTACCGCGTTGATGGTTTGGGGCTTTTCAACTGATTCCGGCCAGTTTGCTGACTGCCAGTCGACGCTGACGGAAATGGAGCGCTGTCCGGCCGGGTTAGCAGCCTGGACGCGGGCGGGTACAAGAGCAAGGACGGCCTGAGTGTCAGGGGTGATGCCGTTTGCATCGCCGGTTCCCTTCCAATAGGTATTTCCCTGTTCTGCGCTGCCGTCGACGATTTTGCGGCTTGTGGTTTCGGATATGGCAACAGAGCCGGAAAGGGCCTTCGCCGGACGCTGGAAGCTGGATCCGCCCTCCAGATAGGCTTTGGAGACCGCGATGGTCCCGTCGCCGGAAACCGCGCTGCCGCCGCTTCCCTTCGATGTGTCACCGGTAATATTCATGCCGAAGCCGCCCACAGCGATAAGGCTGCCTTCGCCCAGGATGGAGCCTTTGTCCATGACGATGGCACTGCCGCCGTCGGCTGTGAGGAAGGAGGTCCCGCCGCCGTAGGCCGCTGCGACGGAGCCTTCCGGTACTGTCAGAGATCCGTCGGTGATGGAAAGGGCGGGCTGTCCGGTTTCCCCGGTGGGAGCCTCGTCCCCGAGGATGTAGACGTCGCCGGCAACTGTCACAGACCCCTGAACCGTTATAAGCGGAGCAAAGTTTCGGCGGTTCTCATCGTCCCTGCCGGAGTAGTTTGCATGGGAAATGACGCGGGCGTTTTCCAGTGTGGAGCCGTCCATCATCCGGATCTGTCCGTTGACGCTGGAACCGTGGAGCCAGGTCTTGTCATAATCGCTGTAATCGCAGCTGAAGGTACCGTAAACATCTACAATGCCTTCCGCGATGGAAGAGCGCAGGGTTAGTTTCGCACCCTTTTCCACCACGATTTTCACGCCGCTGTGGACGCGGAGGTTTACCATTGTCAGGTTGCTTCCGGCGGGCAGGATCAGGGTCTGAGAGGGGGTCTCGCCGTTGGCAAGGGAGATGGTTTCTCCAAGCTCGCCATAGTTGGGGGTGGGATTTTCTCCGTGGGATCCGTACCAGACCTTAATGTCGGAAGGGACAGTGACGCTCTGGTCACTGGTTCCAAAGTCGTGAATGTACCAGGGAATCATGTCAAAGCCCCTGGTGCCGTCCTGATACTGTACGAAAAGA
>DEPS01000063.1:7698-12776 GCA_002358875.1 Lachnospiraceae bacterium UBA3386 | reverse complement strand
ACTCGACTTCGTTGGTGAGGGCGCTCCTGCCCAGCGCGTCGGTCACAAGGACAGACACTTTATAGACGCCTGCCTGCGTCGGAACGCCGGTGAGGGTCAGATCTCCGTTCAGGGGATTGAGATCGCAGCTCATGCCCGATCCCTCAGTCATCTGAACGACGGAGCGGGTTCCGTCGATCTGGAATTCATTGCCGTTTGTAAAATAATCCGGCTGTTTCCAGGCGTCGTCCGCCAGACTATCCTGTTCCGTTCCGGCAGGAGCCAGGGCGTATTCCACGTGTACCGTCGCCTCAGAGTCTGCGGCCGTATAGCCGCCGACGGAAGCGGAGCTTATGGAATCGGGCGCTGGATCCTCTTGCCCTACTATGCGGTGCTCGAAGCTGCCTGTAAGCCGGACGAAGAGCACATCCTGTGTCGGATCCGGCTCCTGGGGAGGGTCATCCGCGGGAGGATCGTTCTCCAAAACGGTGACGGTATAAGAATACCGGCCCCATCCTTCATCTTCTCTTTCCATTTTCAGGCGGACTACGAGGTCTGTCCCGCCCTCATCCGGATTACAGAAGGTGACAGTGTTCTCTCCCTCGTAAAGGGAGGAAGTATAGAAGGAAATCGTGGTGCCGCTCACGATGAACTCCCCTGCATTGGCGTAGGAGATGTGAGAGGTCTGGTTGCTGTTGTAGGTCAGATCTCTGGTGCTGCCGTCCGCTGTTCCGGTGATTTTCACACCGGTATTGGCGACCCGCACCAGCTCGGCATAGGTGTTGTCAAAAGAAGCAATGACATAGCTGGCAGAGGAGCCCTCGGTCGAGATGCCCTGGAGGCTGAGGGAAAGTGCCGCGGTGTCTGAGCCGCCCGAAGCATTTTCCGCATCGTCTTCTACGGAGTCGGCTGCGCCTTTCGTTTCTGTTTCTGCGGAGTCAACTGCGCCTTCCGCCTGGTCTTCTGCGGAATCTGCAGAGTACTCTGAATCGTCTATCTCTTCTGGATTGCTTATGTCTTCCGATATGTCTTCTGAAACAATTGAGTCTTCCGTCTCTGCGTTATCTGTTTCGTTTGTTTGGTCAACTACAGCGGTTTCATCTACGGTGTCTACCGCATATCTGGTTGTGACTTCTGCTGGAACCAGGACGGGCTGGCATAAGCCAAGCGCCATCGCAAGCGCCAGCAGAAAGTGCAGAAGGCGTCTGCCCCTTTGTTCTGCTTTTTTTCTCATGAAATCCTCCTTTTACGGTGCGTATGAATATTATGTGTGTCGTGGATTCGCGAGTCCGGACATTAAGTTAGAAATGTCTAACGAGGTTAGTATAACCTACCTAAATATATTCGTCAAGCTGTGTGGACCAGGGAACCGTCCCCCTGTTCCCCCCTGTTCCACAATCAAAAGTGGAACGAGGAACCGTCCCCCCTGTTCCACTGTGTGAAAAGCACATGTTTTTCTTGCACCGGCAGTAAAGTTCAGGTATTATAAGCTTAATGGAGGTATTGGGAATGGCCAGAGTCACGATCAATATGATAGCGGAGAAAGCGGGGGTATCCCGGGGCACGGTGGACCGTGTCCTGAACAATCGCTCATATGTTAAGGCGGATGTGAAGGAAAGAATCCTGCAGACAGCGAAGGAGCTGGGATATGTAACAAAGCGGGAGATTCATCTGCGGGAGCGGGAGGAAGAGAACAGGCCGCTGCGGCTGGGAGTGCTTCTGCCGGACTGGGGATTCGGGCAGCAGTTCCGTGAGGGCGTAGTCCAGGGGATCCGCCAGGCGCAGGCGGAGCTTGAGAGCGGGAATGTGGAGATCCTCGTAAAGCAGTGCAGGACGGATCTTCCCGGGGAAGCTGCAGAGCTTCTTGCAGGGCTTAAGGAGGAGGGGGTGCAGGGGCTTTCTGTCTGCCTGCTCAGGGATCCTTCCACGGAAAAAATACTGCAGCAGATGAAGGATGAAGGTATTCCTGTTGTCACATTTAATTCCGACCTGCCCGATTCCGGCCGGGTACTGTTTGTGGGACAGGATATTAAAAAATCCGGACGGCTCGCCGCCCAGATGATGAGCCGGTGTATCCGGCCGGGGGAGAAGGTGCTTGCCGCTGTAGGCAATATGAAATTTGACGGGCACCGCCAGAGGTTTCTTGGTTTTTCGGAGCGCATGGCCGAGCTCGGGCTGCCGTCCGAAGATCTTTTGACGGCGGAGACCTTTAATGATTACAGCACGACCCTGCGAGTTATCGGGGAAGCGCTTCAGAGCCATCATGAGCTCGGAGGCATTTACATGGCGAATCTGAGCGTGACGGCCTGTGCGGAGGCGGTCCGCGCCTGTGGGATGGAAAAGAAGGTGCATGTGATCTGTCATGACATCAACGACGGGATCCGTCAGCTTCTGAAAGAAGGAAGGGTGGATTTTACGATTCCCCAGGACTTTGTGCGCCAGGGCCGTGAGCCGCTGATCTGGCTGGCCAGTTATCTGCGCAATAAAGAGCTTCCGGACGCCGGGCGTTTTATCGACCTGCAGATCCTCTGTGCGGAAAACATCTGAGCATGGAGCGATATCACTGAGACGGACTTTCTGTGAAAACATCTTAGCGTGCAGCGATAGAAACCGAAGCATACTTTCTGTGCGGAAAACATCTGACAAGGCCGGGCAGAATCAAAGCGCCATGGAAAAAGCCTGTGCCGGAGGCAACAGTGAAAAATAAAATATGTGCAAAGCACACAAAAAACCACCAGGATATTTGGTGGTTTTTTTATTGAAAAAAGCATTGATTTTGTGAATATAATACTGTAATATATGTGCATAGCACGGATAATGAAACAAAAAAGAGAGAAAACAGCATAATTTAAAGAATAAGCACAGAATAAGCACACAATGTACGCGGGACATACAAAGAAAAGATGCAGAGGTCAATCTTTTGTTACCTCAAAGAGATAAGAAGGAGGAAATGATCATGAAAACATCAGCCTGTATCGATGCCCTTTATGGGGAGATCCCTTTCCTGGAGCGTTTCCAGGCGGCAAAAGATGATGGTTTTGACGCGGTAGAGTTCTGGGGATGGCCCGATAAGGATCTGGAAGCGGTAAAGGAAGCGGCGCAGAAGGCCGGCATTCCGATCTGCGGCTTCAACGGCGACGCGGATCTGTCTCTGATCGATCCGGAACAGACACAGGCCTATATGGAATATCTTGAGAGATCCATTGAGACGGCAAAGTATCTGGGCACGCCCTGCGTGACGATCCACTCGAACGGACTGGGAGACGGCGGTATCGTGATCAATGCCTATGAGAACCTGTCCGACACCGTAAAGACCTGCACAATGTTCCGTAATCTGGAAAAGTGCGCGGCTCTGGCGGAGAAGAGCGGGATCCAGATGAATCTGGAGGCGCTGAACATTACGACAGATCATGTGGGAAATTATCTGAAATACACCCGTGACGCGGCAGAGATGATCCGCCTGATCGGATCCCCCAGGCTGAAGGTTCTTTATGACGCATACCATATGCAGATCAATGAGGGCTGCATCTGTGACACGATCAGGGACTTCGGTGATACCTTTGGTCATGTCCACATCGCGGATGCACCCGGCAGGCACGAGCCCGGCACCGGCGAGATTTATTTCCCCAGGGTCTATAGGGCGCTCGAGGAGGCCGGATATCAGGGATATGTCGGATACGAGCTCTTCCCGCAGACGACGACTGCGGAGGCCGTCAAAGCGATCATGACACTGGTATAAAAAGTCTTTTGGAAGAAATGTGCTTTTGAAAATACTATTGAGCATAGCATCCTGCGGCGCGTACAGCGGAGACGGGATAAATGTGGAAATGCTATTTAGCGGGATATCCTGCAGCGCGTACAGCGGGGACGGGATGACTGTGGAAATAGGGAGGGTAAAAAAATATTTCAAAAAACAGGAGGTAGTATTATGAAACGCAGGTTATTAGCAGCATTGCTCGCAGGCGCAGTTGCAGTTTCCATGGCGGCGTGCGGCGGCTCCAGCAGCCCGGCTTCCAGTTCCGCCAGTGAGCCCGCAAAAGAAGAGGCAGGAACTGAGTCGGGAGGAGAAAGCTACAAGATCGATGTCATCTGCAAGACTCTTTCTTCCGAGTACTGGACCTACATCAAGGCCGGCGCAGAGGCATATTCCAAGGATCATCCTGAAGTGACAGTCGAGGTCAAGGGCCCGCCTTCAGAGACTTCCTATGACGAGCAGATGAACATGATCCAGACCGACCTTGGTTCAGGCGCTTATGACGGATATATCATTGCTCCTCTGCAGGCAGATACAGTCAAGACTCTGATCGCAGACACGGACAAACCTGTTATGGCGCTCGACAGTGCCATTCCTTCAGACAAGGTCATTTCCTTTATCGGAACCGGTAACGAAGAAGCGGCAAAAGCCGGCGCCGCAGCAGCTGTCGAGGCAGCCAAGGCAGCAGGCTGGGAAGAGATCAAGTGCATCGAGATCGCAGGTGTTCAGGGCGACGGCACCAACACTGCCCGTATGAACGGCTACATCGCAGGTATTGAAGAGAACGGCGGAGATTTCCTCGAGAACGAAGTCCACTATGCAAACGCTGTTGCCGACCTTGCGACCAATGAGATGGAAGGCATCATGTCCACTCATCCCGAAGGCGTGGCCATCATCTGCGCAAACAATGACGACATGGCTCTGGCGGCTGCAAATGCAGCAAAAAAGGCCGGCCTTGAGACCTACAAGAACACCATCTTCCTCGGCTTCGACGGACAGATCCCTGCCGCTGAGGCAATCCTTGAAGGCAAGATGACCATGACAACGGCTCAGAACCCTTATAACATGGCATACCTTGCTGTCGAGACAATGGTCAAGCACCTCAAAGGCGAGCAGGTCGACTCTGTGGTTGATTCCGGATACACAATCATCAACGCTGAGAATGCCCAGGAGCACATCGATACTCTTAAAAGCTATTCCGGAAACTGATACCGGGAACAGGCTTTATAATTCCGGCGATCTCATTACGCTGCCGTTTCCGGAGGTTTGAGGCGGCGCAATGTTCGTAATACCCTCCAGAAAGCTGCACGGGCATCTGCCTGTGCAGCTTTCCTGGTTTTGGAAC
>DEPS01000063.1:3461-7642 GCA_002358875.1 Lachnospiraceae bacterium UBA3386 | reverse complement strand
GAACCGTCCCCTGTTTCACGCTGTCAGTGGCCGAAGCGGACCGGGGAACCGTCCCATGTTTCACAGTGTGACCCATATATTGCCGTTTTTGTGGGAGGCCACGCAGGCATGAACGAATTTCATTCCTTCCACGCCGTCATGGATATCGGGGAAGGTGTAGGTGTCCGGGGTGCGGCCTTCTTTTCTGGCGAGGAGGACCTGGGCGTAGGAACGATAGATATTCCCAAAGGCCTCAAAAAATCCTTCGTGGTGTGCGGGGGAGACTCTGGAAAGCCGTCTGCTTTCAGTTTTGAGATATGCCTTTCCTGCCTCGAGTATGCGGGTCGCCTGTCCGCAGGGGGTGTAAAGGAGGAGGTCGGGCTGTTCATGGTTCCATTCCAGAGCCCCTTCCGATCCAATGACGTAGATGGACGGGCTGCAGGTCTTGCCGGAAGCAATCTGAGAGGCCCAGAGCAGGCCGGTTACGCCATCCCCAAGGTCCAGCATTACGGTGGTGTTGGTTTCGAGCGGAAGCCAGGACGGATAGTAATCCAGCATGGCGAGGACTCTTTTTATGCGAAGACCCGTGAACTGCACCAGAAGCTGTTCTGCGTGGGTGCCCAGGTCGCCTGTGCAGAGGGCTTCGCCCACAACTTCCGGGCGGAATCTCCAGGGGAGTGTTTCCGGGGCTTTGGGGCCTACTGACTCGATGACCCAGTCCTCTGGATGCTGCACACGTACGTGGAGGATCCGGCCGATTGCGCCTTCGGCGATCATTTCCCGGGCATGGCGGATGACGGGGTAGCCTGTATAACCATAGGTGACGCCAAAGAGGATATCCCGATCCCTGGCGATCTGCTCCAGTTCCAGTGCCTGCTCCACAGTCAGGGTCAGGGGCTTGTCGCAGAGGATGTGGATCCCGCGTTCCATGAAATATTTTGCGATCTCATAGTGGCTGGCGTTGGGTGTAGCTATGGTGACGAAATCGATCCCGTCCTCCCGTGCGGATTCCGCGTCTGCCATTTCCTGATAGTTCCTGTAAGCGCGGGAAGGGTCAACATTCCAGGCATCCGCAGTCTGCAGGTTTGTTTCGTTTTTTCTTGAGAAACAGCCCGCGCAGAGCTCCGCCAGATCATCCATTGCCGCCGCGTGTCTGTGGACGTCACCGATATAAGAACCGATGCCCCCGCCTACCATGCCATATCTTAGTTTTTTCATTTTTCTGATCCTCCCTGTCCGCATCTGATTTTTCTGCATGTTTATTCCCGGTGCGTGATCCTGTTCGGCGGTGCTTTGCGGATGCAGGCGCCGTTTTTTTATTGCAGGTCCGAGTAAAAATATTTTGCCTTTATAGTAATTTAAGATATTAATATATTGCTTGTCAAATCGTCGGTTTTTTTAAGTACAAAGACAGGCTGTTCACGCCCTCGGGAGAGCGTGAACAGCAGCCAAAGATAAACTTGTGGCAGATAAAGCGAAAAAGCGGGATTGCAAAGAGCGCGGAATACGTTATTATGTTAAAAAAACAACAGGAGATGTCAGGCCGGGGGAAGGCAGGGAAGGTTTTCCGGAATATGAAAAAGAGTTCGGGAGGAAACAGGGAAGGCCTTCCGTAATATGAAAAAGAGTTCGGGGGAAGACAGAGAAGATATACAGAAGAACGAAAGATACACCGGAAGAAATATATGGAGGAGATGAAAAATGCGCAATACCATTCAAAGTATTATTGAAAAGAACGGGATTATGGTGATCGACGGGTCGATGTCCACCGCGCTGGAGCATCTTGGGGCGAATCTGAATTCCAGGCTCTGGACTGCCAGGGCGCTGGAGGTCTCGCCTGAGCTGGTGAGGCAGGTCCACCTGGATTATTTCCGGGCGGGCGCGGACTGCGGGATCACCTGCAGCTATCAGGCGACGATTCCCGGTCTGATGGCGGAGGGAGCCACCCAGGAGGAAGCCGAGAGGCTGATCGCTCTCTCAGTCCGGCTGTTCTGTCAGGCTCGGCAGCAGTGGTGGGAAGAGGAAGGGGAAAAGGAAGGGCGCGCCTTCCCTCTGTGTCTGGCCGGTATCGGACCTTATGGTGCATATCTTGCGGACGGGTCGGAATACCGCGGACACTACGGTGTGGATGACGAGGTCCTTGACCGCTTTCACCGCCGGAGGATGGAAGTCCTGAAGGAGGCAGGGGCGGATATTTTCCTTATTGAGACGCAGCCGTCTCTTCGTGAGGCCCTCCTTGCCGCGGGCATTGCGGAGGAACTTGGTGCGGATTACTGGATCAGCTTTTCCTGTATGGATGGAAAGCATATCTGTGAAGGCGACCTTATCCGCAAATGCGGCGAAGCATTTTCCCAGGATCATCCTCATCTTCGCATGATAGGTATCAACTGCACGAAGCCGGTTTATATTGCAAGTCTGATCAGGGAGCTCCGCACCGGACTGCAGTCAGCGCAGACAGGAAACAGGATCCCGATCGGTGTCTATCCCAACAGTGGTGAGGAATACGATCCGGTCACAAAAACCTGGCACGGGACCGGCGACGCCAGAAGCTTTGGAGAATACGCCCTGGATTACATGAAGGCGGGTGCGGATGCGGTCGGAGGATGCTGCACGACCGTTGCTTCCCATGTTGAACAGGTCGTCGAAGCACGCAGGCAGTTCCTTGCCGGCGGCAGGGTGCGGAAAATATGACAGAGTGTTATTAGTCATAAAGAAGGGGAGAATATGGCTGCAGTTACAGATTTTTTATATGCCGTCGATGATTTTATGTGGGGAACCTGGATGACGATCCTGCTTTTAGGCGTCGGAATCGTACTCAGCATCCGGTTTGCTTTTAGCTATCAGCGGAAAATTGCATTTAATTTTAAAAATACCTATGGAAGGATCGGGGCAAAGGGCGAAGGAGAAGGGACGATCTCCGGCTTCAGGGCTGCCTGCACGGCCCTGGCCAATACGGTCGGCACCGGGAACATAAGCGGTGTCGCGACAGCCATCGTCAGCGGAGGTCCCGGCGCCCTTGTCTGGATGTGGGTCTCGGCCTTTTTCGGCATGTCCACGAAGGCCTGCGAGATCATTATCGGCCAGCGCTACCGCGAGCATTACAAAAAGTCCATGAATGAATATGTCTGTGACCGTTCCTTCGTGCTCAAAAACGCCTTTGGCTGGGATAAAGGCGCGGTCCTTCTGGCGGCTTTCTGTTTCCTGTTCGGTCCCTGGACATGCTGTGTCCAGACGGAGGCGGTGACAAGCTCCATGAATGAAGCTTTCGGGATCAGCCCTCTGATCTCCGTGATCATCATCGGCGTTACCTGCTTTGTGACGATCTGTGGCGGCTTAAGGCGTATTTCGGACGTCATGTCCAGGGCTGTTCCGATCATGGCGGTTCTGTATATCATCATGGGACTGGGAGTTCTGATTCTTAATTTCCAGCACATTCCCGGGGTCATAGCGCTTATTTTCAGGAGCGCCTTTTCCCCCACGGCCGCCGTGGGCGGCTTTGCCGGGGCTACAGTCCGAGACGCCATCCAGTACGGCGTCGCGCGAGGAATCTATTCCAATGACGCCGGTACCGGTTACGGGATGATCGCCCATGCCTCCGCCCAGACTGATCACCCTGTGCGACAGTCCCTGTGGGGGTGGGGAGAAGTCTTTATCGACACCTTCGTCATCTGCTCCATTACGGCCTTTACGATCATTATTACGGGTTCCTACATCTCCAGCGATGCCACCAGCGGCGCCCTCACGACAGTAGCCTTTACAAACGCCTACGGCGCTGTCGGCGGTAAACTCACAGCAGTCGCGATCGCGGTCTTTGCCTGGACGACCATCATCGGTATGTATTATACCTGCGAGAAGTCGGTCAACTATGCCTTTGGAGACACAGAGAACAATAAAAAAATGATGCCGGTCTACATGATCTACTATATGCTTCCCTGCGTCATTTTCTATCATATTGAAGCAGACGCCCTCTGGGCATTCACTGATATCCTCTCTGCTTTTTACGTCCTGATCACGATCTTTATCATCGCGGCAAAGCACAAAGAGATATTCCGCCTCTTCGATGATTTCTGGAAGCGATACCTTCCCGCTAAAGAAGCGGGCGAAAATCCGCCCTATGTCACCTTCGACTGCCACAGGTGAACCAGGGGGTGAACCAGGGGACGGTTCCTTGTTTCAAAGGAGCAGAAGACGGAACGAGGAAG
>DEPS01000063.1:0-3374 GCA_002358875.1 Lachnospiraceae bacterium UBA3386 | reverse complement strand
GGGCGGCAGAAACCAGAGAGCGGAACGAGGAAGCTTCCTCTGGGCTAAAACTGCATTGACAACTGGCTTTTATATGGATACTCTAAATTAAAGAAAAGATATTTTCCCCTGCCATGCGATCCGGTCGGACAGGGGGATTTTTACGACGTGATATCAATAAGATGCTCAGTTTATTCAGGCCGGACGAAAATTGGAGGAAAAGACGTGTTAATCCCTATACTGTTGTTTGCGCTGGGTTTTGTGATGCTGATCAAGGGAGGAGACTGGTTCGTGGACGGTTCCGTCGGGATCGCTCACCGGTTTAATCTGCCGGAGCTTCTGATCGGCGCGACGGTCGTTTCCATAGGAACGACGCTTCCCGAAGTGATGGTTTCCTGTCAGGCGGCGCTGCAGGGAAATTCCGGCATTTCCTACGGGAATGCGATCGGTTCCATCATCTGCAATACCAGCCTGATCGCCGCGATCACGGTGGCCGGAAGCCCTGGTCCTGTCAATACGAAGAGCCTTCGAATCCCCGCCGGTTTTTTTGCGCTGGCGGCCTTCATCTACCTTGCCATCGCCCTTACGACGGGCAGGTTTGTGAGGTGGCAGGGCTTTGTCTTTCTGGCGGTTTTCGTGATTTATATGGCTGTCAGCACAATCCAGATGAAAAATTCCCCGGAAGCTGCCGCAGAGGATGGCGCTGATAAGGCAGCAGGCTCGCAGGGAGCTTCGGAGGGCGGTTCTGTTCTGAAGGACATACTGCTCCTTGTCGTAGGTGCGGCAGTTATAGCCGTGGGTGCAAATCTCCTTGTCAATAACGGAACGCTGATCGCCCAGTGGCTGGGGGTTCCGGACAGCGTCATCGGGCTGACGATGATTGCCCTGGGGACGTCTTTACCCGAGCTGATCACGGCTGTCACATCCCTGATGAAGGGGCATGGAGCACTCAGCCTTGGAAATGTCATCGGCGCGAACCTCTTCAACATCGTGCTTGTTTCCGGGGCTGCCATCTCTCTGTCGCCCTTCAGTATTCCCGCGGAAAAGACCATCGCTGGTATTAATTCATCATTTGTCGTGGATCTTCCGGTCATGGCCGGCGTTATGCTGATCCTGTGTGTGCCCGCTTTTGTGCGGGGAAGGCTGTCGAGATGGCAGGGGATCCTGCTCTTATGTATTTACGCTGCGTTTACTGTCTATCAGTTCCTGATCTGAAAAAAGGATAGAAACCCGTCAGGAAGATACCGTAGGAAGGGGATGCGGGATTTTTGTTACAAATGGACTCGGGTCTTTTGATTTTTCGGCACAGCAGCGACAGCACAGCGATGATATTTGGAGGATTCTATGGGTATTGTAGTCATCGGCGCGACTTTTGTTGATATTAAAGGATATCCGATCGGGCAGTACATCCCCGGCGGACGCAACGTGGGGCGCGTGGTCCAGGTACACGGGGGTGTCGCCCGCAATGTGGCGGAGGACATCGCGAATGTGGAGCTGAGGCCGACCTTCCTTAGCGTGGTCGATGAGACCACGCTAAGTGACAGCGTTCTGCAGAAACTTGATAATCATAAGGTCGACACAGCTTATATCATTCGCAGGCCGGAAGGCCTGGGCACCTGGCTGGCGGTCTTTGACGAGACCGGCGATGTCGCGGCTTCTATCTCACGCCGTCCGGACCTCACCGCCATCGGTGAGGTGCTGGATGAGCACGGCGATGAGATCTTTTCCGCCGCCGACAGCATCGCCATTGAATTTGACATTGATGTCCCGATCCTCAAGAAGGTGCTCTCGCTGGCAAAAAAGCACGGAAAAAATGTTTGCACGGTGGTTTCCAATATGTCCATCGCCATGGGGCGGAGGGATCTTTTGGGTGAAACAGCGGTGCTTGTCTGCAATGAACAGGAGGCGGGGCTTCTTTTTTCAGAGCATTACAAAGATGTTTCTCCCGAGGCGATGGGAGAGATCCTGTTAAAACGGATCATACAGGCCGGGATCCCGCGCATGGTCGTCACTATGGGAGGAAACGGCGCGGTCTACGCGGACGCTTCGGGCGCAGACGGCGGGAGCTTTGGCGTCTGTCCTGCCCTTCACGTCCATGTTGTCGACACGACGGGAGCCGGCGATGCCTTCTTTGCCGGTATCGTCATCGGGACGACTTATGGGAAAAGCCTGGGGGAAGCCTGTGTCATCGGGACCCGTCTTGCTGCTTCTGTCGTGGCCTCCCGGGAGAATGTATGCCCCAGGTTCAGGCCTGAGGAATTCGGGCTGAGGTGGCAGGGGTGACGGACGCGCAGGACCTCACAGCCCTTGTTCTTTCGAGCGCGCCGGCTGGGGAGTACGACAGGAGGGTCGTCCTGCTTTCAAGGGAGAGAGGGCGGATCGCATGCTTTGCCCGGGGGGCGCGCCGGCCGGGCAGTCCATTCATGGCGGCGACCCTGCCTTTCTGCTTCGGGACATACAAAATCCGGCCCGGCAGGAATTCCAACGTCCTCGTCGAGGCGAAGGTGCAGTCCTTTTTTGAAAAGCTGCGAACAGACATGGAGGCGGCCTGTTACGCCTCCTATTTTTCGGAAGTGCTGCGCTTTGTGACGCGGGAAAACAACGATGAGTCCGCCCTTCTCCTTCTGGCCTACCAGTCCCTGCGCGCCCTGGAGTCGGACAGGATCCCCAACCGTCTTGTGAGGGCGGTATTTGAGATCCGGACAATAGCAATAGAAGGAGAATTTTTGATGCCTCAGGAGTCGGACGGTTTTTCCGCTTCCGCCCTGCAGGCGGTGCGTCACGTTGCGGATTCCCCCATCCGCAGGCTCTATACCTTTGCGGTCTCGGACCCGGTCCTTTTAGAGCTCGAGCGCGTCGCGGCAGTAACCATGAAGAGGAGCCTTCATCAGAAGTTTGAGAGCCTGGAGATCCTTAAGACCATGACCTGTTAGTGTTCACGCCCTCAAAAGGGAGTGAACATGTAACGCCCTGATCTCCCTGAAGATATAAATCCTTTATTGCGGTTGAAAAATGGAAATCATTGCTATATAATGCTTTTTCAGCGGTTTTTAGCAAAGCGATAAGGAAATGAAATAAGTATTACAAATAAGTATTACATAAGGAGTACAAGCGGATATGGAAAAGACAATGGACAAGATCGTTGCGCTGTGCAACAACAGGGGATTCATCTATCCCGGCTCCCAGATCTACGGCGGCCTGGCCAATACCTGGGATTACGGAAATCTGGGTGTCGAGCTCAAAAATAATGTGAAGAAGGCGTGGTGGCAGAAGTTTGTCACCGAGTCGCCCGAGAACGTGGGCGTGGACTGCGCCATTCTCATGAATCCCAGGACCTGGATCGCCAGCGGACATCTGGCCAGCTTTTCCGACCCCCTCATGGACTGCAAGGCCTG
>DEPS01000155.1:5336-6612 GCA_002358875.1 Lachnospiraceae bacterium UBA3386 | reverse complement strand
ATCCTGCGGATCGCCGCGGCCGTCTCCTCCTCGTCGGCATATCCGCCCGCGAAGATTTTCAGCCTCTCCTTCATTTGAGGCGTGATCGCGTAAGAACCCTTTTCGGAAAGATCCTTCATCATCGCCGCCGTCACCTCAGCGTCGTCCCCGCTGATGTGGAAGATCAGGCGCTCCAGGTTGGAGGAGATCAGGATATCCATGGACGGGGAGCTCGTGAGGATAAATTCACGGTTGCGGTCGTAAGTCCCTGTCGTAAAGAAATCAAACAGGACCTTGTTGGAATTGGAGGCGCAGACAAGCCTGCCGACAGGAAGCCCCATCTGAGCAGCGTAGTAGGCAGCCAGGATGTTTCCGAAGTTTCCGGTCGGGACGACGATATTGATATTCTCTCCCTCCCTGATCACGCCTTTTTTCAGAAGGCGGGTATAGGCAAATACATAATAGACGATCTGAGGGACAAGACGCCCGATATTGATGGAATTGGCGGACGAGAAGGCAAAACCCTTTTCAGCCATCTCCTCGCGCAGCGCGGCGTCGCCGAAGATCCTCTTCACCTCGCTCTGGGCGTCGTCAAAATTGCCGCGGATACCGACCACCCGGGTATTGTCACCCTTCTGGGTCACCATCTGCCGCTCCTGGATCGAGGAGACGCCGTCCTTGGGATAAAAGACCATGATCCGCGTGCCCTTTACATCCGCAAAGCCCGCCATGGCGGCTTTTCCCGTATCTCCGCTGGTTGCCGTCAGGATCACGACCTCCTTGTCCTCACGGTTCTTTTTCATCGAAACGGTCATCAGATAAGGAAGGATCTGCAGGGCCATGTCCTTGAAAGCGATCGTAGGCCCGTGGAAAAGCTCCAGGAAATGTGCCCCGTCCGCATTTTTCAAAGGTACGATCTCTTCTGTATCAAAATTGGCGCCATAGGCATTTTCGATGCAGCCCCTTAATTCCTCCTCCGTAAAATCGGTCAGGAAAAGCTTCATCACCTCATAGGCAACGCCCCTGTAGTCCATCTCTGCCAGAATGGAAAGGCCTTTATCGAGCGCGGGGAAAGCGGTGGGCACGAAAAGCCCTCCGTCCTGCGAAAGCCCCATCAGGATAGCTCTGGAAGCGGAAACCGGCTCACTGTCCGACCTTGTGCTTCTGTATAAAATCTCTTGCATAAATCCTCCCCTCTATAGAACAGCGTTCTATCGCCGTGTCTTTTCGGACAATGCTTAACTATATCACAAATATCCGAAGAACACAAAGAAAAAGATAAAAATCAGCGGAGATC
>DEPS01000155.1:5028-5292 GCA_002358875.1 Lachnospiraceae bacterium UBA3386 | reverse complement strand
GACCCCCGGTGTTTTTTTGTTTCGTCAGGACCTGAACTGCTCAAGAAGCATGACCCGGAACAGGATCCCCGCAATGACTGCAGAAATAAGGTCCGATACAGCCTGTGAACAGAGGATGCCCGTGTACCCTGCAAAGCGGGAAGCCAGGACAAGGACAGCAAGGAAGACCACTCCCTGGCGGCTGATGGAGAGCAAAAAGGAGCCCGTGGACTTCCCGAAGGACTGGAATACGATCGTCAGAAGAAGGACGATGCTGACGCAGGG
>DEPS01000155.1:2100-4927 GCA_002358875.1 Lachnospiraceae bacterium UBA3386 | reverse complement strand
GCAAAAAACAGGGCGGCAGTCAGTGCAAGAGCGGTTCCGAGTATAAAGCGAAGGCAGAAGTTAAACAGCTTTGAAAGCATCTCCCGGTTTCCTGCGCCGTAGTAGTAACCGAACAGAGGCGCTCCCCCGAAGGCGAATCCCGTCAGAAGAAGCAGAGCGATCATATTGACCTTAAGAGCTATGCCCATGGCAGCGATCTTTTCATTTCCGTAGGGCAGCAGGAACTGGTTCGTGAGGACGACACAGACGCTCTGCATGATATTGACGATTGCCGCCGGCGTTCCGACTGTCAGGATGGAGCGGACGTAGGAGGCCGGAATGGTCATTTCAGTGGGCTTCATGGACAGGATCCTGCTGCGGAGACGGACGACCCAGATAAAGTACAGATCCGTGACGATATAGCCGATCACTGTCGCGATCGCGGCGCCCCGGGCTCCCATGCCCAGAATGCTGATAAATATCGGGTCCAGGATGATGTTCACCACAGCGCCGGTAACAGTCCCGATCATGGATGCTGTAGACATTCCTTCCGCCCGCAGAAGGTTGGAATGGACGAAGGAGACCATGATAAACGGCGCACCCAGGGCAAGCCAGGTATAGTAATCTGTCGTCGGTCCAAGTGTCTGCGCATCAGCCCCCAGGAGCATGACAGCCTGCTTTCTCAAAAGAAGCATCAAAAGCCCGATGATCACGCCTGCCGCCAGCAGAATATAAAAGCAGAAAGAACTGACCCGCCTCACCTCTTCGCTTTTGTTTTTTCCCATCAGGATGGAGAGGAGGGAGCTTCCGCCCTGGGCGAAAATATTGCCGAAGGACATCAAAAGTGTAAATACGGGCGCTCCCAGAGATACGCCGGCGATAATATTTGTGTCCCCCGTCTGAGCGACGAAAAAAGTGTCGGCCAGATTGTATATCAAGGTCACCACCAGACTCATTACCAGCGGGACAGAAAGCTTAAAATAAGATCTGACAATATTTTTATCCTGAAAGACATTATTTTCCATCGATTTTTCCTTTTCGAAGAATATCCCCTGCTGAAGACTTTACAGCCCATCAGCTTCAACCTCATAGAATATAGCAAATTCTACTGGAATTTTTATGTGTCATGTGTCACAATTTTAATGCAAAAATGCTTTTTTCACCTTTGCTTTTTTTAATAATGCATATTAGCGGTCCGGGCAGGGTCTGGCCTGTGAACAACATGTTTTGTCAGGCTGTTCACGCCCTCAAAAGGACGTGAACAATAACCATGTTTTTACAAAAGCCGGGGATGGAGACAGGTAAGATGAAAAAGATCTCGGAAAAGGATATGATCGAACAGTGGGTGGATAAAAACCGGATCCGCCAGTATTTTGACACACCGGACCTTGTTTTTGAGGCTTTTCAGTATGAAAAAGGTGAGATGATCATTTCACCTGAAGCAAAAATGGACTTTCTGCTCTTTCTTATAAGGGGAACGGTCATTGTTTACAGCATCCAGGCGGACGGCCGCATGATCCCGATCCATCAGGAAAACGGCTCAGCAGTATTTGGAGACGTGGAGTATAACAACGGCGGCAGATCCTTTTTTTACTGCGAAGCGGCGACAAGTGTCGTCTGCGTCGCGCTCAGTGCATCCAGATACCGGCAGCAGCTGGACAAAGACCTGAGGTTCCTGCACCACATGCTCCGGCTTTATGTAAGAAAGATTTCCCTCTTTGCCAGGATCGACGCGGGCGCCCTGGAGCTGGAGGAGAAAGTGCTCTCTTACATGAGAGACCTCTGCCCGGAAGGAGAAATGAAGGGAATGGATGCGAACGCAATGAAGCTGCGCTGCAGCAGACGCCAGCTTCAGCGAGTGCTCAAAAAGCTCTGCGAGGAAGGCCGGGTCGAAAAAACAGGCCGCGGAAGATATCGGCTGGCCTGAAACAGGGGACGGTTCCTTGGTCCGTTGCATTTTTGCTCCCTCTTGATTATACTCAGAATATTGCAGCCCTGATTCCCGTTTCTTTTGTTGCGAAAGGAGCGCCATGCGCATCTTCAGTAAACCCGTAGATCTGGATCCTTCCTTCTCCCTCCCCGATATACCTGCCGGGGCACAGGATGTTCTGTTTCTGGATATCGAAACGACCGGTATCAGCCGTGAAAAGAGCGCGGTCTACCTGATCGGGTGCATCTGCATGCAGCCGGAAGGGTGGCAGCTTACGCAGTGGTTCGACGATACGGGGACGGACGAAAGGATGATCCTGTCCTCTTTTCTGGTCTTCTGCGGAAAGTACCGCTTTGTCATAAATTATAACGGCAACCGTTTCGACCTGCCCTTCCTTCGGGCGCGCATGGAGGTGCAGGGGCTTATCAGGGACGGCTCCGCCGCCTCCTTTCTGTCTATGGAATCGATCGACCTCTACGGCTATATAGCGCCCTACAGGCATCTTCTTGGCCTGCCCGACTTCAGGCAGCAGACAGTTGAAGCCTGTGTCGGCACCGGACGGGAAGAAAATGAAGACGGCAAGGCCCTGATCGACGCCTACAGAAAATATCTTCACCTCCCCTCAAGGGAGATGCTTGACAGGCTTTCCGGCCACAATGCGGCCAATGTGGAGGGACTTATAAAACTCCTTCCCCTCTCCTCCTTCGCCAGCCTCGAAAACATGAACGTCGAAGTCACCCGGGCCCAGGCAAACTGCTACACGGACCACGAGGGAAAGGAGGCGCAGGAGCTCCTTATACGATTTAAGCTGGATGTCTCCCTTCCTGCCCGGATCTATGCCGGGGCGGATCACTGCTACCTCAAAATGGATGGCGACAGCGGCGTCCTGAAGATCCCGCTCTACAGCGAGGAAATGAA
>DEPS01000155.1:0-2068 GCA_002358875.1 Lachnospiraceae bacterium UBA3386 | reverse complement strand
TATTTTTACGCCAATTACAAAGACTACTACTACCTGCCGGCAGAGGATATGGCGATCCACAAATATATCGCCTCCTTCGTGGAACCTGACCGCCGCGTACAGGCCAAGCCTGCGACCTGCTACACCCGGAAGATGTCCTCCTACCTTCCTCAGTGGGACCTCTACCGCACTCCCTTCTTCAAACGAAGCTACGAGGACGACGACATCTATTTTGAGCTGACTGACGAAATGAAAAAAGACCGCGCAGCCCTTTCTGACTACGCGGCCTATGTGCTGCGGCATATTATTTTCCGGAAATAAGCGGACCAGGGGACGGTTCTTCGTTCCGCTCCTGGCGACGAAACAGGGGACGGTTCTTCGTTCCGCCCCTGGCGAAACGTAGGAACCGTCCCTTCGTTCCACTCCTGGCGAAACAGGAAACCGTCCCCTGTTTAACCTACAAGTGAAACACAGGAACCGTCCCCTGTTCCGCCCCGGGCTGGTCCCCTTATTTCACCAGGATGCGACCTGGAATTTATAGGCTCTCTGGAATTTCCCCTCATTAAAATCGTTCACGACATCCCATCCGTTGCACTGTCCGGAGCACATAAAGCTGTCGCAGCGGGACAGCAGATAGAGCGCATAGAAATAATTGATCGTCGTGTCTTCGACCTTTGCGTCATACTCCTCTTCAGAGTAGGTCTCCTTTTCAAGATCAGTTATGATCTGGCCCTTTCTGAATTCCGAAACGCTGTGACGTTCCTGGGCCACTGCAATTACCTGCTTTCCAAACTCGGCCTTCATCTGGTTGAGGATATCCTGATCCTCCGTCGCCAGGAATATGCAGTCATAATGGTCCTCTTCCATCCATTGGCGGATGGTGGGAAGCATCTGCGGAACTGTTGCCATCAGGCGGTCACCGCTAAGACCGGATGAGATATAGTCCGTACCGCGGATAAGGATCCCTAAAACCTTCCTGCCTTCAAACAAAGCTTCATAGTACTCATCCATCTCATTTCTGAAGCTTGTGGACAAAATACTGGTATCCGTGGCACCCATTGTCCCATACACGCATTTTGTCTTAATCAAAATCAGCTGACTTTTTACTTCAAGTGTATTCTCATCGGTGGCATCCTCCGCAATCAGGCCCAACGAGAAATATTTGTCCAGCATTTCCGTCCGGAATTTGCCGATCCTCTCCTCCCTGCTGATCAGCTTCAGTCCGAATTTCCGGAACGTCTTCTCAAAGCGCTTGTTATAAGCCAGTACGGCTCCAATCCCTCCTGCCGCGCCGACACTCACCGTCGCGTATTTGAACTCGGAAAGCTTTCTGCCGTCCAGTATCCACTGCATAAAGAAAATATTATGAAACGCATAGGTAGGACTCAGACGATTAAAGCCCTGACCTTCCAGTCCGGATTTAAGCTGTTTCTGGATATAGAAGGTTGTTTCTGCGGGAAGAGAGGGTAATTCATCCTGCACATGGAGCCGTTCATTTTCCGCAACGAACCAGTAGATACGGGAATCCGTACAGTAGACTTCAAGATCAGTGAAGGATAAAACAGCCCTGGTCAAAGCGACAGTATACTCATTCAGCTCTTCAAATACCATATCATGAAGGCCTTCGAGAAAATCCAGGTAAAGAGATTCCTTCTCCGTCTCGTCATATTTGAGATACTTTGCCATGAACGGTCCCTTCACATAAGCGGGATACTTGTCGATCGGCTCGATATCATCATTATTGTCAAGATAAACGATATCAAAGTCCGGACCCTTTGAATTCTTTACATGATATCTCTTCTCTCCACCCTCCAGTGCCTTGTGAAAAAGGTTTTCATCAAGATTTAATTCACTGCACTGTTCCTTCAGATCATAATCTCTTAATACAAACATTCCCGGTCTTTCCTCCCTATTTCTTCTGAGATCTTCTGAAACCCTGAGATCTTCTGAAACCTGTATCATGCCTTTAGCCGGCACGAAATAAAACGTCCTTCAAGTAAGTAAATTATGTCATGGCTCAAATATACCTAATCACCCGGCGTCCCGCAATGTCCAGATAAGTTATCAACGCCTATATTTAAAAGCTTAA
>DEPS01000006.1 GCA_002358875.1 Lachnospiraceae bacterium UBA3386 | reverse complement strand
CATCAACTTTTGTCTCTCCTGTGTCTTAAATGTAGAGCTCTACATTTCCGCCATTCCCGCGCCATCAAAAGAGGCAAAGATCTCCATGGATCTTACGGCGAAACAGGAAGTTGTCAGGATCGACATCGTCCCTGAGCCGGAGGCCGTTCCGGAGATGATCGCACCGGCGCCTGCCCGGCAGGTCCCGCCAGAGCACTTTGACAATTCACATAAGATCGAGATCATCCTGGGAACTGCCAGCATCAGGGTCGGCGATGGAGCCGACCCCATGCTGCTCGAGGCAGCGATCAGGACGCTGAGGACAATGCCATGTTTGTGAACTCTGCAAAAAAGTTACACTAAATACCGTCAGGGGTTCAGAAACGTCATGACATCATAGAGGCTTTTTCCGCTTTTCAGGTAGGCATCCATGATGGCGTCTGCCTCGTGCCTGCGTTTTTCTTCCTGAAGGGCCTTTAGCTGTTCGCCGAGTTTTTCATATCTGTCCTGGAGCCTGGTCATCTCAGATCTGACCTTTGTGATCTCGGATTCTATTGTATCAATCGACTTCTTCCTCGCCATCGTCTGGTACCTCCCTGTTCATAAGTGACTGGCTGGCTGCCAGCAGTTTTGCGATCTGCTCTGCATTTTTGGTGATACTGTCAGCATCCAGTCCGAAAGAGCTGAGGATAACCTTCTGGATCTTTGTGACCGCATGGTCCAGTTTGTAACAGCCGCCATTACGGCGGACCATCTCGATCTTTTCGAGTTCGCGCATCGCTGCCGGAACGGTCATATATTTCTGTTTCTTCTCCATCCGGATCATCTGCTCCTTAAGAAAGTTATAGATCCGGTTGCGGACGATCAGCGCCACGAATTCGATAAATATCTTTGATGACATGCTCCGGGAAGAATGGACCCGTTCACTCTTTGAACCGGTGAATGTTTTATCAGCCCGGAAGAGTTTCTCGGACATATCCCTTCCTTTGTACTGGACCATTGCCTGGGAGGCTGTCATTTTTTCAGATGTGATGATGCAGAAATAGCCGCAGAGTTTCAGTTCCTGTTCAACGACTTCGGTACGCTCATCGGCGCCGCGAAAGATCCCCTTTTTTTGTAATGAAGGCGGAAATAATCCTGATAAGTCTTAACTGTGATTAGAAAGCCAGCGCTTATAATAAAAAATCATTACGCCTACATATTCATCGTAAACAGTTTTGCTTTCAAGTTTCTTGACAATCTTTTGAATAGTCGTGGCGGTCGCTGCGTTTCGCGCATATAGTCTGCGAAGCGAGTTGGAACATCCTCGATAGGCAGCACGACGCTGAGATTTTAACTCTGAACATCCACTCGTGAATCTGCTGTTTGTCTCGCAGGATTGCAAAGGATCATCTCCGTTCAACATTAATATTTCATCAAGTTCTTTCTGGAACTGTGCTGTTTGTAATTCAGTCCAGTTGTTGGATTTTCTGAAATAAATTCTCCCATCACTTTCATAACAGATTTGAGCCATCATACGCTGATCACGTGGGTCAAGAGTTATAATATCCCCACTTTTACTATTGTCACAACAAGGGTGCGTTTGCTGGTTCTGATAATCCAGTCCCCTGCAAACGCCTAAGAAATTTTGAACCAAATCGCGCTCCTGCGCGATGCCTTTCCAACTCTTGCATCTTTATCGAAGGCTGTCCCTCACCGGGGCAGTCTTTTTTCGTTACATTTCCCTGTTTTCATTTTAAGCACGCAAATGTGCCGTATTCTATTCTCAAATCCGTTTTTTTCTCTTACTCTGGTGGAGATCCCTTAAAATAGCAAAGGAAAATCCCCACTGGAGAGCTCTTGTTTGTTTGGCGACGCACAATCTCATCCAGCGGGGATCCCACTGGTTATGAGTATATCTGTAAGACGCCTTTTTGACAAGTGCGAACGTTCGCCTCCTCTCATAAAAACGACACCTGAATTTCTGATTATTCTGTTTACATTTTTAGAGAGAGGAGACCATTATGCCGATCAATTACAACAAACTTTACGAAGAACAGCTTCAGGAAATGTCTGACATTCTCGAACTGATCAACTACCGTCCAAGGACGGTCGAATCCTATCTGCGTTCCATCTCTGAGTGCTGCGAATGGCTCGGCAGCACTTACAGCATTTCTATAGACGACGCCACAGTTCCTCAGCTTCGAGCTTTTCTGGCATTTCTGCACCGTCCCGCTTCTGAGGGGGGACGGGAACTCAAGCCCAGGTCTGTCAATATCTACAACTGTGCGATCAAGAAATATTTCCGTTACGTTCTGCGCAAAGACCTTTCCAACAGGGACCTGCCGACCATGAGGGTAGACAACCCTCTCCCCAGGGTCCCCAGCCAGAAGGAAGCGGCCACCCTGATCATGGGGACTCGGAATCTCAAACACCGTCTTATGCTTGCCATGGCCTACGGCTGCGCGCTGCGGATGACGGAAGTGATCACCCTCCGCTTCGGGGACATTTCCTTCAGCAGGAGCCTCGTCACGATCCGCGCGGAAAACAGTAAGAACCGCTGCGAAGAAACTGTAGAGCTTCCGGAAAACCTCAAAAAGATCATCCTGGATTACTACTGCCGCTGCATGAGGGGCGCGAAACCGGATGACTGGCTCTTCCCGGGGCAGAAGGCCGGAACACACATCAGCAAAGGGACACCGGGCAGGGTCATCCGCAAACGCCTTGAGGAACTGGGGTGGGCATCGCGCGGCTACACTTTTCACAGTCTCCGCCACGCACATGCCCTCCGGTATTACCTGTCAGGGGCCGACATCTACCAGGTTCAGGTAAGGCTGCGCCACCGCATGGTATCCTCTACGACCATCTACGTCCGTCTGGCCGGCAGGCTCCAGGAAAGGAGGAACATTGAAAACCCCTTCGATGATCCCGCCTTCAAGATCTGAAGCTTCCGGCACAGCATCTTCCTCCCCGGACACTGCACAGACACAAGACCATCGTTACGCAGTCAGGGAGATCTTCCGGGAATTCTTCCCGGATTATGTTAAAAGGCACTCTGTATCCTTCCATAAGCAGAAAGTGGTAAACGCCGTCATGTCCTGCGGGACCGGGGAGCTTGGATATACCGTCTCTGTCTGCCCTGAATGCCGGGGCACACAGATCCGCGGCGACACCTGCGGGAACAGGAACTGCCCTTCCTGCGGACTGACCCGCCAGCTTCAGTGGCGTGCACAGCGCGAAGCTGAGCATATCTACGGCATCCCCTACTATCATGTGGTCTTTACCCTGCCGCACGTTCTGACAGATCTCATCATCCAGAACCAGAAGGCTCTGCTCGGCCTTCTCTTCCGGTCGGCTTCCCGTTCCATGCTTGATCTGTGCGGCGAAAAACATGGCATGATCCCGGGCATCGTCATGGTCCTGCACACCTGCGGAGGAAACATGCTGCCGCACTACCACATCCACATGCTGGTCTCCGGCGGAGGACTGACACAGGATAAAACTTCTTTCGTCCGTCTCCGGGAGGGACAGTTTTTCCTTCCGGTGAAGCTCCTCGCCGGACGTTACAGGAGCATTTACATGTCTTCCCTGAAACAGTTCCGTGATGACAATGCCCTCTCGTTCAGCGGCTTTGCCCAAAAGTACCGCAATTCATACGAATGGAAAGAGCTTGTAGATAAATGCTACGGTACGGACTGGAACGTGGAGATCAGGCCTTATCCCCCGGCACAGGAACCCTGTACACGGGGAGATGATCCGAAGAGGCCTTCCAACACAGCCGGTGCCTTTGCGGATTACGCGATGATGAAAACGGCTGCCCCTGCCAGGATCCCCGGATCCACCGATGCGGTCGACACATCTGTAGTACAGGAACCCCCGCTGATCGATGCAGTACATCAATATATGGCGCAGTATACCAACCGTTCGGCTGTCACGGATGACCGCATCCTGTCCTGCAGCAGCACTTCCGTGGTGATCGAATGCAAGGTGCACCACCGGGGTGGATATACAACAAAGGAGCCGCTGATCCTTTCTCCAGACGAGTTCATCCGCCGCTTCCTGCTGAACATACCGCCGAAAGGATTTGCAAGAACAAGGTTCGCAGGCTTTCTGGCAGGATGCGTGAAAGCCAGGAATCTGGCACTGATCAGGGAACTTCTGGATCAGAAACAGCCTCTTAATCCTACGAAGGAAATGAAAGCCGCAGAACTGGTGCTTTTCTTCTACGGGAATGATTTTTCCCGGTGCCCTGCCTGCCATGTGCCCATGAAGGTCCTCGGGCACCGGCTGTGTGAAAGACGGGCAGCTGCAAGGATCAGAGCTTCCTGATCCATAGGTTTCATATTTTCTTACCGGCCACCGAAAGATGGTCTGTTTGCTATGCCTGAAAACCAGTCAGATCAGCATCAGGTGCGGCATCTTGTAAAAAATCTCACTTCCTTTCTGAGTTTCCAGAGGAATAGGCCATAAACTATTTCCATGTGGGAACATCCCGGCTCCAGACGGAGCGCGACTCGGTTCAAAAGAAACAGTTTCCGTTTTCAATTATCAGAATTCTGAAACTGTCCTCTTAACGGAAACCGTTTCTAAACTATTGTTGGCTGTTTTTGTTGGCTG
>DEPS01000025.1:2721-6227 GCA_002358875.1 Lachnospiraceae bacterium UBA3386 | reverse complement strand
CCCTGTTCCATTTGCGCCGCACCGATGGGCGGAGGAGGAAAATATGGGTCATCTGACATCAAAGGACGCTTATAAAAATCTGGAGGACCGGATCAACTGGTTTACGCAGGGGGCTCCGCCCTCCGAGACATTGACTAAGATCCTGCAGGTTCTGTTTACAGAAAAAGAGGCCAAGTGGGTCTCCAGGCTTCCGATTCGGCCTTTTACGGCGGAAAAGGCGGCGAAGATCTGGGGGACCACGGAAGCAAAGGCGGAAAAGCTTCTGGACCGCCTGTGCGAGAAGGGCCTGATCGTTGATTCCTTCTATCAGGGCACGCGCCGCTTCGTCCTTCCGCCGCCTATGATAGGTTTCTTTGAGTTCGCCCTGATGCGCACGAGGGGCGACATTGACCAGAAATACCTCAGCGAGCTGTTCTATCAGTATCTGAATGTGGAAGAGGACTTCATCAAAGCCCTTTTCTTTGGCATGGATACGAAGCTGGGCCGCGTCTTTGTGCAGGAGCCTGCACTTTTGAGCCGGGATGCGCGCGATAATGATCGCACGGCAGGTTCGTGCAGCGAGCCGGACGGTAATGATCTTACAGAGGGTTCGGGCGAAAAAACGCCCGGTATCGAAAGAAAGAGGGAGACCGCGGAAAACGTGGAGACTGCCCCGGTATCCGTTCTCATGACGGAAAAAGGGAACCACATTCTGGATTATGAAAGGGCAACGCACATTATTGAGGAGGCGGACTATATCGGGGTCGGCACCTGCTACTGCCGCCACAAAAACCTGCATCTGGGGATCCCCTGTCAGCTGGGTGCCCCGCTGGAGACCTGCCTGACCTTTGACAATGTGGCCCGGTCCCTGTCGGAGCACGGAGGTTTCGCCAGACATATCTCAAAGGAGGAAGCGAAGGACATTCTGGAGATGTCTTATTCCTACAACCTCGTCCAGATCGGTGAAAACGTGCGGGAACATCCTGCTTTCATGTGCAACTGCTGCGGCTGCTGCTGCGAAGCCCTGCAGGCTGCGAAAAAATTCAGCCCCATGCAGCCAATCGAGACGACAAATTTTATTCCGAAGATACAAGAGGACAGCTGCGTTTCCTGCGGAAAATGCGTGAAGGTGTGTCCGGTACTTGCGATCTCCAAAAGTGGAACAGGGGACGGTTCCCTGTTTCACGACGGGGTGAACCAGGGAACCGTCCCCTGTTCCACCCCTGTCATCGATGAATCCATCTGCCTGGGCTGCGGCATTTGCGCCAGGAACTGTCCGAAAAAAGCGATCATGCTTGTGCGCAGGCCCCGGCAGGTCATCACGCCTGTAAACAGCACCCATCGTTTCGTGCTGCAGGCGATTGAGAGGGGAACACTGCAGAACCTGATCTTTGATAATCAGGCCTTTGCCAACCACAGGGCCATGGCGGCGGTTTTCGGGACGATCCTCAAGCTCCCTCCCTTAAAGCAGGCCCTTGCCAGCAAACAGTTTAAATCGATATATCTGGACAGGCTTCTTTCGGCACAGAAACAGTGAACCAGGGGACGGTTCCTTGTTCCACAACAGTGAAACGGGGTGAACCGTGGAACCGTCCCCTGTTCCACTCAGGACATTTTTCCCCACTGGAGCTCCCGCAATGAGGCTTTGAAATCCCGTCTTGACATTTTGAAGCGCCAGTATTATGAGGCCAGACTGGGCTATGATATCATTTCGAACGCATTTTTCTGGAAAATAACCGGCCCCTTCCGGTGGACTTTGGATCAGCTGAAAAAAACTCTGGAGGGAAACGTCTTTGCTGAAGGAGCATGGAATGCCCTCAGGTGGATCTACTGGCGCGGGAACATTCCCCCAGCGCCGGGCCTTCCGCCTGCGGACACGGATCCGGTTTCCGAGCCGGGAGATTCTGTGACCATATTGTGCTCCCTGCATACCGTGTTCATAGCCCGTTTGATCCGGCACAGTCTGGGGCTTGTCAGTATAAGGTCGGATATCCTGACCTGTGAACCTGCGATTTATAAGAGCGGTCTTCATATCGTGGTCTGCCCGCAGATGTTCCGTAAGCTTCCTGAACATTATATAAGCTTTCAGATGGAACAGACGCGGTCTTCCCGCTGGCTGACTGAAGAGTATATGATGAGCCTGGAAAAAAGCTTTGCTGTTTTAGACTACTCGCGGGTAAATATCCGGTATTTTCAACTTGCCTCGGAATTTTCCGATAAATTATACTACACCCCTGTCGATTACCTTCCCGGGCTCTCAAGGGATGCCGGACCATTTGAATATGATGTTGTTTTCTATGGGGATGTCCGCAATGAGCGGAGAAGATCTGCACTGGAAAAACTCGGCAGGCATTTTAAAGTGAAGATCCTCAGCGAGGTCTTCGGGGAGAATCTTTATAAGAAGCTGAGCAGGGCCAGGGTGGTGGTAAATATCCACTACTATGATAACTCCATGCTGGAGACGACCAGACTGTACGAGACTCTCTCTCTGGGATGCTCCATGATCGTATCAGAGAGAAGCAGCGATTCCGACGAAGAAAAACGCCTGGAGGGGATCGTCGATTTTGTCCCGAATGGTGACATTGACGCCATGGTGGAAAGAATTGCTTACTGGCTCTCTCATGAGGAGACGCGCAAAGATGCAGTAAAGAAAAACAATGAACTGCTCTCGCAGCGCGCAAGTGCTTTTGATTTTTTCTTTCTTCGTTTTCTGCTGGCCAACGACTGGATCATGCTGCAGTTCCCGATCAGATAACTCTGCTTGACCGGTGAGTAAACAAACAGTAAAATCTTTTAGGACGGTAAACAGACAGTAAAAAAATGATCCATGGTCGTACCTGGGGAAGTTCAAAGGAATGATCTCATGAAAACAATGCTGAAGGTCGACCATGTGTCGATCAGTTATAAAATCGGAGACTTCAGAGACATCGGCCTTAAGGAGTGGACGATGCGCCATCTGAAAGGAAATTATCACGTAGATACCTTTCTGGCGGTTGACGACGTGTCCTTTGAAGTCCGCCAAGGAGAAATGCTGGGCATCGTCGGAGCCAACGGCGCAGGAAAAGCTGCATAGATGATCTCGAAGCAATTCTGGAAAGGACAAAGCCGGATGAGGTGATTTCCGCCATAGGAAGCAGGGAGTATGAACTGACGCCCTTTATTATCGCCTCCTGTGAGAAAGCGGGAGTGAAGCTGTCCATTATTCCGTTTTACGCCGGGTACATGCCCGCCCACCCCCAGTTTGACAATATCAGCGGGATACCACTGATGAACATCAGGACAATTCCTCTGGACGAATTCGCGAACGCCTTTATCAAACGGGCGGAGCACGATATCTGGTATATTGAAAACTGGAGCGTTTTTCTGGATCTGAAGATCCTTTTTACGACAGTTTTCGGGGAAAAATTCATAAACGAAGAAAGAAAATGAGGCCGCTGCGTTTTAAAAAAAGGCAGCTGCTGCAACGGGCAGGGAGCTATTTGCCGCGGGAGAGAATCGTCACCCGTATAAGTTTAAATGTTTTGCCC
>DEPS01000025.1:0-2677 GCA_002358875.1 Lachnospiraceae bacterium UBA3386 | reverse complement strand
GCCGCTTGCGCGGCCCAAATTGCTTGATCCCATCGGAGAAACCGCCTTCGCGGCTTTCTCCTCGGGATGCCGCACGGGCGTGCGGCATGGGGTATAAGTTTGGAACAGGATCCGGAAAAATGAAAGAAAAGTTTTTAAAAAACCGGTTTTTATTCGAAGAGCTGGTCAAACGGGATTTTACAAAAAAATACAAGCGCACCATCCTGGGCATGGGGTGGAGCATCATATCGCCGCTGATGAATCTGCTGATCATGTGGCTGGTCTTCAGCAAACTGTTCGGAACCAATGTAAACCACTATGCGATCTACCTGTTTTCCGGACAGCTGGTCTTTTCCTTTTTTACGGACGCAACGAATCTTGGAATGAATTCTCTTGTGACGAATGCGCCTGTTTTCACCAGAGTAAATGTGCCCAAATATCTTTTTCTCTTATCTCAGAATGTGTCGTCACTCATAAATTTCTGTTTGACGCTCGTTTTATATTTTATTTTTGCGGCCTTTGACGGAGTTGTGTTTACATGGAAATTTTTACTGCTGGCCTATCCCATCCTCTGCCTGATCATTTTTAATACAGGCCTGGGACTTGTACTGTCCGCCCTCTTTGTCTTTTTCCGCGACATGCAGTACCTGTGGGGGATCATGACACAGCTTTTAATGTGGCTTTCCGCTATTTTTTACACGATCGATGCCTACAGCTATACGGTACAATGCATGTTCCTGCTGAATCCGATCTATCTCTATATCCGCTATTTCAGAAAGATCGTGCTGTACGGGGAGATTCCGACTCTTCAGTTTCACCTCCTTGCGGCGGCCTACGCGCTGACCGCTTTTGGAGCAGGTGCTTTCATGTATAAAAAATATAATCACGAATTTTTGTATTATGTTTGAGGAGGTTTCGGAAAAGAGCGAATTTGTAACGCAAACTCTGCATCCGGACGGCAGGAGGAGAATCGATATGTCAAAAGCCGCGCAGGCCTCAAAAAAAACGAAAAAACAAAGCATCTTCCGTCTCAACAGTGCGGGCGCGGAGCTTGTCTTCCGCGAAGACTGCGTCTGGTGGGAGAGGCTGAGTCAGTGCTTTGCACTGGTGATCTTTACAATATTCCCCCTTATGGTGGGAAGCAGAGGATTCGTGGATATAACGGATGTAAAGTTCTATATCTTTGCGGTCAATACATGCGTTTACATATTTTTCTGTTCTCTCATCGGCATGTCTTTCCCGCCCGGAGCTGTCCCTTCTGGAAATAATACGGGGAAGGTAATGCGGTCTCTCCCCCTGCAGAAGTTCGTCCTGCCTCAGATCCTGATCTGCGCATATATGCTGTGGGCGGTGATATGCACCCTGAATTCCCCGTATAAAGAGCTCTGGTTCGGGCAGGCCCGCTTTGAAGGACTTTGTTCTCTACTGCTGTACGGGGTGGTTTTTGTGCTCATGTCCTTCTGGGGGGAATACACGGATGCCTATTTTTACGGTCTGGCCATATCCGGGGCGGGAGTAGGCCTTGTCGGCTTTGCCCACAGTATGGGGTCCTCCGTGCTTTATCCCAAGGGGCTCAATTACTGGAACACAGGATTCCTTTCGACCATCGGCCAGCAGGACTGCCTGGCGGGATTGATCTGCATCACGGTGCCTGTTCTGTTGTGCGCCTTCGTGATCCTGAGGGGGAAATGGCTTTATCTTTTCATGCCCGCACTGTTCTTACTGCCATATCTGATCGTTTATACCGACGTCGAAACGGGAAAGCTTTCCTATTTTGTCGTCGCTGCCCTGCTTCCCTGCCTGATTCAGAGCAGGGACCGCCTGGGCAGGCTCCTGACGGGGGTCGTGCCCGTCCTGGCGGGGACAGCACTGGGAGTTTCTTTTAAAGGACAGGTCCAGGGGCGGCATTTTGAGCCCGGAACAAAAACCTGGCTGCTTCTTTTCGCAGGGGCTGTGTTTTGGGCCCTTGGATGGCTGATCAGCAGGGGTGAGAAACCCTGGAAAGTAAAACCCTCCTCTGTGCGCCGCGCAGGCTATGCCGTCCTTCTGGCAGTCACAATAGCGGGTATTATATATGTATATTGTTACAGCGGGGACAAAGCAGCGCTTCACGGGGTTTCGCAGATCCTCCACGGACATATTTCTGACGAGGCAGGGACCTACAGAGGTTATATCTGGAAGAATACCGTGAAGATCATAATGGGTCGGCCGGTCTTTGGCGGGGGACCCGGATCCTTCTTTTCCCTTTTCATGCCCTATAATGGCGGCTATAACGCTCTGTCCCACTACGGTGTCGCCGTGGATCTGGCCCACAACGATTTTTTGAATATAGCCGCCTGCACAGGCCTGCCGGGCCTTGGCCTGTACATTGCCTTTCTGGTTTCCCTCGCGGTTCGCTGCATCCGGGCGGAAAAGCGCTGCCCGGTGATGCTGATCTTTATGGCAGGCCTTCTGGGATACCTCATGTACTCCTTCTTTGTCTTTTCCATCGCCATCGTGTCTCCCCTCTTCTGGGTGCTGGCGGGCGTGGCGGACAAGTGCGCCCGGCAGGCGGAGAAAAGTCCGGGCGGGTCAAATTCATAACGCGGCAGCAGATTTGAACAGATGCAAAAAAAAGGGGGTATCTATCCTAAAAAGGCGGATCCCCCTGTTATCTCTCTGTTGAAAAACGCAGTCTTATATGCGGAGTAACGGCGTG
>DEPS01000136.1:11626-14615 GCA_002358875.1 Lachnospiraceae bacterium UBA3386 | reverse complement strand
ACGGAAATTTTACCGGTTTTCATACTCCTGGGGACTGTGTCAAAGGCTGTTCATGTAGCCAAGGAAGTTTCATATATCGAGAAGGTCGCGCGCCAGGCCGCGACCAGACCAAGAAGTAAGTTGAAAGAGCTGGCGGGCCTGGTCGAATCCGGTAAAAAATCACTTACGAGTACGTCTGTGCTTCCTTTCAGTCCTTGAGGGCCTGCGCCGTCTACTTCGACGCATACAGGACCATCAGGAATATGAACTGTGGTATTGCGGCAGGAATATCTCGGATGCTCCGGAATGATGTAACCCGAAACTTTTACAGGATTATGTGTGGGATTTACAAAAATGGCGTTTCACCGTTGCCTTTTTCTGTGATTATTGCTAAAATTACAGGTAATTGTGATGGTTCGACGATTGCCATTGTTTCAAAGAAAGGAATGATATGGATTACTTGCAGATTGAAAAGGTTGTCGGACGAGAAATCATTGACTCCCGCGGCAATCCGACCGTGGAGGCCGAGGTCTGGCTTGCGGACGGAACGGTCGGGAGAGGAGCGGCTCCGAGCGGCGCTTCGACAGGTGAGTTCGAAGCACTGGAGCTTCGGGATGGCGACAAGTCCAGATTTGGAGGAAAGGGTGTTTCCAGGGCGGCTGCAAATATCAATGAAAAGATATGCCCTGTCCTGATCGGCATCGATGCCTCCGACATCTATGCTGTCGACAAGGCAATGATCGATCTCGACGGTACAAAGGACAAATCCAATCTTGGTGCCAACGCGATACTGGCTGTTTCGATCGCTGCCTCGAGAGCTGCGGCAGCAGCGCTGGATATCCCGCTCTACCGGTTCTTTGGCGGCCTGCAGGCCAATCGGCTCCCCGTTCCTATGATGAATATCCTCAACGGCGGAGCGCATGCGTCAAATACCGTCGATACGCAGGAGTTCATGATCATGCCCGCCGGCGCTCCTACCTTCAGAGAAGGGCTTCGCTGGTGCACGGAGGTCTTCCACTCCCTGCAGAAGATTCTGAAGGAAGAGGGAAATACCACGGCTGTCGGAGACGAGGGAGGATTCGCTCCCAACTTAAAGGACGACGAAGATACCATCGAGCACATCCTCAAAGCCATCCTGAAAGCGGGCTATGAGCCCGGAAGGGACTTTGTCCTGGCTATGGACGCAGCTGCCTCCGAGTGGAAGAGCAAGAAGGGTGTGGGTTTCTATAAACAGCCCAAATCGGGTAAGGAATTCACCAGCAGTGAGCTCATCGCGCACTGGGCGGACCTTGTGGACAAATATCCCATCTATTCCATCGAGGACGGCCTCGATGAGGAGGACTGGGAAGGCTGGGTCGAAATGACGAAGAAACTGGGCGGGAAAGTCCAGCTTGTCGGCGACGACCTCTTCGTCACCAACACCGAGAGGCTGAAAAAAGGCATCGAGATGGGGGCTGCGAATTCCATCCTCATCAAACTCAACCAGATCGGTTCCGTTTCCGAGACTCTTGAGGCCATCAAGATGGCCCATAAGGCGGGCATGACCGCTGTCACCTCCCACCGCTCCGGTGAGACCGAGGACACAACCATCGCGGATCTGGCCGTCGCGCTGAACACCTGCCAGATCAAGACCGGCGCCCCCTCAAGATCGGAGAGGGTCGCAAAATACAATCAGCTCCTCCGCATTGAGGAAAAGCTTGGCGCCAGCGCGGTTTATCCGGGATTTGGAGCATTCAACCACACTCTTTAAGAGGTTGATTTGGAGCATTCAACCACATGCTTTAAATGGTTGATTTGGAGCATTCGCCACACGCCTTTAACTGTTAATAGTTAATCTGGAACATTCAACCACACGCTGTAAACGGTTACTATTCAAGTTTCAATAACATAAATTTTGGATAATTGTAAATATTGCAGTACGAGCACGGAGGTGTAAAATGGCAGTGAACATGAGAAAAGTGGCGATCGTCGGCTGTGGCCATGCAGGTTCCGCAGCGAGCTTCGCGCTGATGCAGAGCGGTCTCTTCTCGGAGATGGTGCTGATCGACTCCCTTGCCCAGAAGGCGGAGCGCACAGCGCTGGATCTTTCGCACGGGATTTCCTTTGCTAAGCCGATGAACATTTATGCCGGCGGCTATGACGATCTTGCCGATGCGGGTATCATCATCCTGGCAGCTTCGGAGCACCGCTCAAAGGGCGATTCCCGCATGGATTTCATCCGCAGGAATGTCAGCCTCCAGAAGTCGATTATTCCTGAAATCGCAGCCCGCAATACGGAAGCGATCTTCCTGATCGTCTCCAACCCTGTGGACATCCTGACCTACTCTGCCCTGAAGTTCATCGAGATCCCTGAGAGCAGGATCATCGGTATCGGCACAGTGCTCGATACAGCAAGGCTTAAATACCTTCTTGGAAAGAAGCTGGGTGTCGACGCCCGCAACGTTCACGGCTTCATTGTCGGCGAGCACGGCAACTCCGAAGTTCCGATCTGGTCCAGCGCCAACGTCTCCGGCGTCCCGATCCGCAGCTTCATCGAGATGCGCGGTTTCCAGGATTCGGACAAGATTCTTGACGAAGTGTTCGAGGAAGTACGCAAATCCGCAAACGAGATCAGCAGCAAGAAGGACGACACATTCTTCGGCGTCGCTATGGCAGTCCGCAGGCTCTGCGAAGCTATCGTCCGCGACGAGAAATCCGTCCTGTCCGTTTCGTCTCTGATGTACGGTGCTTTTGACATTGACGGCATTGCCCTGTCCATGCCTGCCGTCATCGGCGCGGCCGGTGTCGAGTGCCTGGTGCCTGTTGACATGAGCGAAGAAGAGCTCGACGAGATCCGCAAGTCTGCCGCCACTGTCAAGTCCATCGTTGACGACGTCCTCGGAGAGGCAAGGTAAGGCAGAGATAGAGCGTCCTCGGAGAGGCAAGGTAAAACAGAGATAGAGCGTCCTCGGAGAGGCAAGGTAAAGCAGAGCTAGAGCTCTGACCACCGCTGACGACGCCTCCGCAGAGG
>DEPS01000136.1:10606-11550 GCA_002358875.1 Lachnospiraceae bacterium UBA3386 | reverse complement strand
GACGCAGAACCTCGCTGACGACGACTCCGGTGAGGCAGGAAAAAACAGAAAGCCTGAACGGAAACTAACTCCGTAATGATTTACACCCGCCATAATGCAGATGCAACGTTTCTGCTTATGGCGGGTGTTTTGTATCTGCAGCCTGAGGGTGCTGCGGTGGGATTCAGTTATGCCCAGTTCTTCCATCCGATCCTGTACAGGGCAAGGCAGATCAGGATGGACAAAAGAGAACCCATGGGCGCGGCAATACCCATTGCGTAGAGCGTCGTGGGGAAGAGGATAGAGGCGAGCCAGGCCCCGGGAATGCGGAGCGTCAGGATCGAAATGATATTGTGTAAAAAAGAATAACCGGATTTTCCGTAAGCGCTGAAAAAACCGCTGAAGCAGAAATGGATCCCGGCGAACATGCAGTCCATGGAATAAGTGCGCAGATACTGGCCGCCGAGAAGAATGACGTTTTGGCCATCACCGCTCCCGACAAAAAGAGATACGATGTGCGGAGCAAGAGGCTGGCAGAGGATAAAAACAGCCCCGCCAAACCCCGCGCAGAGAAGGCACCCCAGCCGCAGGATCTTCCGGCTCCTCTCGTTCGCGCCCGCTCCCGCGTTCTGCGCGCTGAGAGCGGAAACAGTGGATAGCATGGCGCTGGGGACAAGGAACAGGAAGCTGATCACCTTTTCCACGATTCCGACCGCCGCGGCGACATCAACCCCCCTGCTGTTGGCGATCATCGTGATCACAAGGAAGGATACCTGGATGAGACCCTCCTGCAGGGCGACCGGAACGCCTACCTGCAGAATTTTCAACGCGTCGTCCATCGAGGGGCGAAGAGAGCTTCCGCGTGCGCCGGAATTCTTTACCCTTTCATCCATACCGACGGCCTCTGCGGAAAGATCCGAAGGCCGAAGAGAGCTGCTGCGTGCGCCGGAATTCTTTGCCCTTTC
>DEPS01000136.1:9172-10507 GCA_002358875.1 Lachnospiraceae bacterium UBA3386 | reverse complement strand
CCGGCGGCCTCTGCGGAAAGATCCGAAGGCCGAAGTGAGCTGCCGGGGGCCCCGGAATTCTTTGTCCTTTTACCCATATCCGCTGACTCTGCGAAAAGATCCCCGTGTACAAGGAAAAGAGCCGCCAGGGCCAGGAGGACCGAGACCGCCTGGCTGGCCACGGTCGCGCAGGCTGCACCTGCCGCGCCCATGTGGAGGGGCCCCACCAGCAGCCAGTCCAGACCGACGTTGATCACGCCCGCCGCAAAGACATAATACATAGGGCGCTTCGTATCGCCGATCCCCCTGAAGATTGCGGACAGCACGTTATAGGCAGTGATGAAAATAACACCCGTAAAGCAGATGCGCATATAGGCAGAAGCCTCGGGAACTGCCTCCGCAGGTACTGCCAGGATCCCTATGATGGGATGGACAAAAAACAGAAGCATCGCTGTGAGGATTACGGCAAAGACACCAAATACCGCAAAGGTCGTTCCGATTGCCCGGGAGACGCCCTGCCGGTTCCCCGCGCCTATATTTCTCCCGATCAGCACCGTCGACCCCATCGCGAATCCGGCGGCCACGACTGTCAGCATGTGCATCAGCTGACTTCCGACCGAGACAGCGGAGATAGAAGCTGCTCCGTTATACTGCCCTACGATAAACAGATCCGCCATACCGTAAAACGTCTGCAGAAAGCAGGTGATCAGATAGGGGACGGAAAACCGCAGCATACCCTTCAGGATGCTGCCCTGTGTAAAGGAATTCTCCTGCATACTATTTTCCTCAAGCTGAATATCCCTGTTCAGCACCTGGATTCCTACCTCATAAAATATACTTTGACATACCGTCATGGATTTGATAAGGTACTGACAGGGACAAAATTGATCTGCAATACGGACTGTATTGTAGCACCAATTTCTCGATTCTGGAACAGCAATAATTTAATAAAAATGGAGGTAATGATTATGGCAAAATTTGTGTGTGATGTCTGCGGCTATATTTATGACGAAGATCTCGGCGATCCCGATGCCGGCATCGAGCCCGGCACGAAGTTCGAGGACCTTCCGGACGATTTCGAGTGTCCGATGTGCAGCGTAGGAAAAGACGAGTTCTCCCCTGAGGAATAAGCTTAAAACTCCAATGAATCAAGTATAAAATGTCTGCCCGGGTGCAGCGTTTATACCGCATTGATGGAGAATTTGACTACCCGTATAAGTATAAAAAACCGTCTTCCGTACAGGAAATTTCCTGTGCCGGAGGCGGTTTTTTTATGTCCAGTAAGGTGAAGACACAGGCCTGATTCAGATTTAGAAATACGAAATACCGAATGTGGATTTCCGGGCTGCCACACAG
>DEPS01000136.1:1417-9066 GCA_002358875.1 Lachnospiraceae bacterium UBA3386 | reverse complement strand
GATTGTGGATAAAAATACCGTAAAACTTCGTGAATATGACGAAAATTAACAAATTCGAAGAATCGTATTGATTTTGTTAAGAAGCGCAACTATAATCATCGCATCGACAAAGGTGTTGTACAAAAAATCAGTCGGCATATACGGTTCCTGAAAAGGCTGCGCTGACCGGAATAAGGAGGCAGATATGGATGCGTCCGCAATGATGTCGGAAAATGCTGCCCTGGTATTTCTCACAGGGATCTCCGCAATAACGGATCTTTTCAGAGGAAAGATATACAATGCTGTAACAGTTCCGGGACTGCTGCTCGGGATCGTTTTTACAGCGCGGCGCGCCGGTGCTTCGGGGATCCTGGAGGTCCTGTGCGCCGCAGTATTTACGATCATAGTTCTTTCGCCCTTCAGGAGAGCCGGCGGACTTGGTGCGGGAGATGTCAAACTTCTCGCGGCAGTAGCTGCTTTTATGCCGTCAGGGGAGTATCTGCGCTGCTTTGCGGGAGCATTTCTGATCGGCGCGTGCATCGGCATCGTGCGCCTTATGGGCTCCCGCGGGAAGAAACATACCCTTCACTTTGCGGTTCCCGTCGCGGCGAGTGTGTTTCTTCACATCGCGGGGATTCTGTGAAAAGCAGGAAGGAGCATACCCTTCACTTCACGGTCCCCGCCGCGGCGGGTGTGTTTCTTCACATCGCGGGGATTCTGTAAAAAAATCAGGGAGGATGGCATGCCGGAAAAGAAAGAAAAAGTGATCGCGATCTGCGACAGTGACCTTTCCTATGCAGGGAGACTCGTCGAATATCTGCGCCGGGAAGCGGCTTTTCCGTATGATCTGCGGCTCTACACGGGGGCGGACAGACTCATTGAAGACGCGGAGAGCCGTGAGGCCGTGCTGGTCGTGATCGCTCAGTCCCAGTACGACGGCGGGGTGGCTGAGGCCGGCTTTAAAAATATACTTCTTCTCAATGAGAGCGATGTCATTTTAGAGGAGCCGGAGAATATAAGCAAGTATCAGTCGATTTCCAATATTGCCGCCTGTATCCGCAAAAAATGTGCTCCGGAGGAGGAGCCGGTAGTCACATCGCTCCGCCATGGAAGGCCTATGATCCGGATCGGAGTCTATACACCTGTGACCAGATGCCTGCAGACGACCTTTACCATGACTCTGGGCCAGATCCTGGCTAAGGACCACAAAGTCCTGTACATGAATTTTGAGGCATTTTCGGGACTGGAAAAAATGCTGTCGAAAGAGTTTCGGGGAAGCGTGAGCGATCTGATTTATTACAACGAATGCGCAAGGGAAAAGCTGGCGGGACAGCTTGAGATGATGAGGGAGGAAGTGGGAGGACTTCATTTCCTCCCTCCGATGAAATCATATATCGAACTGCACGCGATCAGAAAGGATCAGTGGAGCAGCCTTATCAGGACGATCGAGAAGGTGACAGAGTACGAATACCTGCTGATGGACCTGACTGAGCACACGGACGGACTGCTGGACCTCCTGCGCACCTGCGACAAGGTATACACCATCGTACGCGATGACACCTTCTCCCGCGCACGCTACTTCCAGTACGAAGACCTCCTGCGCAGGATGAATTACGAGGATGTGCGCATGCGCACGGAACATTGGAAACTCCCCGTCTTCCGGGAGCTTCCGGCACGCATCGAAGATTTGACGCGCGGCGAGCTCGCAGCATATATCCGGGAGCAGCTCCTGATGGGAGAGTATTGAACCGGGGGGACGGTTCCCTGTTCCGCTCAGGTGAACCAGGGGGACGTTTCCTTGTTCCACCCCAGTGGATGAACCGGGGGGACGGTTCCCTGTTCCCCTCAGGCTAAAGGCTCTTTCTTCGAGGAAAATGTGTCCCTGAAAGGAGCGGAAGAGGTGTCCTGTGCAGGAAAGGAAAAGAAGCTTATGCATGAAAAAGGGGAAAAGGGAAAGGAAAACACCTGCGGGGCGCCCGGCCCTCCGGCGCATTATACCAGGGTGAGGGACGGGATCCATGAAGCAATTCTGCGGGGCATAGACTTTTCCCGCAGCATTGAGGACGGGGAGGTCCTTGGCCTTATTGACGAAGAGATCATCCAGGCCGGGCGGGGAGAGGGACTGTCGCTCGATGAGATGAAGCGCATGCGGAGAGAGCTCTTCAATGCGATCCGGCGCCTGGATGTGCTGCAGGATCTGATCGAAGACCCTTCCATCACGGAGATCATGATCAACGGCCCGGACCATATTTTCATTGAACGCGCGGGAAAGGTGACCAGGACAGACAGGGCCTTTCTTTCGAGGGATAAGCTCGAAGATGTCGTCCAGCAGATCGTTTCGGCATGCAACCGTGTTGTGAATGAGTCTTCCCCAATCGTCGACGCCAGGCTGGCTAACGGAGACCGCGTGAACGTCGTGCTGCCGCCCGTGGCCCTGAACGGTCCGATCGTGACGATACGGCGTTTTCCGGAAAAACCCATACGCATGCAGGATCTGCTCTCCTTCGGCTCCCTGTCGGAAGAAACCGCGTCATTTCTCGACTGTGCGGTCAGGGCGGGATACAACATTTTCATCAGCGGAGGGACAGGCTCGGGAAAGACGACCTTTCTCAACGCCCTTTCCGCCTTTATCCCTCCGGATGAGCGGCTGATCGTGATCGAGGACAATGCAGAGCTCCAGATCCGCCATATCGAAAATCTGGTCCGGCTCGAAGCCCGCAATGCCAACGTTGAAGGATGCAGGCCGATCACTATCCGCGACCTTATACGGTCTGCCCTGCGCATGCGCCCGGACCGTGTCGTCGTCGGCGAGGTCAGGGGAAGTGAGGCGATTGATATGATTCAGGCAATGAATACCGGGCATGACGGGAGCCTCTCAACCGGGCATGCCAACAGCGCGCAGGACATGCTGGCCAGGCTGGAGACTATGATCCTGATGGGCATGGACCTCCCGCTTGCGGCCATCAGAGGGCAGATCTCATCAGCCATCGATCTGATCGTTCACCTTGGCAGACTCCGGGACCGCAGCAGAAAACTCCTGGAGATCTGCGAGGTCAGGGGAATGTCCGAAGGGCGGATCCTGACAGCGCCGATTTATCGATTCCGCGAGGAAAAAGAGGAGGACGGGAAGATCATCGGGAGCTGGGAGCAGACAGGTGAACTGCAGTCAAGAGATAAGCTTAAAATGGCGGGAGTGGAATGTCCATGGGGTTAATAAAAAAATTAAGAAAAAAAGAAGCAGCGGAGAAAGAAGCGGATAAACAGGCAAAGGCAGGGGCTAAACCGGATCAGGAGAGAAAAAAAGGGATCGTCTTCCCGGAGAATCCGGGCTTCATTCTGGAAGGGGCAGTACTTGTCGGGATCGTTGCGTATCTTTTTTACGACTCGCCGGCCGCCGCGGCGGTTCTCTCTCCTCTTATCATCCCCTATTACAGGAGAAGGAGCAGGGAAAAGCATAAAAAAGATAAAAAGGAGTTGTCAGCACAGTTCAAGGAGGCTCTGGCGGCAGTCATAACGGCCCTCAAGGCGGGATATTCGGCGGAGAACGCCTTCTGCGAGTGCAGACGGGAGATGGCGTTCCAGTTTGGAGAAAAGGCCATGATCACCCGGGAGATGGAAAGGATCGAAAAGGGGCTGGAAAACCATGTTTCTCTGGAAAAGCTGCTTGCGGATTTTGCTTCGCGGTGGGAGGTAGAAGAGATCAGCGAATTTTCCCGGGTCTTTGCTATAGCGAGGAAGAGCGGAGGAAACCTGCCGGATATTCTGGGGCGGACTGCGGAGATCATTCAGGACAGGATGGAGATCGACATGGAGATCGATCTTCTGCTCAGCAGCAGAAAGTATGAACAGATGATCATGCAGGGCGTCCCCTTCTTCATCATATTTTATCTGAGCCTTTCGACAGACGGTTTTTTCGATGTCCTGTATCACAATGCCGGAGGAGTGGTTTTTATGACAGGATGCCTCGCCCTGTATCTGGCCGCGGTCATGATCTCGGACAAAATCATGGAGATCGAAATGTAAAGAATAAGACAAAAATTATGTGTGGGGGGTGGAGATGGCAGCGGAGAAAATTATTTCGGTTCTATATTCGGGCCTGTATATCCTTCTTCTGGGCGGGCTGGCCGCCCTGGCGGTTCTGTCCTTCGGAGAGGATGTCCCGGCGGAAGCGCGGGAACCACCTGTGCTGCTTCCGTTCAGGAAAATGGCGATCTATATAGACAGGACGTTTTCCGGATACAGAGACAGGCAGAGGAAAAAGGGAAAGGATGTCTTTATTCCCGGAGAAGAAGGAGTGAGAACGGATCTTTCTGTCCTGTATCCGTCTCTGAAGGCGAAGCGGCAGGAGGTGCTGTACAGAATCAGAAGGATCGAAAAGATACTGCTTCTGTTTACAGGAGGGATCCTGCTGGCAGGGATAATGCATCTGAGCGCCCTGACGGGCGGCATCCTGCAGGAGGACGGCAGTGTCCTCAGGGCTCCGGCGGGAGGGGGCGATCAAAAACTCAGTCTTGTGGCATCCCCCGTGAAGAACGATCCTGAAGGAACGGCGGGCTCTTCACCGGAAAAACCTGCCCGGAAAGCTTCCGGGACAGATATGGGAAGTTCTTCAGGAGGAAACGGCGGCGATCTTCAGGTAAACACGCCACAGGAAGCTTCCGGGACAGATCTGGAAAGTTTTTCGGGAGGAAGCAGCGACGATCGTCAGATAGTGGCGGCAGAAGGTTCGGGAAAAGGCAGGGCAGCTTCTTCAGAAGCATCTTCGGAAGAGAGCAGCGGGTATGGGAAATATTCGGTTATAGTCCATGCCAGACAGCTGACCCGTCCGGAGGCGGAGAAACTTGCAAAAGAGATCCTTAAGCAGTTTCCGGATGTGCTCCTGGGAGAAAACAGGAGTGCTTCCGAAATCCGTTTCCCCCTGAAAATGCCTTCCCCGGAGACGGCAGAGCCTTTTTCCCTCAGCTGGGAAAGCAGCCGCTACGCCGTCATGGACGATGACGGGAGCATTTATAACAGTGAATACAGCAGGGAACAGGCTGAAGAGGTGGAGCTCACTGCAGTCCTTAATTATGCGGACTACCGGTTTGAGAAGAAAATGATATTTACGGTCAGGGCTCCGGTCCGGGATGAGAGGGAGCTTCTGCGTGAAGAGATCGAGACAACTTTGAAAAGGGCTGAGACGGAAAGCGCCGTGAGGGAGTCCTTTCAGCTCCCTGCGGAGGCGGCAGGCCTGCCCATATCCTGGAGGGAGGAGCCTGAGGACACCAGCGCGGGCGTTCTCGTCCTCGTAGTGGTCTCCTGTCTTCTGGCCTGGTATGTCATGGATTACAGGCTTCATGAAAAAACAAAAGAGCGCAGCCGCCAGCTTGCGATCGACTATCCGCAGTTTACCGGCAGGATGGTCCTCTATATGGGGGCGGGGATGAGCGTGCGCAACGTTTTTTACAGATGCGCAGCAGAATATACGGAAAAACAGGGCGGCGGGATGAGGTATCTCTTTGAAGAGATCCTGCTTGTCTGCAATGAGATGGACAGCGGTGTATCCGAGGCGGAGGCCTACATGCATTTCGGGCGGCGCTGCAGGTCCAGACAATATACAAAGCTATGCAGTCTGCTTGTCCAGAATTTAAGAAGAGGGAACGATGAGCTGCTCGCTGTTCTGCAGGAGGAGGCTCGCAATTCCTTTGAGGAAAGAAAGAATCTGGCAAGAGAACTGGGAGAGGAGGCGGGCACAAAGCTGCTGTTCCCGATGATGATCATGCTCGGGATCACGATGCTGATCATTATCGTACCGGCTTATTTTGGCTTTTCGATGTAAAAAGAAAACAATACAGAAAATCATGAAAAGGAGGGAAAAGATGAGAGACGAAATCCGCAGCTTCTGGAAGGATGAATCGGGAATGGGAACGGTTGAGATCATCCTGATCATTGTTGTCCTGATCGGGCTTGTCATCGTGTTTAAAAAGCAGATCAATGATCTGGTGACCAAGATCTTCAAGAAGATCACGACGGACAGTAACAAAATCATTGGATGGGGAGGAGGGACCATCCCGTTTGTCTGACGATCCGTTTTCAGGAAAGGAACAGGAAATGAGCTGGATCAGGAAGGCGGCCGGAGGCCGCGGGTACGGGGGCTCTATAGCGGAAGTCCGTGATCACGGAAGCTCTATGGCGGAAGTCCGCGATCAGGGAAACTGTATGCCAAAAGGAAAAAAAGCTCCTGCAAGACAGAAAGAAAAGAAATATGCGGACGGCTATCTGACCGTCTTCCTGACACTTTCGATTACTGTGCTGCTGCCGCTTGTGCTCACACTGGTGGAAGGGGCAAGGATCAACGCGATCCGCATGAAAACCGAAATTGCAGGAAATACTGCTGTCCGGTCGGTGCTGGGAGAGTTCAACAAGGAGCTTCTTAAGCAGTACGATCTGTACTTTGTGGATTGTTCTTACGGCACGGGAAGTGCATCGCTTGAAAACGTACAGCAGCATTTGAGCACCTATATGGAAAAGAACCTGGACACAAAGGTATCTTCAATCCTGGGGATAAACGGCGACCTTACGGGGACGCATCTTTCGGGACTTACTGTCGACAAAGCCAGGTTTGCGGCGGACGGCGGAGCAAAGGCGCTCCGGGAGCAGGTCTATGCCTACATGTCGGCGGACCCGGCCGGGAATATTGCGGCTTCGTTTCTGTCTGAAGTTGATTCCCTTCAGGGCCTTTTTGACGACAGTGCTGATTGGGAGAAAAAAAGAGAAGAAGCACGGAAGGACTTTAAAAAGGAGCTGCGCAAGGCAAAAAAGAAAGCCAAAAAGGCGACCAGGGAGGAGAAGAAGGAGGCGGAGGAAGACAGCGACGACAGTGCGGAAAAGGCTGTCCAGGAAATGGACCGGTTCCGCCTGCTCCCCATCCTCCGCCAGGTCTTTGGAGACCTTTCCGGGATTTCCTCCGCTTCTACAGGAGATAACATCCTTTCATCGCGTGCCCTGCATTATGGCGACACTCTGGCGGCGGAAAATTCACACCGGTATCCGGAAGCGGGTGCTGTCATGTTTGACCTGTACCTGGGAGAAAAATGCGGCTGCTACACACATCCTCTTGAAAAAGGAAAACTGAAATATCAGCAGGAATATATCCTCAATGGAAAGAGAACAGATAAGGAGAATCTTGAAAAAACTGCAGAAAAACTGCTTCTGATGAGGGAAGCGGCAAACTGCGCATATTTATTTACCGATTCCGTGCGCATGGAACAGGCGGAAGTGCTCGCAGCCCTGATCGCATTTATATTTTTTAATCCTCAACTGAAGGACGCTCTCAAAAACGTGCTTCTGTTCGCCTGGGCATATCTCGAATCAGTCCAGGACCTGAGGACTTTGTTTGACGGCGGCCGCGTCCCCCTCATGAAAAGCTCGGACACATGGAAGACATCCCTTCTGGGAATGCTGACACCCGAGTTGTCAATAAGAGGGGGGAGCGGCGGCAGAGGACTTCTGTATACAGAATATCTGCAGATGCTCCTGTTTCTGGAGGGAAGCTCCATAAAGAGCATGCGGACGATGGATGTAATGGAAATGGATATCCGGAAGACTCCGGGAAACGCAAATTTTTGTATGGACTGGTGCATGGATGCCTTTTCCATGACGGCAAATGTCACAAGCCGCTTTGGATATGA
>DEPS01000136.1:0-1345 GCA_002358875.1 Lachnospiraceae bacterium UBA3386 | reverse complement strand
TTTTAAAGGATACGATGCCTTCCCTGCGGGTCCGCCGAAAGAGGCGGGAGCGTGAGAAACAAGTCTCTCCGGGCAGAAAAAATCACGAACAGGGCGCAGGAAGGCATTGTGTTTTTTTAAAAGCAATGACCTGGCAGGCTTAGAGATGACCGGCATGTTTTTAAGGAGCAGCGAAATGCAGCAGCAGGAAGAGATATCAGGCGTTACCAAAAGCAAAAGGACAGCGGCTCTTTGCGCGGGCATGAGTGTGGAAGCGGCTCTGGCCCTGCCCCTCTTTTTGTTTTTCTTTTTTAATGTCATATTTCTCCTGGATGTGGTACGGCTCGAGAGCAGCGTCACGTCGGCGCTGCAACAGACAGGGGACCAGATCTGCGAGTACGCCTGGTACAGGGAGTATGCCTTATCCGGCTCAGGTTCTTCTTCCGGCGAAGGAGGAGCTTCGTCAGAGGGAGCTTCGGGGAAAAGCGCAGGGGGGATCGATATTCCGGGCGCTGCGGGAGACATTCTTTCCATGGCATATGTGTCAGGAGAGGTCAAAAAAAGCCTTGGCAGCGACTATATGGAAAATACCTGTCTGCGCGGCGGAAGCAGAGGGATCTCGTATCTGAGATCACACATCCTGTCCGGTGATGGCATAGTGGAGATCCATGCGGACTACAGGACAAGGCCTTTTATCCCGATCCTGAACGGACCGGATCTTTCCGTCAGGTGTACCTATTACGGGCATGCGTTTACGGGCTATGAGATTGGAAGCGGCATCGGGTCTGACAGCGGCGGGGAAGGGGATGCCCCTTCGGAAGGGAACGTGATCGTTGCGGAAAACGGCGTCGTCTATCACACCGACCCGGACTGCGTCTACCTAAAGCCGCGTGTGCGTGAGGTGGATGCATCCGAGCTTAAAAAGCTGAGAGCCAATGACGGTTCCATCTATCACCCCTGTGAATACTGCCATCCCTCACCTGAAGGCAGGGTGTTCATCACGCCCGATGGTAACCGCTATCACAGCTCGAAAAACTGTTCCAGCCTCAAGCGTACCACGCATGAGGAAACAGTGGAGGAGGCAGGCTCCCATCTGAGGCCCTGCCCCAAATGCGGGGGGAGGCATCAGTGAGAACATAAGAGGAAAAAATGTTCTCCTTCCCGTTTTACTGCAGCGGAGTGCCGGCTGCAAATGCCCTGCATGGGAGGAAGGCTGTTCCGGGTGAAATACGGCTGCAAATGTCCTGCATGGGAGGAAGGCAGGTCCGGGTGAAATACGGCTGCTAATGCCCTGCATGGCAGAAAGCCGTTTACGGAAAATCATTGAGGGTGGAGTTTACAAAATGACGATTTATTCAGATGCGCC
>DEPS01000117.1:52530-56138 GCA_002358875.1 Lachnospiraceae bacterium UBA3386 | reverse complement strand
TTAGGAGGCGGTCGCTCTATCCAACTGAGCTACGCAGACAAATGGCTGAAACCCGCATAAACACTGGGTTTCCGGCCTTTCGGCCCTGCCTATATTTATGATCTCAACCGATTTTTTATCCGGCTGGAGACGTCGAACATTTATTCTGGTTACACCTGGCTTCTTTCCTTTCGGAAAACGAGCCGACTGTAACTTTTTAATGTCTCAGATTTGAGTCGAACACTTGAATCGACAACCTTTGCAGCACAGAGGGTTCCACCCGCCTTCTTTCTTAGGAGGCGGTCGCTCTATCCAACTGAGCTACGCAGACGTACCCTTTTTGCCCTAAATATGGGCTTTTTTTCGCCTTTTCAGGCCGGAAATTGATTTATGATCTCGGCTTCGCGATTAGCTGGCCGGAGATTTCGATTAGCAGTGTCTCAGTTTTCCCGTTCCTAGTTGCAAGCGGCCGATTCCCTGATTGGCGTTCGCTCTTTTGCAACCTGGCCCCAGTTTTGAAGCCGAATCGGACAGTGAAGCGTTTGCCTCCGAAATGCGGCTGTTCGGTTGGCCGAACCCTTAGGAGGCGGTCGCTCTATCCAACTGAGCTACGCAGACAAATGTATCCGGCACACTTTGCAGGTGCAGAATATACTTATTATACATGATTGAATTTATTTAGCAAGTATTTTTTGAATTTTTTATCTGCAAATTTTATCTGTCAAATTTTTATCTTATGCTGAAACTTTTGCTGAACTTAAGTCTCTTTTCTTTCTCCAGTCTATTTTCATCCCAGGCGCCGTGACTACGGCGCCTGGGAACGAACATCAAACCAGTCCAACACAATTTTCCCTCAAAGAGTTCTCTTTGAATTCTCTTCGCCGGTTTTGCAGTCGTTTCAGTCATCGCCGCCGGCTTTGTAGTTATAGATTGGTTTGATCTGTGAGATGATCTCCGCGGTGGGCTCAATATTGGCTATGATCTCTGCGGCAGGTTTGTATGCCATAGGAGATTCGTCGATGGTGCCTTTGCTGACACAGGTCGTGTAGATGCCTGCCATGGATTCTCTGTAGTCTTTCATTGAGATAGAGGAGCGGGCTTCCGAGCGGGACATGAGTCTCCCCGCGCCGTGGGGGGCAGATTCGTTCCAGTCGGGGTTTCCCTTGCCCATGCAGATCAGGGCGCCGTCTCTCATGTTGATTGGGATCAGGAGGCGCTCTCCTTTGCGGGCGGAGACGGATCCCTTTCGGAGGATCATGTGCTCGGTATCAATGTAGTTGTGGACGGTTTCGAACTGGTCCACGGGGTGGAGTTTACATTTTTTCAGGATGACTTCCGTGATGATCCGACGGTTGAGTGCGGCGTAGGCCTGCATCAGCTTCATATCATGGATGTAGTCGTCAAACAGAGCTCCTTCGCACCAGGATAATTCGTAGGGGACTTTGATCTCTTCCTGTGGAAGGTCAGGCTTCCAGGAGGGCAAAAGACGGCTGATTTCATCCGCTCTTCCTTCAGATTTGAGCTGCAGGATAAATGCTTCTCTCTGTCTTGCGATCTCCTGTTTTCTTTTTAATCCTGTCAGGTTCAAGCTTTCATAGGCCTGCTTCTGGTAGTATTCCGCGACGTCTTTTCCGCTCCGGCGGGAGCCTGTGTGGACGACCAGCCAGATTTTTCCTTCTTCATCCTTGTCGAGCTCCCAGAAATGATTTCCACCGCCGAGTGTGCCGAGGCTGAGGCGGAAGATATCCGGCGATACCTTGCAGCCGGTTTTCCCGAAGCAGGCCAGGTCTTCTGCGGAGATCGTATCGGCCAGGCTGTGGGCTGTTTTTCTTATATTCATTCCGGAAGGGATCTCTGCCTGGGAAGTGCTGTCAAATTTTGGGAGGTTAATTCTTTCTTCCTTAAGCTTTGTGGCAAGCATCCCACAGCCGATATCCACGCCGACAAGGTTGGGGATCACTTTGTCACGAATGGTCATGGTCGTTCCGATCACACAGCCTGCGCCGACGTGGCAGTCAGGCATGATACGCACCTTCAGGCCTTCAACGGAAGGCTGGTCCATCAGGTTTTTGACCTGGGCGATCGTGGCATTGTCACAGTTTTCCGTAAAGATCCTGGCAGTATTGCAGGCTCCTTTAATTTCAATCATTAACTTTATCTCCGATTTGAGTTTAAATGTATGCTTGGCGCTGGCGCTCTGCGGCATATTCTGGCAGGTATGCTTTCATCCGCCGGCAGCCTGGCCCGGCAGTGGCTTGTACAAATCGGGCAGGCGCCCGTTAAGAATATTATAAACACATTTGTGTAAAAATCTATTTACCATCAGTATAAAGGTGTTGTTTTTCCGCCTGTTGAAGGCAGTACTTTTTCGCGTTACAATATTGATGATGTAAGGGTCAATGGGTCTGTAACTATATACTGAGCTTGGTCAATTTGCATAAACAGCTGAAGGGCTTTTGAGTAGCTCAGAAGGGGAGGTTGCTTCCAGGTACTTGGGCGCTTGTTGTGACAAATGATAAAGCCGACTCGGCAAAACCGGCCTTTGGCCCCGGTATTGTATTGATGACAGGCTTTGTAAGGAAGGGCAGGGGGTGTGACTGGTAATGGCAGATGAAAAACTGAAGATCCTCCATCTGAGGAAGCTGCTGCTTGAGGAAACGGATCAGGATCATCCTCTGAACGCAGCGAAGATTTCCGACAGGCTTGAGCGCGATTACGGGTATTCCTGCAACAGAAAAACAGTTTATGCAGATGTCGAACGGCTGAAAACCTTCGGTATGAAAATTGAGCAGAAGAGGGGAGTAAACGGGGGGTATTATGTGTCGGAAAGGCATTATGAGCTGCCGGAGCTAAAGCTTTTGGTCGATGCCGTTCAGTCCTCCAAGTTTATCACGAATAAAAGATCCGAGGAGCTGATCAGAAAGCTGGGCTGCGAGACGAGCAGGGAAAATGCAAGGCTTCTTCAGCGCGATATTTTTATATATAACCGCGCCAAGACAGAGAACAGTTCGATTTATGAAAATGTCGACGTCATTCATTCCGCTCTTCATGACAACATGCAGATCGGTTTTAAATACTGTAGCTGGACAGTCCGGAAAAAGCTTGTTCAGAGGAAGGAAGGAGCCGAGTATGTCGTTTCTCCATGGGCTCTGACCTGGGATGACGAGAATTATTATCTTGTGGGATTTGATGCCGATAGTCAGAAGATCAAGCACTACAGGGTCGACAAGATACAGGAGATCCGGATCATCAGGAAGGCCCGTCTCGGGAGAGAGTTTTTTGAAAAATTTGACCTTGCCGAATATTCCCGGAAGACCTTCGGAATGTACGGAGGGCGGGACGAGAGTATTACGCTGGAGGCAGACAATGCTCTTGCGGGCGTCATCATCGACCGTTTCGGCACTGATATGATTTTCGTTTCCCACGGAAAAGACAGGTTCAGGACCATTGTGACGGTGGCTGTGAGTCCTCAGTTTTTCGGCTGGATCGCCGGGATCGGAAAGGGCATAGAAATAGCGTCGCCGAAAGCTGTCAGAGAGGAGTATAAGCAATATCTGCAGGATATTCTCGAAAGCTATCTCCAGGCATAAGATTCAGGGGTCTGAGTTTTTTTAACACAGGGCAAACAT
>DEPS01000117.1:37979-52397 GCA_002358875.1 Lachnospiraceae bacterium UBA3386 | reverse complement strand
CAAAGGCAAATATCAGATTCAGGGGTCTGGGCTTTTAAAAACAGGTCCTGCTGCCAAATAAAAAAAGGAGTGACAGACGCTGACGATTCAGTATCTGCCACTCCTATTTTTTATTTTTTCAGGCGCATTTTTCTCTCTGCTGTAAATCTGGCGATGGCTTTCCACAGGGAGTGGAGCTGCTGTTTGTGGGCGCAGAGCTTTTCCGTGCAGTTTTTGCAGTGCAGGAATTCATTTGTTTTTTCCGAGAAATATTCAGGATGTCGGAAGAAGGTGATCTCCCATCTGAACATCAGGGCAAGGGACAGTACCAAAAGGCTCATTGAGTATGGATCCCTGACAAAAAACAGGGGTGTGAACATCATTGCGTAGTCCCAGTTATATATTCGGCAGGTGCTGCAGCATTTGTTTTTCAAAAACCAGGTCTGGAAGGGGCAGAAAAAGAGGATGCAGATCATGTCGCAGACGGAGTAGAAGCAGCATAAAAGGAGCATGATCCCGTCATCCAGAATCCCCGCCATGTACAGCCATCCGAAGACCAGGTTGAAACAGATCCATACAAGCATGACCAGCATGGTCCCGTTATTGTCCTGTATCACTATGTCCGTATACCCTGATTTGATGTAGTTTTTTCTGAACTGTTTCTGTGATCCAGGGCTCTCCAGTCTGGACGGGAAAAAGCGGAGGATCATTTCTACTACAAAAACCACCCAGATGACGCGGACGATGGAGGGCTTTTGCCGGAGTATGCTGCTTATGTGATCAGTACTGCTGTAGATCCTGCCCCTGATATAGATCACCAGAAGCGCGATAAAGAGGGTGCCCCGGTAACATAGCCGGACATAATGAAGAATACTGACCGGCGTCAGGACGCCGCGTTTTTTCTGTTCCTGCATCCCTGATTCCTTTTGCTGTCAGGGTCTGTCTTCCTTATCTGAAAACATTGCTTTCTCTGACAGTATTGTTTTTTGACAGCATCGTTATATCTGGCATCGTTGTTTTATCTTACAGCCTCGTTCATCTTTTCCAGACATCTACCATAGTCGTTTCAGATAATTTTTATTCGTATAGCCTGCCTTTTCAAGATCGGGAGAGTAGACCATCCAGTAAGTGGAGTTGCTCTTGTTGAGCACGATAACCCAGTCACCTGTGTACATTTTCCCGGTAATATTGGAAGGATCGGAGCTTTTGTAGTTCCGAAGCGCCAGATATCCCTTTTTGACCTTTGCATAGTAATACACATTTCCGGTGTATTCTTTGTAGTAACGCAGATATTTTTTGTTTACATATCCGACCTTCTTGTGCTTGGGAGAATAGACATACCAGTATGTACTGTTCTCAACAGGAGACGGGCAGCGGATGACCTGGTCGCCTGTATAGAGTTTTCCGATCTCATTGCTGTAGTTGAAGGATTTCGCTTTTCTGAGCGCGAGATATCCTTTACTGACTTTCACTTTATATTTGTAAAGTGTACCGTCATTCGCGTATACCTTCTGCGGCCTGGAAGCTGCCAGGAATAATAAAATAAAAATGAGCAACATTCCACAAGCAGTTGCTTTTTTGTACAGAGACTTTCCTGTTTTCATGAACAGCCCCTCCTTTCATGTTACAGCGTAAAAACTGATTTACTGTTAAAAAAAGTGTATTTTATTAGATTCCCGCATCGTTATATTTGATATTTCGTTACAATGATGCCTCATCACAACAACAAGTCCTGACTGATATATATAATAATTATATCAAAAACAGATAAGTGTGTATATTTATTTTTCAAAATAAGCCGGAATATCAGATGTACCGGGCTGTTGTCAGAGAACCATTCCCGGAGTTTTCCCACATATGCGCAGCATACGCTGCTTTTTCTCATCACAAAGACCAGGCTTGAACAGCTGCGTCAGCTTTCTGTCCTGTTTCTCCGGTGAAAACTGTCTTTGGTATCGTACATCTGTGCGTCTGCGCGGATAAAGACGTCACGGAATGAATGATCCCTTTCGGGAATAAAATCCGAGTAGCCTCTGGAAAGGGAGAGCTTTGCTTCCTGGGGAGGGCATCCTCTGTTGTAGGCTTCGATCGACCCGTCGATGCCTGCCAGCAGTTTTTCCAGCTTCTTCGGGTCTGTCTTTTCGGCAATGGCAATAAATTCATCCCCTCCGATGCGGAAGGTGTTTTTTACCCCAAAATGTGCGGCGATGAAGGCCGCAGCGGCACGGATGACCCGGTCGCCGCAGACATGCCCGTAATTGTCGTTGATGTTCTTCAGATCGTTAATATCGAAGACAACTGCAAAGAAGGAGGCGGAACCATCCAGTATCTTCGCTTCCAGTTCCTTCTGTCGTTCCATATAAGCTGTTGTATTACCGACCCTGGTCAGGGCATCAGTGTTCACCTGGGCGTGCATGTAGTTAAGATACCGTTCCATCTCCTTGTGCATGCTGTGGATCTTGCAGCTCAGCGTGCGAAGCTCATCGCCTTCATCCCCGGGCTCTCCATCTTTCCTGCCGGAACAGTCTTCCCAGTTTTTTTCATCCTTGTAGCCGGCACTGGACAGGAGCTCTTCGGTAAGCTCCTCCACGTCATTCGACAAAACCGCCAGCTCTGCATTCAGGGCATCAAATCTTCTTCGCATGCGCCCGCTGATAAACAGAAAAGCCGCCGCGCCGACGAGGGTAAAGAGGATGCTGAAAAGGATAACAAAATATGTGTTTTTCCAGACCTGCCCGTTATACCATTCTTCGTTAAAATCGACTCCGATGATGCCCGCAACCTTTCCTTTCGAATCAAACACGGGGCTGTAGGAACTGTAGAAATTTCCCCAGCGATCCTCCGCGGACTCATTATCCACCGTGGCGATCCCCATGCCGGCCTGTCGCAGAGCGTCTGTCACCAGGACGTCCTCCCCGAACTGTCCCGGGTCTACCGGATCAGGATCAACCGTAAAGATAAACTCATTATCTCCGACCTGGCGGACTGCGTAGATGAATTCGATATCCACATTGTTCTGGAAAGCAGCAAGATTTTCGAGAATCTTATTATATTCGGGAGAACCCACATCCTCCTTTGTCAGCGAGCCGATCACATCCCCGTCGACCAGCGCGGCAGCTGTATTGGAGATGTTGAGCATACTCTTGCGCAAAAGTGACTGAATCATCAGAGACGACTGACGAAGAAGAAGATATCCGAGCAGTATGTTAGCCATCAGCATCAACACTCCAAAAAGGATTATATATTGTGTTGTAAGGCTTGATTTGGATGATTTCTTCATCTCATTTTCCTCATGACAAAAACTTCCTCTTAAAAGTATTTCCCGGTAAAGATTATATCATGAAACATCTTCTGGTAAATTATATTGTTTTCCTGCATTTTCATGACTGTATATTTTTTTTTCTATACCTTGCATCTACAGGTATTTTTTCATACTGTATATGCCTGTGCGCGTCCTCAATGACGAAGAGCAGGCACCAGTGTCTTCACGGATTAACGCAGTCAGGCGCCAGTCTCTTTCCGGATTAACACAGTAAGGCACCAGTCTCTTCCCAGATTAACACAGTCAGGCGCCAGTCTCTTTCCGGTTTGACAGACCTAAAAAAAGCGCCCGGAAAAGAGAAACTTAAAACCATTTTCCTTCTCCGGACGCTTTCTGATCTGTATCTGGCATTTTTTTATTGTCTGTTTCCCCGGGTCATCACCAAAAGGTGCCAGCTGTCTGAAAATAAGCATTTAGACTTGTACGCTTGCAGTTAGAAAATTTTCATGACACCTCAGGGGGCGATGATCAGGTTTTCCAGGGTCCCCCTCCATCCCTCGGGGACACGGTCGGTGATGATCCTGGCCCTTCCCATGTCCGCGAACCTTACCGGCGTGATGACATGGAATTTCTCATACGAAGCGAGGATAAAGCTTTCCCTGGAATTGCGCATGGCACTGCGCTTTACCATGGATTCCGCTATATCCGGTGTCGTAAATCCGGCGTCAAAGTCGATGCCGTTGGTCCCCATAAAACATTTTGTAAAATTATAGCGGTACAGCTCATCACAGGCCGCGCTTCCGATCACCGCTTCAGTAGTTGCCCTCAGCTCTCCGCCGATCAGGTTGACGCGGAATCCCCTCCGGATCAGGTCCAGAGCGTGGGAGACCGCATTTGTGACATAAACGGCAGAGTATTCAGAAATAAAGGGAATCATGGCTCCCGTCGTAGTTCCCGCATCAATATAGATAAATTCGTTAGGCTCGATCAACGACGCGGCGCACCTGCCGATGCGGCGCTTTTCCTCCGTTGAGATTTCCATCCTGCGCGCGACATTTTCTTCGACCACGTTATTGCAGGATCCCGTGAAAACAGCCCCGCCAAAGACCTTTCGGAGAACTCCCTTCTGGTCAAGCTCCGAAAGATCCCTCCTGATCGTCGACTCGGAGACACCTGTCAGATCCACCAGTTCCTTCAAAGTGATACTGCCCTTTTTTTCCACTAATCTCAGAATCTCGTCCTGTCTCTGTCCCGCAAGCATTTTCTTCCTCTCCACTGTCTTTTTATCAACCGGCAAATCCGTCTGTATAAGTACAACTCTATAAGATTTTTAAATATTCAGCTTCAATATAAAAGAAATGATGTCTGGTTCATAAGGTCTGTAACGAAGCGGGCCTGACCCGGCATCATCTTATAAAAAGTATAGTGTGATTTTCTGAAAAGTCCAGTCAATATCAAAATAGTGATGGTCTGGAAATAACACGGGGGCGGCTCCGTGACAGACGGCGCCGCCCCCGAAGAGGACAATCGTTCCTATGACTTTGTTGTGCTATCAGTATAATACTGATTCGCAAAAACTGCAAATTTTTCTTTCTGTGCGGTTGGAATTATTTATTCCTTCAAGCGCACAGGTCTAAACTATACAGGCTGTCAGGCCTTTTTGCCTTTATTATTCCTCTACAGGTTTCTTGAGGACTCCCAGAAGGAATGTGCCGACCGCTGTGCCGACAACAAGGGCTACGAGGTACATAATCGCATTGCCGACAACAGGGAATACGAAGATGCCGCCGTGAGGAGCCATCAGCGTGCAGCCGAATGCCATGGAAAGAGCACCCGCCACTGCGGAACCGATGATGCAGGAAGGAAGGACCCTGGCGGGATCAGAAGCCGCGAAGGGGATAGCACCTTCCGTGATGAAGGCAAGACCCATGATGAAGTTGACGGGGCCGGAATCTCTCTCTTCCTTTGTGAATTTGTTCTTGAACAGGATCGTTGCAAGAGCGATCGCGCAGGGAGGAACCATGCCGCCGATCATGACTGCTGCCATGATGTCATAGTTGCCGGCCGCGATGGAAGCAGTACCGAAAACATAAGCCGCTTTGTTGAAGGGGCCGCCCATGTCGATGGCCATCATGCCGCCAAGGATAATGCCGAGGACGACCTTGCTGGCGCCGCCCATGTTTGTCAGACCGTTGTTGAGGGCTGTGTTCAGGAAGCCTACAGGAGGTTCCACAATGAACATCATGATCAGACCGATCAGCAGCGTGCCGAACAGAGGGTAGAGCAGTACGGGTGCGATCTTCTCAATAGCCTCGGGAAGGTTGCTGAAAGCCTTCTGAAGGAAGAGGACCACATAGCCTGCGATGAAGCCTGCGAGCAGGGCGCCCAGGAAGCCGGACTTGCCGTTGGCAGCGATCATGCCGCCGACGAAACCGACCGCCAGACCGGGCCTGTCCGCGATACTCTCAGCGATGTAACCGGCGAGAACGGGAAGCATGAAGCCGAAGGCCACTCCGCCGATGGATTTCAGGGTTGCCGCGAAAGGAGTGATGGAACCGAAATTGCCTCTGTCTGCTACAGACAGTGCGTTCATATCAACAGAAAGACCGTCGATCAGGAATGCAAGGGCGATCAGGATACCGCCGCCGACGACGAACGGAAGCATGTGGGAAACGCCGTTCATCAGCTGCAGGTAGATCTTGTGGCCCGCGCCGCCGGAAGCCTTTTTGCCGGAAGCGCTTGCCGCCGCAGCCGCGCTGCCTGCGTTCCACACGGGAGCATCGCCCGCCATAGCGCGCTTGACCAGATCAGGAGCCTTGCTGATACCGTCGGAAACAGGAACCTCGATCAGCTTCTTGCCGTGGAAGCGGTCCATGGGGACCTTTGCGTCCGCAGCGACGATGATGCAGTCGGCATCCTCGATTTCCTTGTCGGTCAGGACGTTCTTGGCACCGCCGGAGCCCCGAGTCTCGACCTTGACCCAGCAGCCAGCTGCCTTGGCAGCTTTCTCAATGCCTTCTGCCGCCATATAGGTGTGTGCGATTCCGGTAGGGCAGGAGGTAACTGCGCAGATCCTGCATGCGCCGTCTGCCAGCGCCGCCATGACCTGGGGAGCGCCGTTCTCGACTGCCTCGTCCTTTTTGTCCGCCGCGTCGATGACTGCAAGGAATTCATCCACGCTCTTGGCATTCTTCAGATCATCACTGAACTTCTCGTCCATGAGCAGACGGGACAGTTTGCTGAGCACGTCCAGGTGCACGTTGTCCTTCGTGATCGGAGCTGCGATCAGGAAGATAAGGTTGACGGGCTCGCCGTCAAGTGCATCGTAATCCACACCGTCTTTGACAACCATGGCTGCAAGACCGGGCTTAATGACAGCGTCGCACTTGCCGTGAGGGATGGCGATTCCTTCGCCGATACCGGTCGTGGACTCTTCTTCTCTTCTGTAGACTTCTTCCCTGTATGCCTTTTTGTCGCGGATCTTTCCGCTCTTGAGCATCAGGTCGACGACCTGATCGATCGCCTCGCTCTTGGAGCCGGGCTTACCATTCAGGTCTATGCTTCTTTTGTCAAGCAAATCAGTAATATACATATTCAAACTCCCCTTCTCCGGCCTGTCGGCCGATGTTGCTAAATACCCCGCAGATTTCAGCCGAGTCTTTCATAGACGCTCATGACTTCTTCCCTTGTCGCCAGATAATCCGAAAACGCGCTCGCACTTCCCGACGCCACGCCCATTCTGAAAGCGTGCTCATAATCATGGCGCTCCTCCCATCCTGTCAGGAATCCTGCCACCATCGAATCTCCCGCTCCGACGGCGTTGATCAGTGTTCCCTTGGGAGCAGGAAGGGCATGAACCTTTCCTTCCTCATCGAGAAGGACGGCGCCCTCTCCCGACATGGAGACCAGCACGTTCCGTGCACCCTTCTCCTGGAGCTTTGCGGCATAAGGAACGACGGATTCACGTGTGCGCAGCTCCACGCCGAAGATCTCTCCGAGCTCGTGATGGTTGGGCTTGATCAGGAACGGTCCGAACTTCAGAACATTCAGCAGAAGATCTTTGGTCGCGTCAACGACGAAGCGGATTCCTCTTCCCTGCAGTCTTTCAAGGATGTCCGAATAGATCGTTCCGGGCATGCTCTCCGGAATGCTGCCGGCCAGGACCAGCGTGTCACCCTCGACAAGCTTTTCCAGCTTCTCCATCAGGGCTTCCAGGGCTTCCTTCCCGATCACGGGACCCATGCCGTTGATCTCCATTCCGTCGAAATCGCGGATTTTCACATTGATCCTTGAATATCCGTTTTCGATGCGGATGAAATCATTTTTCAGGCCTGACTCCTTCATCCGGCGGATCAGCTCGTCTCCGGTAAAACCGGCGACATAACCCAGCGCAATGTTCTCGATCCCGAGGTTTCCCAGAACCGTCGAAACATTGATGCCTTTTCCACCCGCCAGCATCTGCTCATATGCAGTGCGGTTGGTCTTGCCCATCTCGAATCCCGGAACAGAAACAATATAGTCCAGGGACGGATTAAATGTAACTGTGTAAATCATAGGGGGTCCTCCTTTCTTTAACACATATTATAGATTTGTATTCAGTCATTGTCAAGCAAATTTTTTTTAAAAATATTTCACATTTTTCCATATTCGTTCATATTCAATTATTATCAATCATATAAATTCATTTTTAGCTCTTAAAACGAATTTGTATGATTGATTAATGATCAAACTATGATTGAGTTATGATTGAACATACCGGGCGGCATGCAGACAGATGACAGCGCGGAAAAATATTTTCATTTTTATGCTCCATATTGGAGCAAATGTGGCGCGGCGGCATTCCGTGGAAAAAGCCCGGACCGGCCGGTTCTCCTCCTGTTAAAAAAACATGCCTGTACAAAAGCTTAAACCGCCCGGAGCGATAAACTTTTGTACAGGCATGATGTAATCCGCACAGTTTACCGATATTTTTATTTCATCACATCAGCTCGAAATCCTGCTTGCCGTGCTTGCAGATCGGGCAGACCCAGTCGTCGGGAAGATCGTCGAAGGATTTTCCTTCTTTCGCCTCGTCGTACTCATATCCGCAGATATTGCAGACCCAGACCCTGCCGGCAGTTTTTTTCTCAGCGGGCTTTCCGGGCTTGGGTTTAACATTTTCCTGATAATAGGTGTAGGTCACGGAAGGCTTGTCGGAGAGGATCTCGCCGTCCTTTACGTCCGCAAGGAAGAGGGTGTGGGTGCCCAGATCGAAGGACTCCTTCACCTCGCAGGAAAGATAGGCATTCGTCCCCCTGGCGACATAAGGAATTCCGTTCGCCGCTGTCTTCGCATCTGCATAATCCGCGAACTTGTCCACATCCCTGCCGCTCTGGAAGCCAAAATGCTTAAAGGTATCGAATGTCACGCTCTCGTCCAGGAAGGAAAGATTGAATTTTCCTGTCGCCTTCACCATTTGCTCTGTGAAGTTCTGTTTGTTCACGGTAATGGAAATGACATTGGGCGTTGATGTCTGCTGCATTGCAGTATTGATGATACATCCGTTTGCCTTGTCTGCGTCCTTTGCGGTAAGAACAAAAAGTCCATAGGTCAGTTTGAACATGATCGCGTTATCCATATTTTTCTTATCTCCTTTCCTGAAGCTGTCGGCAGTATGACTGTAACTCTTATTGTACCCTGTACCGGCAGGCATGCGCAACATAAAAAACACTGTACATATGTTCTGTGTGTGATATAATGCTTTATTATAGAACATGTGTTTGTATTTTCAGAGGCAGTATCCCATGGAAACCATCAGCCCGCTCATCAGTGAAAATGATCTGCTCCGCACTCCGGAGCGCGCCTATATCTGTATAGACCTCAAATCCTACTATGCCTCGGTGGAATGCGTCTACCGGGGACTGGATCCCCTGAAGGCACTGCTTCTGGTGGCCGATGAGACCAGGTCCGACCAGACCATCTGCCTTGCGGTCTCTCCGGCGCTGAAGGCAATAGGCGTCCCGTCAAGGCCCAGGCTCTTCGAGGCAAAACAGGCCATCCGGCGCTATGAGTCCGCGCACCGGACGAAAATCAGCTACATCATTGCGACACCGCGCATGGCAGAATACGAGAGGATCTCCGCGCAGATCTACGGGATCTACCTGCGCTATGCGGCCCCCGAAGATGTCCACGTCTATTCCATCGACGAGTGCTTCATCGACTGCACTGCCTGCCAGCACCTGTATATGAAAGAAGCTAAAAAAGCTCAGATCCATCCAGCCCATGCGATGGCAATGGCCATGATCCGGGATGTTCTTTCATCCACCGGCATTACAGCCACCGTCGGCATCGGCACAAATCTGTACCTGGCCAAGACTGCCATGGACATCGTGGCAAAAAAACGCCCCGCGGACCGGAACGGCGTCCGGATCGCGGAGCTTAATGAGATGTCTTACCGCTACCTTCTCTGGGACCACATGCCCCTGACAGACTTCTGGCAGATCGGGCCCGGGAAGGCACGCCGGCTCATGTCAGCCCACATGTACACCATGGGAGATGTGGCGGAGCGGTCGCAGTGGGACGAGGAATATTTTTACCGTACCTTCGGCATCGACGGAGAGATCCTGATCGACCACGCCTGGGGCATCGAACCGGTCACAATGGAAGACATCAAGAACTACCGTTCCGAAAACCACAGCCTTTCCAACGGCCAGGTCCTGCCCAGGCCCTACAAATATGAGGAAGCGCGGATCGTCTTTGCTGAAATGATCGACGCTCTGTGCACAGATATGTACAGGAAATGCCTTGTCTCCCCGGCATTTTCCTGGTGGGTATCCTATGACTACAAAAGCCTGGAGGCCTGCCCCGACTATGAAGGGCCTGTCCTGTCTGACTTTTACGGGCGTCTCCATCCGCGGCACAATAACGGAGTGGTCCGCATGAAAACAAAGACCAATTCCGTCCGCATCGTCTCCGATGCCCTGCTGGCATCCTTTGACGCAAAGACCGACCACCGGCTCCTGTACCGGCGGCTCGGGGTCTGCGCGATGAACACGGCGGGGGACGACGGCGTGTTACAGCTGAACCTGTTTACGGATTACGAAGCTCTGGAACGGGAGAAAAAGATCCGGCGGGCCATGCAGGAGGTCCGCCAAAGATACGGGCCGAACGCCGTATTCAAAGGCATGAATCTCCTGGACGGCGCGACAGCTCTGGAAAGAAACCGGCAGATCGGCGGCCACAAGGCATAGGACACGATTTTCCTTTTTTCTCATCCCGGCTGTGTATTTTTAAACAAATCCATACCCGGCGATTTCTCCGCTGTGTCAACCTCCTGTATTCACACGGTCAAACGTACGCGATGCATTCGATCTCGCAGAGAGCGCCCTTGGGAAGGTCCTTCACGGCGACACAGCTGCGGGCAGGCCTGGAAGTAAAGTACTTCGCATATACCTCATTAAATGCGGCAAAATCCGCGATCTCGGCGAGAAAGCAGGTCGTCTTGATGACCTTCTCCGCGCCGGATCCGGCGGCTTCGAGGATAGCGAGGACGTTTTTGCAGCTCTGCTCTGTCTGGGCGGCGATGCCTTCGGGCATTTCTCCTGTCGCGGGGTCAATGGAAATCTGTCCGGAGGTAAATACGAATCCGTTTGCGATATATCCCTGTGAATAGGGGCCGATGGCTCCGGGAGCGTTTTTGGTTTCAATTCTGGTCATTTTGTTTCTCCTTTCAATAATCAACTGTCTGTATATTCACGAATCCATCGTCAGACCGATCCTTCAATACAGTACAGCCCGCGCCTCGTAGGGCTGCAGGATGCCGGGCTTGTGGACATCATAGTTGGATATGAGCTCTCTGGGAAGGCCCGCAGGCATATTTTTATCTTTTGTCATTTCAGGATCCTGCTCAAACAAGGAGCAGGGCTGTTCCTGATCGGTCCAGTTGCAGGCTACAACAAGGATTTGATAATCCCTGATTTGATGATTCCGGATCCGGCCATCCTGAATTTGAGCATCCGGGATCTGGTCATCCAGGATCCGCCTGTAGGCATAGACAGAATCATTTTCCTCCATAAGCGGTTCAAAGGAACCGTAAGCAATGACAGGATAATCATGGCGCAGACGGATCAGCTTCTGATAATAGTAAAAAACGGAATCAGGATCCGAAAGGGCGGACTTAGCGTTGATTTCTTTATAGTTTGGATTGACCATGATCCACGGAGTCCCTGAAGTAAAGCCCGCATTCTCAGAGTCATCCCACTGCATGGGTGTGCGGGCGTTGTCACGGCCGACGGTGCGGATGCACTGCATCATTTTTTCTCCGGAAATGAGCCTTTGCTCTGTCACATACTCCCGGTAGGCATTGACCGCCTCGATGTCTCTGCAGTCCTCCAGGGACATAAAGGGAGCATTGGTCATTCCCAGCTCCTCGCCCTGATAGATGTAGGGCGTTCCTTTCTGCATATGAAGGCAGGTGGCCAGCATTTTGGCAGAGAGGACGCGCCATTTTGGATCATCGTTTCCGAAGCGGGAGACCGCTCTGGGCTGGTCGTGGTTATCCCAGTAGAGGCTCCCCCATGCTTTTCCCTCAAGTCCTGTCTGCCATTTGTTCAGGACCTGTCTGATAACGGGCATATGCGGCTTTCCACAGTCCCATTTTCCGATCAGCTTCTGGTCGGACGCCGCCCTGTCGGTATGCTCAAAGTGGAAGACCATGCTCAGCTCGGAACCGTCTGACGCCGCATATTTTTTTGCTTCATCGATCGTGACGCCGGCGGCCTCGCCGACCGTCAAAAGATCGCGGCCGGAAAGTACCTCACGGTTCATTTCCTGAATGAACTCATGGATTCGGGGACCGTTGATCACATAGGGGCTGAAATCTCCGTATTTTTCTCCCGGCATGACAGCGCCGTCCGGGAAACGCTGGTCCTTGCTGAAAAAGCTCACGACATCCATCCGGAATCCATCGATTCCCTTTTCGCACCACCAGTTCATCATGTCATAGACTTCGCGCCGCACCTGAGGGTTCTCCCAGTTGAGATCAGGCTGTTTTTTCGAAAACAGATGAAGGTAATACATGCCGGTCTCTTCGCAGTACTGCCAGGCGGAGCCGGAGAAACAGGAGCGCCAGTTATTGGGCTCTTTTCCCTCTCTTGGCTCTTTCCAGATATAGTAATCCCGATAGGGGCTGTCCTTCGATTTCCGGCTCTCGACAAACCAGGGATGCTCGTCCGAAGTGTGGTTTACAACCAGATCCATGACGATCTTTATTCCGCGCGAATGGGCTTCTTCCAGCAGGCGGTCAAAATCCTCCATCGTGCCGAATTCCTTCATGATCGCCCGGTAATCGGAGATGTCATAGCCGTTATCATCATTGGGAGACTGGTAGATCGGGGACAGCCACAATACATCCACACCGAGCTTTTCCAGATAAGGCAGGTGCTGTGTGATCCCGTTCAGATCCCCGATCCCGTCGCCATTGCTGTCAGCAAAACTCCGCGGATAGATCTGATAGATCACCGCTTCCTTCCACCATTTTCTTTTTTCCATTTTTTATCCCCCTGCTGCGCCCGGGCAGACATTTAAAACCTGATTATCATTTTTCTAAAGACAGTGATTTCAAAACAACAGGAATCCTCCTGAATAAAAATCCGTATTTTGTATTTCACATGCAGAAAAACCGTTACTGTTCAATCTGCACCGGATTCAAGATGTTTTCAGAGCAAAAACCCGAATCGGACGAAAAACCTGCCTGCGGTTTCTCTTCGGAACCGGCAGGCAGGTTTTTTAAGTATTGATTCCGGAAAAACTGATGATTCCCTGCAGCCATATGACGCCCTTGAAGCGCCTTCCCGGCTCCGGATGTCCGTAGAGATCCTTGTCGTTGATGCCGACTGTGAACTCTATACCGCAGCATCGGATGCCAAGGATATGGATCTTGTCCAGGGTATAAGGATTGCGGACCTGCCGGCAGGAGAGGATATCCCCCAGTATATAGTATATGTCACATTCCGCGCCGGTCGGCATGAAGAAGGAATCCACCAGGGACAGGATGTCATGATCGACGACCTTGTCCAGAATATCCGAATAAGTCTCCATATCCTCCATCGTGATGGTCTGCATGGACTGTTCATCTCCGTCCATGGCTTCCTCCATCATCTTTGTGCGCCGCCGGGCGCGGTCCTCGATGACCTGCTCTTCATATGGGCTCTTTTTTAAGGGGAGTACGATCGTTCCTTCTATGGAAAGCGAGGAGAGCCACACGGAAGTCCCCGGGCAGGGAAGTTCATCAAAACTGCTGAAACGAAGGTAATCCACGGGATTTAACAGGCGGAAGATCAGTGTCGTTCCGATCCTGAGATCATCGCAGATTCCCGCAAAAGAGCGGTTATCGATCCTCTGCTCGACAAAAACCTCCTCCATGGTAGTGACTGTCTCCGGCATGAGATAAGGCTCGATCTGACCCATGGAAAAATCGTCCTCCTCATCGAGACTTCCTGTCATGAAAATCCCGCAGCCGTCGGCAAGTTCAAGCCTGTATTCGCAGAAGATCCTGTCCTCCTCGTCAGGATCCGCCGCGTTCTCCCTGTAGGAAGCTTTATTTTTAATATCATCGATCAGGTTCAGCCGGTCCGTCGCATTCATCGGATCGGAGAACCCGACTGCCCTTAAGTATTTATGCAATTTGAAATTTTCCTCTCTTGCATTAAATATTAAGCGAATTTACAAAAGGCGCCTTATCAGCACACCGGAACAAGCTCCTTCATGCCGCCCATATAAGGCTGCAGAACGGCCGGGATTGCCACGGACCCGTCTGCGCGAAGGTTATTTTCAAGAAACGCGATCAGCATCCTGGGCGGGGCAACGACAGTGTTGTTGAGCGTGTGCGCAAGGTATTTCTTTCCGCCCTCTCCGCTGACACGGATCTGCAGGCGGCGGGCCTGGGCATCGCCGAGGTTGGAACAGCTTCCCACCTCGAAGTATTTCTTCTGGCGGGGGGACCATGCCTCCACGTCACAGGACTTGACCTTTAAATCTGCCAGGTCGCCGGAGCAGCACTCAAGGGTTCTCACCGGGATATCCATGCTGCGGAAGAGCTCCACAGTGTAGGACCACATCTTGTTGTACCAGTCCATGGATTCCTCAGGCTTACAGACGACGATCATCTCCTGTTTTTCAAACTGGTGGATGCGGTAGAC
>DEPS01000117.1:0-37897 GCA_002358875.1 Lachnospiraceae bacterium UBA3386 | reverse complement strand
CCTTGCGGAAGCAGGGGGAATAGCTGGTAAGTGTCTGAGGAAGCTTTTCCTCAGGGATGATCTGGTCGATGAATTTTCCGATCATGGAGTGCTCGGAGGTTCCGATCAGATAAAGATCCTCACCCTCGATCTTATACATCATGGCATCCATCTCCGCAAAGCTCATGACGCCCGTGACGACGCGGCTGCGGATCATGAAGGGCGGCACGCAGTAGGTGAAGCCCTTGCCGATCATGAAATCCCTGGCATAGGAGATGACTGCGGAATGAAGTCTTGCGATGTCACCCATCAGATAATAGAAGCCGTTGCCTGCGACATCGCCCGCTGCGTCGAGGTCGATGCCGTTAAAGCGCTTCATAATATCTGTGTGATAGGGAACCTCAAAATCCGGGACCACAGGCTCGCCGAATTTTTCGATCTCCACATTGTGGCTGTCATCAGGACCGAGCGGGACGGAAGGATCGATGATCTGAGGAATGAGCATCATGTCCTTTCTGACGATCTCATCGGCCTCTCTCTTGATGGCGTCCAGCTCATCAATGCGGCTGTTGTCCGCAACCTGCCTCTTGATCTCCTCTGCCTCTTCCTTCTTTCCCTGCTTCATCAGGGCCCCGATCTGTTTGGAGATCTTTTTCTTCTCCGCGCGGATCGCGTCCGCCTCCTTCTGGGCAGCGCGGCTCTTCGCGTCGTACTCGATCACCTCGTCCACCAGAGGGAGCTTGGCATCCTGAAATTTCTTTTTGATATTCTCCCTGACGGCGTCAGGATTTTCACGCAGAAACTTTATATCAATCATGGCTTTCTCCTTTGAATCATTGCAGTATTTTTTAAAATCAGAACTTCATGAATGGTTATTATAGCATGATTTTTCTATTACGTCAGTAATATTACGTCAGTAATATTTCATCAGTAACATTTCGCAGAACATACAGATCCGTCCGGCGGTGCTTTAAAAGAGGAAGCTCCCTCCGTACCTTTTCCACATAATCGAGGTCGATTTCCACGATCCCGATTCCTTCTTTTTCATCCATCTGCATGATTACCCTGCCCCAGGGATCCACCGCAATGGAATGTCCCCAGGAAATATAGCTGCTGTTTTCATCTCTGGCCGGCGCCGTGCCTATCACATAGCACTGGCTCTCCACAGCGCGCTGGCGGAACATCAGCTCCCAGTGTGCAGGACCTGTCGTCATGTTAAAGGCCGCCGGAACCAGGATGACCTTCGCTCCGTCCTGAGCCATCAGGCGGGCGGTCTCCGGAAAACGGAAATCATAACAGATGCAGAGCCCCATCCGGCAGAATTCCGTGTCAAAGCACCCGATCCATCCCCCTGGAGAGAGGGTATCCGATTCCCTGAAATGCTGCCCCCCTTCGACGTCAATATCAAAGAGATGAGCCTTCCTGTGTTTTCCGATCTGCCTGCCGTCCCGGCCAAATACATAGGCGGTATTATATATGGCGGAAAGTCCCTTCCCGCCATTTTCCGGATCGTATTTTTCCGGATTCTCTTCAGACCCCTTATCCGGATTCTTTTCCGAATCCTTTTCTGAATTCCTGTCCGAAGCTTTTTCCGGATTCTTCTGCGCCAGCTCAGGCATGCTCCCCGCCGCCAGATAGATCCCGTATTTTTCTGCCAGGGAAGAGAGCGTCTTCCAGGAGGGGCCGCCCTCCGGCTCTGCATAAAGCGGGAAATTTTTCGTCTCGTAAGGGCAGGCGAACATCTCAGGCAGCGTCACCATATCCGCCTCCTGCGTCCTGCCTGAGGCAAGGATATCCTCCAGCTGCCGCAGGTTTTTTTCCTTTTGCTCAAATACCCTGGTCTGCAGCACCGCGATCCTAAATTTCATGGTCTTCCTCCCTTCCATAGTTCTCGGGAAAAAACAATCCTGTGCAGTGATCCGTCTTAAACAGAGCGAGCTCACACTCTCAGATTGCTCAGAATCACGCTCCACTCCTTCATAAGTCTGTCCATATTCCAGGAAGCATTCGCCGGGCTCGTTGAAGGGAGGACGACCGCCTTCGCACAGTCACCATAAGTTTTGCTCAGCACCGGTTCCTGATATTTCCGATACAGGCGTCCGGCCGTCTGCCCGTTGACATAGATCTGCCTGATCTGAGCCTCGTCCAGGATCCTGCCAAGGTCATTGGGCACGGCGTCCCTGATACTGGCGTCCGATGATCCCCTGATCTCACAGGACGCGATGACATCCCAGACCGCGATCCTGTTCTTTAGAAGAAAGGCGCGCCGCTCCGGCACACTTTCCGGGAACGGGGCCTCCAGAAGAAGACTTAAAAGCCTCCAGAAGCGATTCTGAGGATGTCCATAAAAGAACATCATCTCTCTGGATTTTACTGACGGAAAACTGCCAAGGATCAGGATCCTGGAATTTTCATCATACAGTGGCGGAATAGGATGCTCAATCATGACTGATACCCCCGGCTCAGATAAATTTAAAATACCTGTCACGTGAGAAGATCAACGATCTGCTCCAGATCTTCATGGCTGTAAAAAGCGATCTCGATCTTTCCTGTCCCGTTGCCGCTGTGACGTATGGTCGCCTTCGTTCCCAGTGACTGCTTGAGCCGCTCCTCAATGGCTCTGTAGGCAAGCTCAAGAGCGGGGTCGGTATCCTTTCCATTCGATTCCTTTTCACCCCTGATGCCGCCTTTATTATCCTGATCCTTTGCTTCCTTGGAAGCCATGGCCAGGCGTTTTTTCACAAGCTTTTCGACTTCGCGGACGCTCAGCTTTCTCTCCGCGATATCTTTGGCAAGAATAAACTGCTCCTCAGGGATCTCAACGGGTATCAGGGCCCTGGCGTGTCCCATGGACAGCTCCTCAGAGATGATCATCTCCTGAACCCTTTCGTCCAGCTTCAAAAGCCTCACCGCATTGGTGATCGCCGTCCGGGACTTTGACACCCTGGCAGCAAGGTCCTCCTGGCGCAGGCCGAATTCATCCAGCAGGCGCTTAAAGGCTTTTGCTTCCTCGATCGGATTCAGATCCTCGCGCTGGATGTTCTCTATAAGGGAAAGCTCCACCGCTTCCTCATCGGAATATTCCCGGACCACTGCCGGGATCTCCTTCAGGCCCGCCTTGTGGGATGCCCTCCAGCGGCGCTCGCCGGCTATGATCTCATAACGGCTCCCCTTTTTCTGGACAAGGATGGGCTGCAGCACTCCAAACTGCCGGATGGAATCCGCCAGCTCCTCGAGCGCCTCCTCTTCAAATTTTGACCTGGGCTGGCTGCGGTTGGGATCCACCTGCGAGAGACGCAGCATCCTCACATCCCCCGAAAATCCACTGCCGGAAGACTCTCTGCCGACAAAAGAATTTTCTTTCGAAAATCCTTTTGAATAATCTTCCGAAGATCCATCCGAAAGACCGCTTTTTCTCTCTCCAAAAATATTGCCGTCATCCCCTCCGGAAGGTGTTGCGATTTCTCCTGTTGAATTTCCTGCACCCGTCCCTGAGGAACGATCATCTGCATCCATTTCCTGACCGGAATTTTCTGAAGAAATTCCGCGCCCGCTGCCTGCTTTCTCCTCTTCATTTCCCCTGTCAGGCACAGATTTTCCGGCCATGGGAATCAGAGCGTCCAGCCCCCTCCCCAGACCTCCATGTCTTTTTTTTGCCATATTTTATCATCCCTTTTTATATTTTCCTGTTGCCAACGACTATCTTCCCAGCATTTCCTTTGCCAGTTCTTTATAAGCCTGCGCGCCGGCAGACTTTGGTTCATAAACGGTGATCGGTTCCCCATAGCTGGGAGCTTCTGCCAGGCGGATGTTTCTGGGAATCAGGGTTTTATAAATTCTCTGTTCCACATTCGTTTTAACGTTTTCCACCACCTGCGCGGAGAGGTTTGTCCTGGCGTCATACATTGTGAACACGATCCCCTCTATGTCCAGACGGGGATTGAGCCTCTCCCTCACAAGATTGATGGTATGGATCAGCTGGCTTAATCCTTCCAGAGCGTAGTACTCGCACTGGATCGGGACAAGTACAGTATCCGATGCCGTCATGGCATTCACCGTCAGAATGCTCAGAGAAGGAGGGCAGTCCAGAAAAATAAAATCGTAATCATCCCGGATAAAATCCAAAGCATCCCGAAGGATATATTCCTTTCGTGAAATGCCGATCAGCTCAATTTCCGCTGCCGCGAGATTGACGTTTGAGGGGATAATATCCAGATTCGGGACAACTTCTTTTATAACCGCCTCATTGACAGAGCAGTCGTCCAGAAGCAGCTCATAGACCGTATTTTCCTGTCCGTTTTTATCCACGCCGAATCCGCTGGTCGTATTGCCCTGAGGATCCACATCAATAACCAGAATTTTCTGCCCCAGCTCTGCCAGGGACGCCGCGAGATTGATCGCAGTTGTCGTCTTTCCGACACCGCCCTTCTGATTCGCGACCGCAATAATCTTTCCCATTTTTCTTTTATTCCTTTCCGAAAATTCAACTTTATACCCATGCCGCAGCGCGAAAGCGTGAAGGCACCCGAGGCGTTTTCTCGAAGACGAAAACGGCGATGGGATCAGGACAAAAATGTTTCACGTGAAACATTTCTGCTTCTATGTCAATTTTTAGAGATGCCACAAATCTTCCGCCGAAATAATTACAACTGCTCGATCGAAGCTCTTTTGCCCGCCTGCATAAATTCAGGATGCAGCCGCACTGGTCAAAAAATGTTTCACGTGAAACATTTAAAGTACTGTGAAGAGTTCAATCTGCAGCCTTACTTCGACGTCTGTTTTGTGACCGCTGTCCCCAGAGGCTCCTTTGAAGGCGTACCGGCTTTTCTGGGATATTTCCCGGAGGTATGCTTTTCCTTGGTGACCTGAACCAGAGTCCTTCCGTAATCTGTCCCGGGAAGGTTGAAAGAGATGATCTGATCGATCCTTCCTCCAAGGATCTTTACAGCTTTCCTTCCCTCCTCCATTTCCTCCTTCAGGCGCTCCGCCTTGTAGGCGATGAAATATCCGCCCTTCTTTACGAAAGGGATGCAGTACTCAGCCAGGATATTGAGCTTTGCCACTGCTCTGGAAACGACGATGTCATATCTTTCCCTTTCCGCCTCGATCCTGGCAAAATCCTCCGCCCTTGCGTGGACGACGCGGACATTTTTCAGCCCAAGCAGCTTCACTGTCTCATCCAGAAAATTTACCCTTTTCTGTAATGAATCGACCAGCGTTACCTTTGCCTTCGGGAAAGCAATAGCAATTGGAAGTCCGGGAAAGCCTGCTCCCGTCCCTATATCGATCACAGACAGATCCTCAAAACTCCCCGGCGGTACGAAGCCAACGATTGAAAGGCTGTCCAGAAAATGTTTACTGTAAACATCTCCCTCTTCGGTGATCGTCGTCAGGTTCATCACCTCATTCCATTTTATCAGGTTTTTATAATACATTCTGAACTGGCACAGCTGGTCCTGTGACAGCCCGATTTGAAAAGCAGAAAGCTGATCAACAAATATCTGTTCTACGCCCGGATTTTCTGAAACCATATGTCTCTCCTTTTTTCACAAAGGCGCATTCATTCTGCGTCTTTTCGATTCTGAAGCTTCTAAACATGGTATCACAAATAAAAAAGGGCGTAAATCAAAAACAGACAAATGTTTCACGTGAAACATTTGCCTGCTTGTAGCAAGAAGCCTGGTTATATAGCAGCTTAAACAGATCAGCCCGTAAAATACCAAAACAACATTTCAGGTGGAGCAGTCCTTTGACTCTTTTACCTGCAGGGCCCTGTTAAGCGAAGCGCCATAGAAAAGAATAGTAATGATAAATTTCAGCCACATCGCTGAAAGAAAGACAGCTGCGAGCGTTCCGTAAACGGAGGAATATCTCCAGAAGCGCCTGATGAAAAAACTGAAAGCATTCGTAAAAAGAATGCACAGGACAGATGTAAAAACAGAACCGGGCAGCTGATTTCTCATTTTCCTGCGCCCCGCCGGAAGAAAGGTATAGGTAAGAACAATTACAAGAGCCGTAATGGCAAGCGTAACGATACCTGTAAATTTAAGAATCCGGTTGATATATGAATTCATTTCCTGAAGGGAAAGCAGTGAAAAAATGAAGGACGACGCATTTTGTATTGATGACCGAAAAACCTGAAACAGCAGGAGGGAAGGGATAAGAAGCGTAAATACAATTGTATATAAAATTGCCTTGGGTCTTTCCCTAAAAACGACCTGCTGCGTGTGGTTGATTTTCTCCAGTCCCACCATCATGGCAAAAACGCCGTGGGAACCTGACCAAAGAGAAGTCAAAGCGAAAATATACGCGATCCACTGTCCGGACTGACGGTTTAGATTAATGATCGTGATGATCAGAGCATTTCTGATCTGAGGAATATCCGGGATCACCCTCTTCAAAAAATCACTTACATCTTCAACAGAAAACCAGGGGAGCAGATTGATGAGGGTAATGACCAGCATAAGAAGAGGGACGATCGACATCATGAAATAGAAAGTCGCATATCCTGAGTAAACGTCCATATCATGTTTTGTATATACGTTCACCGTACGCTTTATAATTTTTATAAGCTGATCTTTTCTTTTCATTCCTATTTCTCCTGCCGCAGCGCATAAACGCGGCAGCCTGAATCAAAATCACGCACTTATAAAATAGTAACCATTCAACTTCTCACGGCTGGAAATGTTTCACGTGAAACATTTATTTTTATAATAATATCTGCTCCAAAAAAATGTTGAAGCTCCTGAATAACAGTTACTTTTTCACTGTCCTCTGTTTTTCAAGATAGATCAGGAGCACGGTTATGTCCGCCGGCGTCACGCCTGAGATCCGGGAGGCCTGTCCTATTGAAGACGGAAGGAATTCCTTCAGCTTCTGGCGGGCTTCATTCCGAAGGCTCCCGACATCGTCGTAATCGATCCAGGAGGGGATTTTTCTCTTTTCCATCTTTTCAAACTGCAGGACCTGCCTTTTCTGGCGGTCAATATATCCTTCGTAGCGGACGTTGATTTCCACCTGCTCTGTGATGTCACGGGAGAGCTCAGGACGGCCGGGATCGAGCTCTGCTGTCTTTTCATAGGAGAGCTCCGGGCGGCAGATCAGCTCCGCAAGGGAACAGGCAGTCTTTAAGGGGGCGGAACCAAGCGAGCTTAAGATTTTCTGGGTGGATGCTGCCGCGCCCACTTTAATTTTTTTGATCCTGTCCACCTCTTCTCTGACAGCCTTTTCCTTATAGCAGACGTAATCGTACTGGTCCTTAGTGATGAGGCCCGCCTCGTAGCCGTATTTTCTAAGGCGCAGGTCCGCGTTGTCCTGACGAAGAAGGAGGCGGTACTCGGCGCGGGAAGTCATCATACGGTAGGGCTCCCTGTTGTCCTTTGTCACAAGGTCGTCGATCAGGACGCCAATATAGGCTTCGGATCTCTCCAGGATCAGGGGATCCTTTCCCTTTAGAAGATTCGCGGCATTGATCCCCGCTATGAGTCCCTGTGCCGCAGCCTCCTCGTATCCGCTGCTTCCGTTGAACTGGCCGGCGCAGAAAAGGCCGTCCACAGCCTTTGTCTCCAGGGATAATTTAAGCTGGTTGGCATTGATGCAGTCGTACTCGATGGCGTAGGCATTCTTGACAATGACGCAGTTTTCAAGACCCGGGACAGTGCGGTACATGCGCTGCTGCACGTCATCCGGCATGGAAGAGGACATTCCGTCCACATAGACTTCGTTGGTAAATCTGCCTTCCGGCTCTATAAATACATGGTGGCGGTTCTTGTCCCCGAACTTTACGACCTTATCCTCAATGGAAGGACAGTAACGGGGACCCGTTCCCTCAATGATACCGGCATAGATGGGGGAGCGGTCCAGATTCTGCCTGATGATATCATGCGTCTCCTCATTTGTATAGGTGAGCCAGCAGGGAACCTGCTCGATCTGCACATCGGCCGGATCAGTAGAGAAGGAAAAAGGCACGACGACAGGGTCTCCGGGCTGTATTTTCATTTTGGAATAGTCCAGGGTCCTGCCGTCCATTCTTGCCGGCGTCCCTGTCTTAAAGCGCCGAAGGGGGATCCCCAGGCGTTCCATTGAGTTCTTCAGCCAGGTGGACCTGCGCATTCCGCCGGGGCCTGTCTCGGTGATGGATTCTCCCACAAGGCATCGGGCGTTGAGGTATGTCCCCGTGCACACGATCACCGCTCTGCAGGAATATACTGTCCCTGTGTGGATCCGCACACCCGCGACCCGGGGCTTTTCCCTTTTCCCGGATGGAATATAAGATCCTATCTCTTCCAATTCCTTCTGAGTCAGGATATCCGTGACCTCTTCCTGGCGAATCGTGAGGTTCTCCTGATTTTCAAGTATCTCCCTCATGGACTGGGAATAGGCCGCCTTGTCCGCCTGCGCGCGCAGGGAATGGACAGCGGGGCCCTTGGAAATATTTAGCATCTTGGACTGTATAAAAGTCTTGTCGATGTTCTTTCCCATCTCACCGCCGAGCGCATCGATTTCTCTGACCAGGTGCCCCTTGGAGGATCCTCCGATGTGCGGATTGCAGGGCATCATGGCGATGCTGTCCACATTCATAGTAAAAATAACAGTCCTAAAACCCAGGCGGCTGCAGGCAAGCGCAGCTTCGCATCCGGCATGTCCCGCTCCGATGACGCAGACATCCGTTTCAATCATATAGTTCATAATCTTCTCATCCGTTCCAGCGGATCTTTAGCCGGAATTTCCAACATGAATACACTTTTGTTTCTGATTGGCTGCTAATATATTTCAATGAAAGAACTTATTTACCCATACAGAACCTGGAGAATATTTCCTCCACCAGATCGTCCTCCACAGATTCTCCAAGTATCCTTCCAAGAGCGGCGTAGGCGTCCATGAGGTCTATGGCAAGGAAGTCTTCGCTCATATCGTCCCTTATTCCTCCTCTGACCAGAGAGAGGGCGCGGCAGGCATCCCGGACAGCTTCGCGGTGGCGGGCATTTGTAAAAAGAGGCTCATCCTGGTGGGAGAGTACACCTTCTTTATACATTTTTCCTATCATTTCCTCAAGGGCGCCGGCACCGCTCCCGGTCTTCATGGAACATGACAGGAAGCCGTCCGCAAAGGGAATAAAAGAGGAAACGTCATCTGCGCCAAGGACAGGAGGAAGATCGCTCTTATTGAGAAGAAGGATGCACTTGCGGACAGAAGGCAGCTCCTCCTTCCAGGCGTGAAGCAGGGAGACAATCTCATGATCCTCTTTCGTGATCCCTTCCGAAGCATCGAGAATATAAAGGACAAGCTCAGACGAATCAAGCGCTTTTTTTGCCCTCTCGATGCCGATCTTTTCGACTGCGTCTTTTGTATCCCTTATCCCTGCGGTATCCGTAAGGCGAAGCTGCACACCGCCGACACGGACGCTCTCCTCGAGCGTATCCCGGGTCGTCCCCGCATATTCCGTCACAATGGCTCGGTCAGTCCCCGCAAGAAGATTCAAAAGAGAGGATTTTCCTGCATTCGGCCGGCCTATGATCGCTGTTCTGATTCCTTCCTTCAGGATCTGGCCCTTCTCTCCTATATCCAGAAGCCTCTCCATTTTTTTTATCATATTCAGGCACAGGCCGTCCAGTCTTTGTGGATAACTGTCCAGATCCCCCGCGTAGGATTCAGGATCATCGAGGGCAGATTCTATAAATGCCATCTCATACAGAATTTCCGCGCGAAGCTCCTTCACTACTCCTGAAACGCTTCCTTCAAGCTGCGACAGAGCTGTTTTCCTTGAAAATTCATTCTGGGAGGCAATCAGATCCATGACGGCTTCCGCCCTTGCCAGATCGATCCGCCCGCCTAAAAAGGCACGTTTTGTAAACTCCCCGGGCTGGGACAGACGCGCGCCCGCTTTCAGGACGAGCTCCAGAATCCTTTCCATCAGGTACATCCCGCCATGGGAATTTATTTCCACCGTATCCTGTGTCGTGTAGCTTTTCGGGGCTCTGAAGACGCTCACCATGACTTCGTCAATGCGGTTTCCTTTATCATCTTCTATATACCCGAATATTATGGTGTTAGGAGCGTGGGAAGACAGGTCATGTTCCCCCCTCGCATTCACGTACAGACTGTCGCAGATCCTGACAGCATCGGGTCCGCTGACGCGAATGATTCCGATCCCCGCCTCGGACATTGCTGTCGCAGCCGACGCGATCGTATCTTCCATGGACAGGGCCGTGAAAGACGAAAAGCCTGATTCTGACATACTTACCTCCATGTCGAAGCGCTTTGCGCTGAGACACCCGAGGAGAAAGCCCGGAACGGGTTTCTCCGATGGGCTCAGCGAAGCGCGTGACGCGCAAGCGGCACCGATTCGAGTTTAAAAAATCGGCGCATCAGCGCGATTTTTTAAACTTACCTCAATCCCGCATATCTTTGGCGGCTGTTCTATAAAAATACTGCCGCTCCAGGAGGCCTGAGCGGCAGTTTTCAATCTATAAATTTTCTACAGCTATTAAGATGACGTTACCTGTCTTCCTTCATCGTGACGATGACCTTTCTGTAGGGCTCTTCCCCCTCACTGTAGGTCGTCACATAGCGGTCACCCTGAAGGGCTGAATGGATGATCCTTCTCTCATAGGGATTCATCGGTTCAAGGGCAACGCTGGAGCGGCTGCGTTTCACCTTTGCAGCGATGTTTTTTGCGAGGTTTTCCAGTGTTTTTTTGCGGCGCTCACGGTAGTTTTCCGTATCCGCCTTCACATGGATATATCCCTCTGATCCTTTATTGACCACGAGGGAAACAAGATACTGGAGAGAGTCCAGGGTCTGGCCTCTTTTTCCAATGAGGACGCCCATGTTGTCGCCCTTCATGTCCAGAATAAGAACTCCGTTTTCCCTGTCAAATGTGCTGTCCACTTCCGCGTCAAGATCCATCGCTTCAAAGACATCCATAAGGAATTCATTCGCGCGCTTTCTGATCTCCTCGATCTGTTCATCTGTCAGGGAAGGGACCGTATTTCTTTTTTTCGGTACCGAATGCTGCCTTGAAGCTAACTGTGTTCTGGTCTTTCCTTCAGCAGCTTCTTCGATGCTTTCTTTTTCGAAACGTCTGGACCTTCTGCCGGAGCGGCCTCTTTCACGGCCTCCCTTTTCTAAAGGATCCCTTCTTCCCCTGTTCCTTCTGCGGGGAAACTCTTCTTCTGTGTCTTCTTCTAAACGGACGTTCTGAACATCTGAAATCTCTTCCGGATTTAACTCCTCTTTTTCCTTCAGATCCTCTTTCTGGAAAACTTCATTTCTGAAAGCTTCTTTTCCGGCTTCTTCCGAAGACTCCCTGCGGACAGGATCCTTCTTTTCTTTCTTTTCCTTTTTCTCTCCCTTTCCGGGCTTTCCTGCTTTTTCCGGATCCGCAGAAGATTCCTTTACAGCCTTTTCAGCTGCAGGCGCCGCAGCAGACTGGGCAGCCTTTTTCTCATTTCTTGCAGCTTTCTTTGCATCATTTCTTCCGGATCCTGCAGAAAATTTGTCCTCTTTCTTTCCGCTCATGACATCGCTGATGATCGCGGACGTATCAATGTCCGAAATATCTCCCATGCCTCTCTTTACACGGGCGCGGATTTTTGCAGCCCTGGATCCGATCCCTAAAAAACCCGCTTTGCCCGGGTCGATCACTTCATACTCAAGGCGCTCACTGGGAACAGCCAGCTTCTGACATGCCGCTGTAATCGCCTCGGACACGGTTCTCTCCCTTATTTCAATATAATCCTGAGACATATCATTCCTCCCTGCCGAATTCGTTGAACCTTCTGACCATATCCGCCTTGTAGGACAGAGTATCCTCTCTGTATTTCTTTTCCTTTCTGGAACGGTTGATCTCTTCGATCCTGTTCTCCTCAGCCTGGTTCAGCTTCGTTATCAGCTTGTTGTTCCTTCTGGAAGAGGTTCCTCCTGCTCTGTATGAAGAAGAATCTTCCCTGGAATTTGACCGGGAAGCTGCCTTTTCCTTCCTCTTCTGAGCCTTCTCTTTTGCCTTTTCCTTATTCTTTTCGATCATCTCATCAATATCCATCTTATCGATGTGCTTGTTGATGAAGACCTGCTGCACAATACGGACAACCGCACCGATGATCCAGTACAGTCCCATGCCGCTGGGAAGGGAGAAGCAGAAGACGGCAGACATCAGGGGCATCATGAGATTCATGGTCTTCATTGTCTGGGCCGCCTGGTCGTTGGGGTCATTGGTCGAAGCCTGAGGCATCAGCTTGACATTGAGCCACTGTGTAAAAGCCGCAAGGAAGGGAATGATAAGGGCAACGACGATCATGATGCCGCCGTTTTTCATGATATTTGAAGGGGACTCGGAAATATTCAGACCCAGGAAATTATTGTACTGGTTCAGCTTTGTCGTCGTCGCCGTGATGTTGTCTCCAAGAGAGGAAGCCTTTTCCGCGAGCTTTGTCCAGTCCGCGCTCTGGAACTTATTGAGCACATCGATGAAGGTGTTCTTGATATATGTCACATCGCCGTTTGCAAAGCTCTCGCTGGAAAATCTCTTGACGAACTGGGCAACGCCCGAGAAAATATATTTTTCATTTTCATCCTGAGCGATCAGGATCGCCCCTGTGGGATCCAGCTCATAGAGCTTGTCCACAAGGGGGAAGAAGGCGTCCTTCACCAGAGGAAGGTAGGCAGGGATATTATAGAAAACCCTGTACAGAGCAAAGAGGATAGGCATCTGGATCAGAAGCTGGACACAGCTTCCGGTCGCGGACACTCCGTATTTTTCATAGACCTGCTTGACTTCCTCCTGCTGGGCGGCTACAGAAACACTGTCTGTCTTTCCCTTGTATTTTTTCTGGATCTGGTTCAGCTCAGGCTGCATTTTCCTCTGAAGCTTGGAAAATTTCTGCTGACGGATCGTCAGAGGAAGCATGGCCATATAGATCAGGATCGTCATGATGATGATAGACAGGCCTAAATTGGGAAGGCCGATCTTTCCGAGGACGAAAAAGATCCCGTTCATGATATAACCGATGATCTCTGCGATCGGTCCTATTATAAATGTAGTATTTTTAGTTAATAAAATGGGAGCCAATATTTCCTCCTTTTCAATCAGACAAGATCAGAAACAGGTAAATGATCAGGGAACCGGGTCATATCCTCCACTCGAAAAGGGATTGCACCTGAGGATCCGCCATGCCGCCATTGCCCCTCCCTTTACAGCCCCGTATTTTTCCACAGCCTCCAGTCCGTACTGGGAACAGGAAGGAATATAGGGGCATCTGGTAGTTTTTATGGGGGAGACGTATTTCTGATACATCCTGATTGACTTAATCATTGTTTTTTTTATCATTTTCTGCATAACTGTCTCTTATGCCTGCTTTTTTCATAAGTTGAAGAAGGGCCCTTTCAATTTCAAAAAAGCCCGCTTCCTTTGAACGGACGCGCGCCACAAAGACCAGGTCCCGGCCGCTTATAAACTCCTGCTCGTGAAGCCGGTAAGATTCCCTCACAAGCCTTGTCGTCCTGTGTCTTACCACACTGTTTCCGACCTTTTTACTGACGGAGATCCCGACCCTGTTCTTTTCAAGTCCATTGCCGCACACATAAAGGACCAGATATTTATTCACATAGGATCGTCCTGTATTGTAACAGTTTTTAAAATCCGCGTTTTTCTTCAGAGACTCCATAAAAAATGCCAGCTGCGCGGCCGGAATACTTTGGGCGCTAGAGCGCCTGCTGAAGCGCCTGCTTCCTCTTCCGCACATAAAAAATAAATCACCAGTTATGCAAAGAGCCATGCGGTATTCAGCATGGCTCTTTGAATCGTCACTTTTACTTTTCTCAGACAGCGATCTGCTTTCTGCCTTTGCGCCTGCGTGCGGAAAGAACCTTCCTGCCGCCGGCCGTGCTCATCCTTGACCTGAAACCGTGTACCTTGGCGCGCTGCCTCTTTTTAGGCTGAAATGTCATCTTTGCCATATTTATTTCCTCCTTAAATAATAAGTAAATGATATGATCGATCTTTTATCACGATCCACGATCATATGACACATTCATATAAAAATGAATCACGACAAACCCTGCGTCCGCCGCGTGCGGCTGCGGCAAAAGGATTTTTTCATCCCTTTTTTGGAAAACCTGAACTGGAAAGTCTCATATCCCTTTTTGCGCCGGAAATATCATGTCGGCTGCTCCGACACATTCCTGACCGCGGGTACGGTTGCTGTTTCCTTTAAAAATACTGTTTTTACATAATTTTCCATTAAAGACGCTAACATTGGAATTATATATAAAACCGCATTTCACGTCAAGAATTTTTTATCCACATTTTATCCACGTCAAAATGTGGATAACGTGAAAATCCCGAAAATTTCCGTACATATATTCGACACTACATATGGAACATAAAAATTTTCTTTTCCAAAATATAGTGCCCTGAAAGTTATCCACATTTTCACAAAATGATGATTTCACAATTTACATTTATCCACAAATTGTGAATAACTTGTGGATAACCTTCATTATTTTCCTCTTTTGCCTGTAAGAGGCGCTGTTTTAGCAGTTTAAAAATGTGCATAACTTTTCATCCTCCTTCTTTGGAATTTGTTTCCCGGAAAATCAAAATATAGTTATAAACATAGTTATCCACAAATTGTGGATAACTCTCCATGTTTGTATTTTTTCAAGTTTTATTATATATTTTACAGTACGATACTATTCCAGTCATTAAAATAAGCGGGCTCCTGCCACCGGCTTTATTGACCAGTTTTTTTTTCTCAGAGCGCTTCTTTCGCCCTGCGGCGGGGGTATAAATATCAGGGGTTATAATTATGAACGAAGAAATAATTAAAGATAAATGGGCTTGGATCAAGGAACATATCCGCGACGAATATCTTTTGTCCAACATTTCCTATAAAACCTGGATCGAAAATCTTGAGATATCCCATATCGAGGATCATGTCGTCTATATTCGCATTCCGTCCGATAAACCGATGATGTTAGATTATATCGTAAAAAACTACAAGATTTTTTTCCAGATCACGATCACGGAAATGCTCAATGAGAACTATGACGTCGATTTCTTTCTATCGGATCCTGACAAGGAAGAAGAGAAAAAGGAGGAAAAAAAGCCTGCTCCGGCCAGCCAGCAGATAGAGAGCGCAAATCTCAATCCAAAATACCGTTTTGACACTTTTATTGTCGGACGTAACAACAATTTTGCCCAGTCCGCCTGCGTCGCTGTGGCTGAATCTCCCGGCAGCGCCTATAATCCTCTGTTCCTGTACGGAGGGGCGGGACTGGGAAAGACGCACCTTATGCATTCCATCGGGCATTACATACTGGAGATGAATCCCCAGAAAAGGATCCTGTACGTCACCAGCGAACAGTTCACGAACGAAGTCATCGAATCCATCCGAAGCGGTAATGCTGCTTCCATGGCAAGGCTCAGGGACAAGTACAGGACCGTCGACGTCCTTCTTATCGACGATATACAATTTATAATAGGAAAAGAGTCAACTCAGGAAGAGTTTTTTCATACCTTCAACGAGCTCCATCAGGCCGGAAAACAGATCGTCCTGTCCTCCGACCGTCCTCCACGGGAAATGGAAACGCTCGATGAGAGGTTCCGCTCCCGGTTCGAGTGGGGTCTGATCGCGGATATCCAGCCGCCGGACTATGAGACCAGGATGGCCATCTTAAGAAAAAATGCCGAGATCACGGGAAGGCACCTCGATGACGAGATCCTCGAATACGTCGCGACCAACATTAAATCCAACATACGTGAGCTGGAAGGGGCCTTCAACAAGATCATTGCCTACTCCAGGCTCAATAATGTCGATGCCAACCTCACCAATGCCCGGGAAGCATTGAAGGACATCATCGATCCTGACAGACAGAATATCGTCACGCCGGAAATGATCCTGAGGGTCGTCTGTGAACACTTCGATGTCAGGACTTCCAGCATTCTTTCCCGCAAAAAAAGCGCCGGGCTTGTGACCCCGCGCCAGGTCATCATGTATATCTGTCGGGAATACACAGATGCCACACTTGAAACCATTGCAAAGCTCCTTGGAAAAAAGGACCACTCCACTGTCCTTTACGGCGTGGAAAAGATCAAAAACGAAATGACCACCAACGGAGAATTAAAAGGAAATGTCGATATAATCCTCAAGAAACTGAACTTTTCATAGCTGTTTTTTAAGTACAGTAAACGACGGATTTCATTTGATCCGGGTCCTTTCCGATAAAGCTTTTTCACATGTTTTTTTCCCTTGCCGGAATAATTCATGGACATAATATCGGATTGAAAGGGCAGGATTGTGGATAAGATTTTTCTTTTCCACATCCTTTTTCAACCTATTTCCACAGCGTCAGATTGTAATTTTTGGCTTAAATAGTTATAATAAGGAAGGTTATGCACATTTCCACATCCCCTATTATGTATTATTAATATCTTATCATTTTTATATATCGATCCATTTTTCATTTTTTTCTGCCTCTTAGGGCCGTTTATTTTTTATAAAAACCATTACAGAAAAGAGTTCTGCCCATGAAAATCAGAATTTCCAAAGATATTCTTGTAAAATCTATTGGCATCGTCTCAAGGGCTGTAGCCGGAAAAACGACGATGTCTATCATGCAGTGTATTATGATCGACGCGTCCGGCACCGAGATCTGTCTGATCGCCAACGATATGGAGATGGGGATCCGCACCGTGGCAAACGGCATCATCCTTGACAGAGGGATGATCGCGGTCGACGCCCAGATTTTTTCCAATATTGTAAGAAAGCTTCCTGACAATGACGTCTCGATCGAGACGATCGGGGAAAAGGTCATGATCCGCTGCGAGAACGCAAAATTCGCGATCCTTGGAAGGGAAGGAAGCGATTTTCCCTTCCTTCCCGAGGTCGACAGGTCCGTGGGGATCCGCCTGTCCCAGTTTACCCTGCGCGATATGATCACGAAGACCATCTTTTCCATCTCATCAAACGAGAGCAACGGGATGATGACGGGAGAACTGATGGAGATCATAGACCGCGATATCAGGATGGTGGCCCTGGACGGACACAGGATCGCCATGAGAAAGACCGCTCTCAGGGATGCATATGACAACCGGAAGGTGATCATTCCCGGAAAGACCCTAAATGAGATCAGCAAGATCCTCGGGGCGGACCCGGAGAAAAATGTGGATCTGTTCTTTACGGACAAGCACATCCTGTTTTCCTTTGATGACACGATCGTGGTCTCCCGACTGATCGAGGGGGAGTATTATAAGATCGACAAAATGCTGTCCAGCAATTATTCGACCAGAATCATCTGCAGGCGAAAGGACCTTCTGGACTGTCTTGACAGGGCGACGCTCCTCGTAAAAGAAGAGGACAAAAAGCCTGTCATCATCATGATCCGCGAGGATGAGATGGAGCTTAGGATCAATACGACGCTTGGGAGCATGGACGAGGTGCTTGCCATCCGTAAAGACGGAGCCGACCTCAATATCGGGTTCAATCCCAGGTTCCTGATCGACGCCCTGCGCGCCATAGACAGCGAGGAAGTCTCCATGTACCTGGTGAGCCCTAAGGCGCCCTGCTTTATCAGGGATGAGGAGGATCTGTATTGTTATCTGATCCTTCCCGTGAACTTTATTACGATCGACTGATTTTATGACCGGAGGAATTCCACATGGAAAATATCATTAAGATCCGGGATGAATATATCAGGCTCGGACAGGCCCTGAAGCTTTCAGGAATCGCCCAGACCGGGATCGAGGCGAAGATCATGATCCAGTCAGGAGATATCCTTGTCAACGGGGAAAAAGAGGACCGCAGGGGCCGCAAGCTCAGGGACGGCGACAAGGTACAGGCCGGGAATCAGACGTTTACTGTAAAAGCCAGTATATAAATTTATTGAACAGGTGTGTACACACGGATATTCAGACACTTAACCTGTTTTACTGACGCGGCATGGATCCCGGATGCGCGCTGTTTAAAGGATAAACTGTATTTATGTATATAAGCAGTCTTGAATTGGCGGATTTCAGAAATATTTCTTCCCTGCATATGGATTTTTCCACGGGTACCAACATCCTCTACGGGGAGAACGCACAGGGAAAGACCAATATCCTGGAATCCCTGTATATGGTCTCCACCACCAGATCCCACCGGGGGGTGAGGGACAGGGACATGATCCGTTTTGACAAAGAGGAAGCCCATATCCGGAGTCTTATCATGAAGGGGGGTATCGATTACCGCATAGATATGCACCTTCGAAAAAACAGATCAAAGGGGATCGCGATCAACGGGCAGCGTATCAAAAAGGCATCAGAGCTGATCGGGCTTTTGAACATCGTCTTTTTCTCACCGGAGGATCTGGGGATCGTCAAGGACGGGCCTTCCGGCCGCAGGCGGTTCATGGACATGGAGCTCTGCCAGCTGGACGGTTCCTATCTGTACAATTTAAACCAGTATAACAAGACGGTGGAAAACCGGAACAGGCTCCTCAAGGATATCTATCAGTTTCCGGATCTTAAGGAAACACTGGATATATGGGATGCCCAGCTGATCAATTACGGAAGAAAGATCATTGAGAGCCGCCGCAGATTCATAGGCGATCTCAACGGGATCGTGGGGGAGCTTCACGCAAAGCTTTCCGGGAACAGGGAGAGCCTGTCGATCCTTTATGAGCCTAATGTGGGAGAAGATGAATTTGAGGAAAAGCTCCGCCTTCTAAGGGATCGGGATATAGCCATGAGGATGACGGGCACAGGTCCCCACAGGGATGATTTTTCCTTCATGGATAAAAATATAGATCTTCGCAGATACGGCTCCCAGGGGCAGCAGAGGACATGTGCCCTCTCCTTAAAGCTCTCGGAGATAGACCTGGTAAAAAGAGTGACGGGACATAACCCCGTCCTCATGATGGATGATGTCCTGTCAGAGCTTGACAGCGGAAGGCAGAATTACCTTCTCGGAACGATCGGCGGGATCCAGACCTTTATCACCTGTACAGGCCTGGATGAATTTGTAAACAACCGTTTCCAGATCGATCAGGTTTTTCGGATCGAAGATGGAAAAGTGTCTCCGGCAGACAGGTAGAAGATGGGCAGCATCACGAAATAAGGAAAAAAGAGAAGAAGAAAAAGAAGAAAAGAAAGAAGAAAGAGGAAGAAGTGGAAAAGAAGAGGGAAGAAGAAAGAATTCTGGAATACACGCAGACAGGGACTCCTGAAATGGTGAATCCGGACGAGGGCGGCACTTATACTCTGGAATATAAGGAAAATGAGGCGGAGTACGCGGACGACAATGTCAAGGACACGACGGATGTCGGGGATTATACGCCGGATGCCATTCAGGTTCTTGAGGGACTGGAGGCTGTCAGGAAGCGCCCGGGTATGTATATAGGGACGACTTCCTCAAGAGGTCTTCACCATCTGGTCTATGAGATTGTGGACAATGCGGTCGATGAGGCGCTTGCGGGCTTCTGCACGGATATCAGCGTTTCGATCCATCCGGATAATTCCATCACAGTTTCGGACAACGGACGGGGGATCCCGGTCGGTATCAACCACAAGACGGGAAGGAACGCGGTGGATCTCGTGTTCACGGAGCTCCATGCGGGCGGAAAGTTCGGGGGCGGCGGATATAAGGTATCCGGCGGCCTTCACGGCGTGGGCGCATCGGTCGTCAACGCACTGTCAGAATGGCTCGTCGTGGAGATCCGCCAGGGTGGAAAAATTTACAGGGAGCGTTTTACCAGAGGCAAGGTCTTTGCCCCGCTTGAAGCGATCGGGGACTGCGCGGATGACGACACCGGGACGACAGTATCCTTTCTCCCGGATCATCTGATGTTCACCGAGACGACTGTCTTTGATTATGACATTCTCCGCCAGCGCATGAGGGAGATGGCATTTCTCACAAAGGGGCTCTGCATCAGGCTCCGCGACGAGAGGGAGGACGGGACAGCTTCTCCGCAGGAGGAGTCCTTTTATTACGAGGGCGGCATCAGGGAGTTCGTGACCTATCTGAACGAGAACAAGACACCTCTTTATGACACCGTCATGTATTTTGAGGGGACAAAGAACAACGTCTACGTGGAAGTCGCGATGCAGCACAACGAGTCTTACACGGACAGTGAGTACAGTTTCGTCAATAATATAAATACTCCTGAAGGCGGCATGCACCTGATCGGTTTCCGCAATGCCGTGACCAAGACCTTTAATGAGTATGCCCGCAAGAACAAGATATTAAAGGACAGCGATCAGAATCTCACAGGAGAGGATATACGCGAGGGAATCACAGCCATTATCAGCGTCAAGATCGAGGATCCCCAGTTTGAAGGGCAGACAAAGCAGAAGCTGGGCAATGCCGAGGCCAGGGGGGCCACGGACAGTGTCGTCTCCGAGCAGCTGACCTGGTTTTTGGAGCAGAATCCTGCTGTCGCGAAGAAGATATGTGAAAAGTCCATCCAGTCCCAGAGGGCCAGAGAGGCGGCCCGCAAGGCAAGGGATCTGTCCCGCCGCAAGACCGCCCTCGATTCAATGAGTCTTCCCGGAAAGCTGGCGGACTGCTCCGACAAGGATCCCAAAAACTGCGAGATATTCCTGGTCGAGGGAGATTCCGCAGGAGGAAGCGCCAAATCGGCAAGAAGCCGGGCGACCCAGGCGATCCTTCCTCTCCGAGGAAAGATACTCAATGTGGAAAAGGCCCGCGAAGACAGGATATACGGAAACGAAGAGATCAAGGCAATGATCACGGCCTTCGGGACCGGTATCCACAATGATTTTGATATCACAAAGCTTCGTTACGACAAGATCATCATCATGACGGATGCCGACGTCGACGGCGCGCATATAGATACTCTGATGCTGACATTTTTGTACCGCTTCATGCCGGAACTGATCAGGCAGGGACATGTGTATCTGGCCATGCCTCCACTTTATAAGCTGGAAAAAAATAAAAAGGTCTGGTACGCCTACAGTGACGATGAGCTGGCAAAGATCCTCGATGAGGTAGGAAGGGACAACAATAACCGCATCCAGCGTTATAAGGGACTGGGGGAGATGGATCCCGAGCAGCTCTGGGAGACGACCATGGACCCCGCGCGCAGGGTCTTAAAGCGCGTGCAGTTCAATGAAGAGACGGAGTCGGAAATAGACCTTACCTTTACGATCCTGATGGGCGATAAGGTCGAGCCCAGGAGGGAATTTATAGAGAAAAACGCGAAGTTTGTGAAGAATCTGGACGTTTGATAAAAAACGCATTTGTGCTGCTTATGCGGCACAAATTGCCTGATCCTGCATGAGAAACCCTTTAGGGGTTTCTTCCGGGGATATCGCATTGCGGGAGCGCGGAGCAATGCGCAGTTTTTCGATAATGTCATCGGTGGAGAAAATCTTCACACATATAAATTTAGAAGACAGGAGTTGGGAGCGGAATGGACGATAAGATTTTTGACCGCATACAGGATGTGGATCTGAAAAAAACAATGGAGAGCTCCTACATCGATTACGCTATGAGCGTGATCGCGCAGCGCGCGCTCCCGGATGTAAGGGATGGCTTAAAGCCCGTACAGCGCAGGATCCTTTATGCGATGAGCGAGCTGGGCAATGGTCCGGACAAGCCCCACAGGAAATGCGCCCGTATCGTCGGCGATACCATGGGCAAATTCCATCCCCACGGAGACAGTTCGATCTACGGATCTTTGGTAAATATGGCACAGCCATGGTCCATGCGCTATACGCTCGTGGACGGGCACGGAAACTTCGGGAGCGTGGACGGAGACGGCGCGGCGGCCATGAGGTATACGGAGGCGCGCCTGACAAAGATCTCCATGGAGATGCTCGCCGATATCAATAAGGATACAGTAACCTTTATCCCGAACTTTGACGAGACGGAAAAGGAGCCGTCCGTCCTTCCCAGCCGTTTCCCCAACCTTTTAGTGAACGGTACGACAGGCATTGCTGTCGGCATGGCGGCCAACATCCCTCCCCACAATTTAAGAGAGGTGATCGCCGGCGTCACGAAGATCATTGACAACAGGATCGAAGAGGACAGGGATACGGATATCACGGAGATCCTCCCTATCATCAAGGCGCCGGATTTTCCCACCGGCGGTATCATCATGGGAACATCCGGGGCTGTCTCGGCCTATAGGACCGGCAGGGGCAAGGTCATCGTCCGTGCGGTGACGGATATTGAAGCCATGTCCAATGGAAAGCACCGCATCATCGTCACGGAGCTCCCCTATCTCGTCAATAAGGCGAACCTGATCCAGAAGATCGCGGAGCTGGTCAAGGCCAAGAAAATCGAGGGCATTACGGATCTGCGCGACGAGTCGGACAGGGAAGGCATGCGCGTCGTCATCGAGCTTAAGCACGATGCGAATCCAAACATTGTCCTGAACCGTCTTTTCAAGCACACGCAGATGCAGGACACCTTCGGTATCACTATGCTGGCCCTGGTCAACAACGAGCCCAAGGTCATGAATATCCTGGATATGCTGACCTATTATCTGCATCACCAGGAGGACGTCGTCACCAGAAGGACCCGCTATGACCTCAATAAGGCTGAGGAGCGTGACCATATACTGCAGGGCCTGCTCATCGCCCTTGACAATATAGATGAAGTAGTCAATATCATCCGTCACAGCGAGAATGTCCAGGCCGCGAAGGCTCGCCTGATCGAAAAGTTCGGCTTCGACGACGTCCAGGCCCAGGCCATCGTGGACATGCGTCTGCGTGCTCTGACAGGTCTGGAAAGAGAAAAAATTGAGAAAGAGCATGAGGAGCTTCTTGTCCGCATCGCTCAGCTCAAGGAGATACTGGAGGATCCCAAGAAGCTTCTTGCCGTCATTAAAGAGGAAATCAATATCATCGCGGATAAATACGGCGATGACAGGAAGAGCCGCATCGAGGCGGACGCAGCCGACTTCGAAATAGAGGATCTTATTAAAAATGAAAATGTCGTTATCGCCAGAACCTCCCTGGGTTATATAAAGAGGATGACGGTGGATAACTTCAAAGTGCAGGGAAGGGGCGGCCGCGGTATCAAGGGGATCCAGACCGTTGACAACGATTACATCGCTGATCTTCTCATTACCAGAACGCATGACTATATCATGTTCTTTACGAACAAGGGAAGGGTCTACCGCCTGAAGGCATATAAGATCCCGGATGCAAGCCGGTCGGCCAGGGGAACTGTCCTGGTAAATCTTCTGAACCTTCAGCCGGAAGAGAGGGTCACAGCCGTGATCCCCATCATGGAGGAAAACAAGGATAAGGACCACCTGTTTATGGCGACCAGAAACGGTACCGTGAAAAAGACGCCTTTTACTGATTTTTCCAATATCCGCAATGTGGGACTGATTGCCATCAACCTGAAGGACGGAGATGAGCTCATTGATGTCAAGCAGACCAATACTCAGAACGAAATATTCCTCGTGACAAAGAAGGGAATGTCCATCCGCTTCAGAGAGTCCGATGTGCGTTCGATGGGACGTGTGTCGACAGGCGTGCGCGGCATGAAGCTGTCGGAGGGTGACGAGGTCATCGGAATGCAGATCGACACGCAGGGCGATTCCCTCCTCATCGCAACGAAAAACGGCATGGGAAAACGCACTGCCATGAGTGAGTTCCGCCTTCAGTCAAGAGGCGGAGTCGGTATCAAGTGCTACCAGATCACAAAGAGGACGGGAGATATCATCGGCTTCAAGGCCGTGACGGACGAGCATGAGGTCATGATGATCAATACCGCAGGCATCATCATCCAGCTCAGGGCCAGTGATTTTAACCAGATCGGCAGGGTGGCGCAGGGCGTCAAGATGATGAACCTCGACGAGGGAGTAAGCGTCGTTCAGATCGCCAAGGTGCGCGGGAACATCGACGGGCAGCAGATGGAAAAAACTGATGAAGAAGATCATGAGCAGAAGAAAGAATAAGCGCAAAAACAGCTGCAAATAGCAATTATTCGGATTTATGATGATTTTGAACAGTCATTAGAAGAAACGAAAAAGAGACCTTAAAAATGCACAATTTGAGCCTTTTTTAAGGATGCATTTCTGTTAAATCTATTGTATAATATTTTCCACAGGATCACCTGTAGTGTATTTTGTGTACTGACGGATCCTGTATTACGGTGACGAATGACCATTCAAGGTAGCATTGCTTTTTAAAGCATATTTTTAAAGGAGGGAACATATATGTCCAAGAAAGTTGTTATTGCGGGTGCATGCCGTACTGCGATCGGTAAGATGGGCGGCGCTCTTTCCACAACTCCTGCAACGGAGCTGGGAGCGATCGTTATCAAAGAAGCTCTGAAGCGCGCGAATGTACCCGCTGACCAGGTCGATGAAGTCATCATGGGCTGTGTCATTCAGGCTTCCCAGGGACAGAACGTGGCGCGTCAGTGCACGCTTAAGGCAGGTCTTCCTGTGACCTGTCCTGCTGTGACCATCAACGTCGTCTGCGGTTCCGGACTGAACGCGATCAACATGGCTGCAGAGATGATCAAGGCGGGCGATGCTGATATCGTTGTCGCCGGCGGCACAGAGAACATGTCCATGGCTCCCTTCGCTCTTGAGAAGGGCCGTTATGGCTACCGTATGAACAACGGTGTCCTGGTCGATACAATGATCAAGGATGCTCTCTGGGATGCTTTCAATAATTATCATATGATCAAGACTGCTGACAACGTAGCCGAGGAGTGGGGACTGACCCGCGAAGAGCTCGATGAGTTCTCGGCCAACAGCCAGCAGAAGGCAGTCACTGCTCAGGAGAACGGCTGGTTCGATAAGGAGATCGTTCCTGTCGAGATCAAGCAGAAGAAGCAGACCATCATCTTCGATAAGGACGAAGGCCCTCGTCCCGGCACGACTCCCGAGTCCCTTTCAAAGCTTCGCCCCATCAATCCCGGCGGATTTGTCACGGCCGGCAATGCTTCCGGAATCAATGACGGCGCGGCTGCTGTCGTCGTCATGAGCGAAGAGAAGGCAAAAGAGCTGGGCGTCAAGGCTCAGGTCGAGTGGCTTGGCGGCTGCCTGGGCGGCGTGGATCCCCGCATCATGGGTGTCGGCCCTGTTGCATCTACCACGAAGCTCCTCAAGAGACTCAATATGACAATCGATGACCTCGATATCTATGAGGCCAACGAGGCATTTGCGGCACAGTCTGTTGCGGTCGGCAAGGATCTGAAGTTTGACCTTTCCAAGCTGAACATTACGGGCGGCGCGATCGCTCTTGGACACCCCGTCGGCGCTTCCGGCTGCCGTATTTTCGTCACCCTCCTTTCCAACATGGAGAGGACCGGCGCGAAGACAGGCCTTGCTACTCTGTGCATCGGCGGCGGCATGGGCTGCTCCTGCATCGTCAAGGCTTACGAAGGCTGATCAGTTCTTATTATAGATAAGAGTTTACAGTACAAATAAAAAAGGCAGGATCGATCATCGATCCTGCTTTTTTTATCTGTTAACTATTCATCTCTTCTTCTTCCTGAAGTCTTTCTTCTGTAGTTTCTTTCACCGGATCCGGAAGAGCTTCTTCTGGAATAATTTCCGGAAGTCCTGCCCTGACCGGAACGGGCTGCCCGTCTTCTGCTCCTGCGTCTGCGTTTTTCCAGTTCCACAAAATAATTGTGGATATAGAAGAATATGCACAAAACAAAAGAAACAGCAAGTAAAAGAGGAAGGAGAAGGAGGATATTTAAATATATGGATCCGTGTGATCCGGTGTGTACGAGCCCGAAGAATAAGGAACGGATCCCGTGTACCTCTTCAGGAACCGGACTGTTTTTATCGGCGAGGGAGCTTTTGTCGGGAAGCTCTGTTTCAGCCGGAGCGGCTGTTTCAGATGAAGAGGATGAATCTTCTTCTTTTTCAGCCTTATCGGCATTATCTATGGTTTTGCTGAAGGAGACATTTAGTGCCTTAGGGTTAAAAACAACCTGGGCAGTACCCAGCTCATAACCCTGGAAGCTGTAATGGATCGTCCCGAGAATGCGGCTTCCTTCCTCTGTGAAAGCTGTATTTTCATCATCTGCCAAAAGTCTGCCATCCTGTCCGCTGACGCTGGAAGCTGTACCGGAATCATCTGATCCCTGCGTATCTTTGCTGTCTGAGGACGTTCCTTCCGGATCTGTCCCTTCTGTATTTACTGCTGCTGTCTGCGTATCGGTATTCGTACTTACTAAAATGTCCGATTTTTTCGATGCATCTGTCCCGGAGCTGTTTTTCATAAAGGAAACGATCTCAGCGTTCAGATCTGAAAAATCAGAGTTTTTCGGGATGAGAAGGGAAGTATTCTTCCTGATACTGAATGAGGGTCCGCTGTTTCCGAATATATCCCTGCCAAAGGAGAGAAAGTCCGGTGATGAGAGCGTAAAGCGCTTTTCTTCTTCGGAGATATCGATTTTCTTAAAATTGTCAAAGGCGTAATTGAGAAGGTCGATCGTGTTGTAATACTGATTGGGGGGCTCATCCTTCATGATGACGCAGATCAGGCGCTTGCCGTCCCTCTCTGCAAAGGATACAAGGGTCTCCCTGGCCTGATCCGTATAGCCGGTCTTACCCGCAATAACGTCTTCGCAGGAAATTGCACCGTTAAGAAAATCGTTGGTGTTGCGCATCCAGATATCGTCGGGCTGATTGTCACTCGGAGGAATGTTGTAATAATCTTTAGACATATAATTGATCAGGTCAGGATACTTATAGGCTTCCCGAGCGATCAGCGCCATGTCATAGACGCAGGTATAGTGATCTTCGCTGTGCAGGCCGTTGAGGGTGACGAAATGCGTGTTCTCGCAGCCCAGCTGCTTCGCGCGCTCGTTCATAAGGGCTGCAAATGCCTCCTGAGAGCCTGAGACGCGCTCTCCCAGGGCATTGGCGACTTCATTGGCAGAAGCGACCATGAGGCCGTACAGAGCTTCATCGACTGTAATGGACTCTCCGGGGTCTATTCCGATATGGGAGCTTCCAAGCTCTATCGAGTAAACTGCTTCTTGTGAAAAGGTAACAATGTCTGTAGGCTTGAGGTTTTCGTAAGCCAGAAGGCCGGTCATGATCTTGGTGATGCTGGCAGGATATAAATGCTTTGTGACATTTTTTCCATACAGGACCTCGCCGCTGTCGGCGTCCATGACGATGGCTCCCGCTGCGCTGACGGCAGGTCCCTGAGGCCAGCCCGGAACCTCATTGGTATTTACAGGCTCTGCCTTCCTTTTTTCGGATGCGGCCATATAATCCTCCATCCCGCCTGTTGTCAGGATGATATCATCTTTGACCTTTGCCATGGCAGAGACAGGCATCCCTGCCAGGACAGCGGCCAGTACGAAGGCCATTCCTTTGAAAAATATTCTCTTTGTCATATTTGTACTTTATTCCTTATATATAAAATTTATTTAAAATCTGGTGTTGGTCAGGCTCAGGGCCGGTCAGAGCCTTTTAGCCTGTTTTTCATTAAGCCCCCGTCAGGTGCTTTTCGCAGTCTTTCCCTGATCATTTTCTGACGAGGATATACTTGCATATTTTATTTCCTTTATTTGAAAATTTTTCTTCATATTCGGTCATGATATTGCCGGCTCCCATGACCGGGTCATTATGGAGGTCATAGCTGATCTGATCGATCCTGAATACGCTCTGCTGCACCTCGTCAACGGCAAAATCGAACAGGCCGCGGTTATCTGTTTTGAATTCTATGGTCCCTTGTCGGGCAAGGATGAGGTCATAGCGGCGCAGGTAGTCTGAGGAAGGAAGGCGGCGCCTTGCATGGCGCTCCTTTGGCCAGGGATCGGAAAAGTTGAGATAGATCTTTGCTATCTCTCCTTCCGCAAAATATGTGTTGATCAGCTCCGCGTCGCCTCTTATGAAGATCAAATTTGAGAGCAGAAGCTCCTCCTGCTTTTCCAGGCATCTGAGAAGGACGCTGGAATATTTTTCGATTCCTATGTAATTGATGTCAGGGTTGCGCTGCGCGAGCTCCATGATAAACCGGCCCTTTCCGGTCCCGATCTCCAGATGCAGCGGTTTGTCATTTTTAAAAAAGGATTTCCAAAGGCCTCGCATTTCTTCCGGTTTTTGTATGACCCATGGGCTGCCTGCGATCGCATCGCGCGCACCGGGTATATTTCTAAGACGCATTATTAGTTTCCTTTCGATTTATTTATGAACACGGCAGAAGGCGATCCGCAAAAGGACGCTTTTTTCGCCGGCTTCGTCTTGTTTTTTTCGTATTGCATTTCATTGTACCATATTTTGACTGCTATGTTATAATCGATTGTGAGTCAGACCTGTCAGAAAATTTAACAGATCAGCTACAGGTAAACAGTAATTGTTCACAAGCCGTGAAGGCCTAAATATGGTGTGCTGAACAGTTACGGCAGATATATCGATAAATATATCATAGAAAGAACAGATATATTTAGGAGAAACATATGAAAAAACAGATGAAAAGGCTGCGTGGATTTCAGGTCATGGACAGAGTCCTGGCAGGAGTCTTTATTTTATTACTTGGTCTGATCACGGTTTCGTGTTCAAAAAAGGATCATTCATATCAGAGCATCAGGGTCGTAGTAGAAGATTTACAGATGGAGGACGGCAGGTCTGTTCAGATACCGTCTTTTGAAACGGATGATGAAAGGATACAGAAAAATCTGCGTGAACTGGAAAGGCAGAAGAAAAATCTTCAGAAAGTGGTCGAGAGGGAGCAGAGGAAAAAGAATCATCTGGAAATGAAATGCCATCTTTTGGAGGTGAAAAATTATCCTCAGGTGACGGTCGTCTGGAAAACAGAGGAAAAGAATATTGTTTCAAACAATATTATGACTCTGGCTGCGGATGAAAAAGAGGGAATGCCCGTCACCTGCAAGGAAGCGCTTGAGAAGACAGGGATGAGCGGCGTGGAATTAAGCCTCAGGGCAGGCAGGCTTGCCAAGGAAAAATTTGCAGAAGAAAAGATTCCGGGCGAGATATCATCAACGGAGATGCAGGGTTTTTTGATCGATGAAGAAGGCCGGATCAGAGAAGTTTATATGAAACTCACTCTGGAGGTCGAAAATAAGGAGGAGAACAGGCAGACTAAGCAGGAGGAGCATTTTTTCTCCTATATCCTGGCTGATGAAAAGCTTGTCAGGCTTTCGGAAAAAGGCTTTGACGTGCCTTAAAAATGAAAGATCGGATCTAAAGCATGAGGATGCAAAGAAGCTGCATTGGGATGAACAGGTAAAAAAAGCCCGGAAACTGTGATATGGAGTTTCCAGACTTTTTTTATAAGAGGTGCCCGTGGCTTTCAGGAAAGCTCTTTACGGGAACAATTTTTTTAAAAGGTTAATGAATTATTTTTTGTGCATCTCGTTTTCCGCTGCGACCAGGAAGGCGGTGCCGTATTTTTCACGGAGCTTAGGTTTTTCAATCTTGCCGGTGGGGTTCCTGGGAACTTCCGCAAAGATGACTTTGCGGGGGCGTTTGTAGCGGGGAAGCTTTCTGCAATAGCTGTTGATCTGCTCTTCCGTGCAGGTAAAGCCTTCCTTGATCTGGATGATGGCTGCGGCGATCTCGCCCAGGCGCTTGTCGGGCAGGCCGATGACTGCGACGTCGTTGACGGGCTCGAAGGCATGGAGGAAGTCTTCAATCTGGACGGGGTAGATGTTTTCACCGCCTGTGATGATGACGTCCTTTTTGCGGTCTACGAGATAGTAGAAACCATCCTCGTCCTGCATAGCCATGTCGCCGGTGTAGAGCCAGCGCTCGTCGTCCAGGACTTCTTTTGAAGCTTCCGGATTGTTGTAGTAGCAGATCATGACGCCGGGACCCTTGACAGCAAGTTCTCCGACCTCGCCCTGGGGAACGGGATTTCTGTTTTCGTCGACGATGCGGCACTGCCATTTGTATCCGGGTATGCCGATGGCGCCGACTTTGTGGATATTTTCCATTCCCAGATGGACGCAGCCGGGACCAAGGGATTCGGACAGGCCGTAGTTGGTGTCGTATTTATGGTTGGGGAAGTAGTCGAGCCAGTGCTTGATCATTGAGGGAGGAACAGGCTGGGCTCCGATGTGCATCAGCCGCCACTGGTCGAGCTTGTAGTCCTCAAGGTTCACGGAGCCGTTGTCGATGGCATCGAGGATATCCTGCGCCCACGGAACGAGGAGCCAGACGACTGTGCAGTGTTCCCTGGAGATTGCGTCAAGGATAATTTCCGGCGTTGTTCCTCTTAATAGGACAGCGCTTCCTCCGGATACGAGGGAGCCGAACCAGTGCATCTTTGCGCCCGTGTGGTAAAGGGGAGGAATGCAGAGGAAGGTGTCCTCCTTCTGCTGTCCGTGATGGCGCTGCTCCATGATGGCGGCGTGGGTGATCGCTTTGTGCTTGTGAAGGATCGCCTTGGGGAAGCCGGTCGTTCCGGAAGAGAAATAGATCGCGCCGTAATCGTCTTCGTCGATCGTGATATCCGGAGCCTTGCTGGAATAGTTGGCCGTCTGGGAGCCGAAATCCTCCGCAAAGGAAGGACAGGAGGAACCCAGGTAAAGAAGGAGCCTGTGGCTGGAAATATTGTCCGCGATCTCTTCCACACGGCCGACGAATTCAGGGCCGAAAACAAGAATATCTGCTTCCGCAAGGTTGACGCAGTATTCGATCTCGTCTGCGGAATAGCGGAAATTAAGGGGAACCGCGATCGCTCCGGCCTTTAAGACGCCGAAATAGATAGGGAGCCAGTCGAGGCAGTTCATGAGAAGGATCGCGACCTTGTCACCCTTTACGATTCCGCGGGCAATGAGGAAATTCGCGATGCGGTTTGCCTTTTCGTCGAATACGCTCCAGGTGATCTGAGTGCGGTAGGGAACCTCGTTCAGGGGCTGGATCAGCTCATATTCCCTCCAGGTCGTGAGCTTGGGAACCTTTATCTCGGGATTGAGTTCTACCAGGGCAACATCATCAGGATATTCCCTTGCGTTTTTTTCCAGAAAGTCTGTGATGACCATGATGGAAAATCCTCCTTAAAAAAGTGATTACAAAAAGTAATTTACAAAAGACTTTAACAATTTAAAGTGTAACGCACCTATGCACTAAAGCGAAACTTTTATTACTATATGAATTTATACAAAAAAAGTCAAGCGTAAATCTCATTGAAAGTGTAAAAACAGGCTGTTCACCGTTACAGGTCACACTGCCGCCAGTTCGTTACAGGTCACCGGGCAAGCTGCTGTAATTTTCTCGAGATGGCGTGAACAGGAAAATAAAATCAGAAGCTTCTGATCTGAGCCTTGTCTGCGGCGTCAGTCACCTGTATGGAGCGGATCAGGGCCTCGTAGCTGTAACGGTCATTGACCTGCACCCGGATCCTGTCACCCTCGCGTTTTCCCATGAGGGCTTTTCCAAGAGGAGATTCCACGCTGATATATCCGTGGAGGGAATCCTGACGCATCGTGCTGACAATCGTGTAGGTCTCCTCTTCATCGTCTTCGGGAATGTAGATGGTCACAGTCTTGCCGACGCCGACTTCATCCTCCGCGGATGTGTCTTTAATCACTTTCGAAGTTTTGATCATACGTTCCAGGAAACGGATACGGCTCTCGTTCCGGTTTTTTTCTCTCTTTGCAGCCGTATACTCGAAGTTCTCGCTCAGATCCCCGTGCGCCCGGGCGGTCTTTACTTCCTCAAGGAGCTGGGGACGAAGGACGAGTTTTCTGTGCTCGATCTCCTTTTCCATATCTTCTATATCTTTTTGTGTCAGTTTGTTGTACATTTTTAAAACCTCTGTTTAAAATTAATGTATTAAACGATAAAATGATATTTTTTCGTTCAATATACTCCAGCTGTGTGATGAGTAAACCGTAAAATATTCTGGACGGTGAACAGCCGGGCCGTGTGCATCTTTTCTTCCTTCTGCGGCTGTTTGTAATATAAGAGCGCAGAAACGTATTTTACCACATTTTCCGTATGCCTTGCAAAGAATTATTCAGGTCGTTATAATGAATGAAATTGTTGTGTTGTTACTGTTCACGGTGCACCGAATTCGAGGTGTTTTTGCGCGCTTTTCAGCGCAAAAACCCGAGTTTAACGGCGAAAATCCCCATCGCGTCAGCGATTTGGAATGGGATTTTCGCAAGTTACAGTTCAAGCCCTCAGGAGGGCATGAACTGTAACGCTGTGTTTAAAACACGGGCCGGTTTCGTTTATTTTACGGTCAAAAATGAGAACGATAAGAAGAGGTAATCAGAATGGATACTTTAAAGGAAAAAATCCTTGCGATCATTGAGAAGAACAGCCGCATCGATATGAAAGAGCTTGCTGTCCTCATGGGAACAGGTGAGGCAGAGGTCTTAAATGCCATGCAGGAGATGGAGGATCAGGGAATCATCTGCGGTTATCACACGATGATCGACTGGGAGAAGACCGGAATAGAGAAGGTCACGGCCCTGATAGAGGTGCGCGTGACGCCGCAGCGGGGAAAGGGCTTTGACGACATCGCAGAGCGCATTTACAAATATCCCGAGGTGGACTGCACCTACCTGATCTCCGGCGGCTACGATCTGATGGTTATTCTGGAAGGAAAGACTCTCAAAGAGGTCTCGGGATTTGTGACCAACAAGCTCTCCACCCTCGATACGGTCATGAGCACGGCGACCCATTTTATCCTTAAAAAATACAAGGACCACGGAACGATCATGTCCAAAAGGCATGAGGACCAGAGGGAAGTCGTTTCTGCATGACCATGTGACATTTCACAGCCCCATGGATCGCAGGATTTGAAGTATCTGCAATATGTGGGGTTGGACAGTTACTCAGCTTCTTATTGAAAGGGGACGGCGCTCATATCATTGCTTTTAAAGCAGTGGATTTCTGCGCCTGAATATTATTTATGAATCAGAAAAAGCTTCTGTCGGAGAAAACGGTCGGCTTAAAGCCTTCCGGGATCAGAAAGTTTTTTGACCTCGTCAGTGAGATGAAGGACGCGATCTCTCTGGGCGTCGGGGAACCGGATTTTGACACGCCCTGGCATATCAGGGATGAGGGTATCTATTCGCTGGAAAAAGGCAGGACATTCTATACATCTAATTCCGGATTAAAGGAGCTGCGTCAGGAGATCTGCAGCTATATGAAGAGGACTCAGGGCATTTCCTATGCCTGGGACAAAGAGATCCTGGTCACAGTGGGCGGATCCGAGGCGATAGACCTGATGTTCCGCGCGATGATCAATCCGGGCGATGAGGTCCTGATCCCCCAGCCGTCTTATGTGTCCTATGAGCCATGCGCGATCCTGGCGAACGCAAAGCCGGTCATAATAAATCTTAAAAATGAAAACCTGTTCCGGCTTCGGCCCTCGGAGCTGGAGGAGGCAGTCACTCCCAGGTCCAAGATCCTGGTCCTTCCTTTCCCCAACAATCCGACCGGTGGGATCATGGAAAGGGAAGATCTGGAGGCCATCGCAGATATCATCATCAAAAACGACCTCTATGTTCTTTCAGACGAGATTTACGGGGAGCTGACCTATACGGGTAAGCCCCATGTTTCCATAGCGTCCCTCCCGGGAATGAAGGAGAGGACCGTCGTCGTGAACGGTTTTTCAAAAGCCTATGCCATGACAGGGTGGCGTCTTGGCTATGCCTGCGGCCCTCAGGAGATCCTTGCCCAGATGACCAAGATCCATCAGTATGCGATCATGTGCGCGCCTACGACCAGCCAGTATGCCGCTGCGGAAGCTCTTAAAAACGGAGACGGGGACGTCAGCATGATGAGGGAATCCTATAACGAGCGCCGGCGCTTCGTCCTGCACATGTTAAGGGAAATGGGGATTCCCTGCTTCGAACCCATGGGCGCATTCTATGTCTTTCCCTGCATAAAGGAATTCGGAATGCCGAGCGAGGAGTTTGCCGCCCGCCTTCTCGAGGAGGAAAAGGTGGCGATCGTTCCCGGCACTGCCTTCGGGGACAGCGGAGAAGGCTTCCTTCGAATTTCCTATGCCTATTCCATCGACAACCTCAGGAAGGCCCTGACCAGGCTGTCCAGATTTGTGGGGAAGCTCAGAGAGAAAAAACAGGGGTGAAGATAAGAAACAGGAATATAAATTAAGAATGCATGTTTTAAAGTGAAGGACAGATTTTATATCTGACCTTCATTTTAATTGATAAACGCCCAGGTGTTGTGAGAAAAAAGCTTTATAAAGGAAGCATCCATGCACATTGTGTTATATGAACCGGAAATACCGGGAAATACAGGAAATATCGGCCGCAGCTGCGCCGCCACGAATACATCCCTTCATCTGATCGAGCCTCTTGGTTTTGAAATCACGGAAAAAGAGCTCCGCAGGGCGGGGCTCGATTACTGGGGTAAGCTGGACGTACACAGATACCTCGATTATGAAGATTTTATCCTGGAGAATTTCGGAGAGGATCCCTACAGACAGGACAGTAAAGAGCGCGTTCCCCGTCTGTGGTATGCCACGACGAAGGCAAAAAGGCTTTACTGCGAGGCGGATTTCGGGCCGAACGATTATATCATGTTCGGAAAGGAGAGCGCGGGCATTCCCGAGGAGATCCTGGCGGATCATGAGGAGGCCTGTATCCGGATTCCAATGGGGTTCGGAACCCGGTCGCTGAATCTGTCAAATGCCGCAGCCATCGTTTTGTACGAGGCGCTGCGGCAGAACGGTTTTCCCGGCCTGGAAAAGCAGGGTGAGCTGCACAGGCTGAAGTGGAGGATGTAAGAGATTTTTTGGACACTTCATCCGCACTTTTCAGGTCCATCCCGTAGGGATGGCTGACTTCAGCTTTCGTTGAAGGGTTCTCCGTTTTCATTGAGCTCGTCGTTGAGTTCGGACCGGCGCAGGGAGAAGGTGAAGGTGCTTCCGACGCCTTCGGTGCTGACAAGGTTGATATTTTCTTCATGGGCGCGGATGATCTCGCGCACGATGGACAGGCCCAGGCCTGTCCCTTTTTTATCTTTGCCGCGGGAGAGGTCAGTCTTGTAGAAGCGGTCCCAGATCAGCTTCTGCTCTTCTTTTGGGATGCCGATTCCGTTGTCGCGGACAGACACAAAGATGGTCTCTCCCTTCTCTGTGGTCTCAATGGTGATATCGGAATTTTCGCGGCTGAATTTCAGGGCGTTGTCGATGAGGTTATAGAGGACCTGCTGGATCTTTTCAAAGTCGGCATTTACATAGAGGATCCTGCCGGTCAGGGACAGGCGGATGTGGATCCTCCGGGAAAGGCATATCTGTTCAAAAGAGGCTGCGACGGCCCGTATGGTGGCATTAATATCGAAATCTGTCCGGTGCAGGAGGATGCCTCCGGTATTGAGGTTATTCAGGGTCAGGAGGCCGTTCGTGAGCTTGGTGAGGCGTCCTACCTCGTCAAGGACTATGCGGATATAGCGTTCATGGCGCTCCGGGGGAATTGTCCCGTCCAGCATGGCCTCGAGGAAGCCCCTCATGGAGGTAAGGGGGGAGCGGAAATCATGTGAGATGTTGGCTATAAATTTCTTCTGGTCGTCTTCCGCCCGGGCGATCGTATCCGCCATATATCCCAGAGATGCGGACAGATATCCTAGCTCATCCTCTCTTTCAACACGGATTCGGTAGTGCATGTTGCCAAGGGCGTACTGCTCCGCGGCGGCGATGATATGCTGAAGGGGGCGGTATACATATTCTGTAAAAAAAAGCAGGATGATAAGGGAGAGGACGAGGAGGATGACCAGCATCATATAGGAAATATTGAGCATGCCGTCAGTATCCTGGCGGATCTCGTCCATGGGAAGATGGATGACCACGTATCCGCGGATCTTGAAGCGGCTCGTGATAGGCGCCATGACGCTGAGGACCTCTTCATCAAAGGAGTCGAAGAAGGTACCGATGGTGTAATAATTGCCTGCAATGGCAGTGGAGTCGAAGTTTTCCACGACCGTTTCCTGTGCGGGGTCAGGGGCTTTTTTGGAGTTGACGATCATGAGTCCGGAGGGGTTCAGGATCCATATTTCTGTGTCCATGTAGGCGGAGAGGGCCTCCATCTGGGACTGCACGATATCGAGGGAAACATTGGAATTATACAGGTCGGTTGCATAGGTATCTGATATACGGGTCGCCTGGCCGTAAAGCCTGCGCGCCCTGTCGCGGATACAGTAGTCGGTCGTGAGCCTTGAGATGATTGTCGCGACAGCGATGAAACCGAAAAGGCCGAAAAGAATATAGGCAATAATGATCTTCAGATAGAGTCTTTTTCGCATAATTACCTGATTTTCTAAAATTTATATTTTCTCAAATTTGTATCCAATTCCCCAGATCGTGGAGATCTTCCAGTTGGGGCTTGTACCGGTCTTTTCGCGTATCCGCTTGATATGTACATCCACAGTGCGCGTGTCCCCGACATAATCATAACCCCAGATCTGTTCCAGAAGCTGTTCCCGGGTGTAGACGCGGCCGGGGGAGGAGGCCAGGAAGTAAAAAAGCTCCAGCTCCTTTGGAGGCATGTCAAGATGCTGTCCCTTATAGGTGACGGAATAGTTTGTCAGATTTATGACAAGGTCCGGGTGGGATACGATTTTGTCCTCCTGTTCCTTTGAGGCGGCAGGCGCGGCGGCCTGGGCTTTATAGCGGCGAAGGACCGCCTTTACGCGGGCGACCAGCTCCTTGGAATCGAAGGGCTTTTCCATATAGTCGTCCGCGCCAAGCTCCAGGCCCAGGACCTTGTCAAAGATTTCCCCCTTTGCGGAGAGCATGATGATGGGAGTGTCATAAGAGGCGCGCACCTCGCGGCAGACCTGATATCCGTCAATTCCGGGCAGCATGAGGTCCAGGAGGATCAGATCAGGCTGATAGGACTTCACGGCGCGAAGGGCAGACTCTCCGTCCCCCGCGACCTGTGTGTCAAAGCATTCCTTTGCGAGGTACAGGCTGATCAGCTCCGCAATATTGGCGTCGTCGTCGACAATGAGGATCTTGTTTTTTGCAACCATGATGAGCTCCTTTTTAAAAGATCCGTCAATCTCTGAGGGTGACGATGGTCACGCCGGCGTCGCCCTCGCCGAAATCCCCCTGACGGTAGGATTTGATCCATTTCTGGCGCCGGAGGTAATTCTGGACAGCGGAGCGCAGGGCTCCTGTACCCTTGCCGTGGACGATACGGACGCTCTGAAGATGGGAGACGCGGGCTTCGTCCATATATTTATCCAGTCTGTAGATGGCGTCGTCGGTCGTGAGCCCGAGAAGATTGATCTCGGGGGATACTGCTCCTGCGCGGGAGAGATCCATTTTCCGTCCGGTCTCGGCAGCCCTGTCGGCGTCACGGAAGGCGCGGCGTATGGCGCTGCCGGAATTATTATTGTTTGTACCTGAGGAATAAGCTCCGGAGCCTGCCGGATTGCCGAAGGCGTCCTCCGCGATGAGGCGAAGGTCTGACAGATCGACCTTGCTCTGCAGGATCCCGCAGCGGACGATGACCTTCCCTTTTTTGTCCGGCAGGGCGCTGACAGTGCCGACAAGGCCCATGGAGACGACCCTTACACGGTCTCCTACACTGAGGTCGGAGGCTTTGAGTTTCTTTCCTGTATGGGCGGCTGGTTCTTCAGGGCGCTTCACGGAAGTATTTTTCTCATTGACCTTATTGCGGAGGGCAGTGCGGGTGCGCTCCATGGAGGAAAGATTTCCCGCGTTTGCTCCGCTCTGGGCGGCCTTCCTGAGGTCGGAGATGGCCTGGTCCGCTTCTTCCTTTGCCTTTGCGAGAATATCCCGGGCTTCTTCATTGGCTTTTTGAAGAAGCTCTTTGCGCCGGTTTTCAAACTGCTGCTCCCGGTCACGGAGTTTTTTACGGTCCTGTTCGAGCTGCGCCCGAAGGCGGTCCGCTTCCTCCTGCTGGGCCCGTATCTTCTGGCGGGACTGCTCGAGATCCGCAAGGAGATCCTCGAAGTTCTTTGCGTCCTGGCTGAGCTGTTCCTTTGCTGTCTCGATGATATAATTGGGCAGTCC